>JBAZCI010000027.1:0-18370 GCA_041671025.1 Patescibacteria group bacterium | reverse complement strand
ACTGGAAGCAGTCCGCTATTGAGATAGACGGTCATATTCGGGCCATGACCCCTTGGCCAGGCTCCTTCACGCAATTTATCCGAGAAAATATGAAAATTTTAGATGCGAAACCAGTACGCTCACCCGCAGGACCAATATCCGGTAGACTTACGTGGGATGGCACACAACTTCTTGTTGATACGACCGCAGAGCAATTGTCCATTGTTCGCTTGCAGATTGCTGGTAAAAAGCCGATGACCGCAAAAGAGTTTGTAAATGGCTTTGGCGGCAAGCTTCCGGTTGTTCTTGAATGATGAATATGTTTGTCCTTGGCACCATCATGGCGCTCTTTTTTAGCATTCTCGGTCTCTGCCTGGTAATTTGGATCTTGCTCACCCTGTTGTACACACGTGTACCCTGGGTGAAGACTCCGGAAAAAAATATTGCGCTTCTCCTGGAAAACTGCATTATCACCCCGTCAGACACGGTGTATGATTTAGGTTGCGGTGACGCCGCTGTTCTTGAATATATTGAAAGAAAAACCGGTGCATCAACAAAAGGCTTTGAGATATCCCCGCTGGCATATTTTTTAGCAAAGGGACGCATCGCCACACGACGGCTAAAAACCGAAGTGGTGTTTGAAAACTTTATGAAATCAGATTTAACAGGTGCTACAGTAGTATTTTGCTTCCTCATCGGAGATGTTATGCAAAAAATAGCCGAACATCTGCAAACAGCACTGCGGCCCGGGACAAAAATTGTATCCTATGGATACCAATTTCCCGATCTACAACTTGATTCTGTCATAAAAACGCGTCCCGGGGACTCGGGCGCCAGTTCATTTTATGTGTATTCAATTCAAGCTAAACGTTAATGTACTGACGTGCCTTCCGGAGAACGTAGGATCGGTGTTCTTTTTCTCACCTTTTGAGTAACATCGAAACCGAGGTACTTCCCAAGCATTAAACGGGTGACTGACTCGGTAGCCGGGATAGAACCGAAAATAATAAGTGTGAACGGCAGTAATGCCCACTGTAAGATCATAAACAGATATCGCCATCGTGAAGCAGTCGGAGGACGCGGTGGAAGGAGAGTTGCGCCAAGGACAGCTGAAAAAAATATGCCGATCATCGATGCGGCCATCAACCATTGGAGAATGTGCGGCGTGTTTTGCGCTGCCGCAGAAACCGTGTCCTGGCGGTTTGCAAGCCACAAGGGTAATCGTCCAACGATGAAAATGACGAGTGGTGCGGTCGCCCAGGAGTACACGCCTTCAAGCTGGTTAAAAATATATCTGAATTTTGTCAGAAAGCGAATCTTGCGATTTGCTCCGAAATTCCATATCATCCAGGGAAAGTTTTCAATGCCGTATGCCCATCGGCGTTGTTGGCGATATTGGCTTTTTACCGTCTGCCAGAAGTTTTTTCCACTTACGATATCCATTGAGAGCGGGATATACATGGGCTCAATGGAATAGCCCCCGTCATAGTGCATGATCCCCTGAAGACCGATGCGCGAATCCTCTGTCACAATATCTTCCTGCCAAAAGCCTATTTCCACAAGCGCTTGAAAACTCATGCTGTGAGACGAAAATGTTGACAAGCGTTCAGGACGCATCTGTTCGGACATGAGCCAAAAAGTTGTGCTGTACGACACCACTCTGCTGAATGCATGCGATTCCCAGACATTATTGTTAAACAGGGCGATTGGCTGGAAGCTTGCCCGGGTCGGATGAGGATGCGTCAGGTACCGATATGCCAAATGCGCAAAATACTGCGGATGCACGACGGTATCAGCGTCAAATGATGATACTATGACATTGCGATACGGAATACCCAATGAATCAATATATTTTTTCGATTCACGCCCTGCCCATGCAAGATTTGAACCTTTACCCGCTACTTCACCCGAACGACCCTGGGGGTGCATTGTAACGAGAATTTTTTTGAAAAGTGGCGCGTACTCAGCGACGAGTTTTTGTGCGTACAGCTCGAAATTAACGCGGTCGCGCTCCTCACCGGCAAGCACCACAATCATCTGTTCAAGGGGGTAACGGGATAGTTTTAGTCCTTCAAAAACTTCACGCAGAACTTCATATGGCTCGGTATATGTGGGAATGAAAACGAGGTGGTAGATTTTTTGCCAGTTCCCTTTTTTCTTTGTTTCGGCCAGCCAGTCAATACGCGATTCTTTGCGAAATCGCTGATACCCGAAAATAGTCAGACTTATAAAGTGACTGATACGAAATAACCAAAAAAGGTCGAATACGATGATAAAATAGATCGCCCACAGTGGTTTGAAAACCGACAGCACGATACAGCCGATAAGCGTCGTCCACACGAGCGCACCGGGCAGTATTTCTAAAAGCCTGTATTTGCGGTATTCTGACATATGAAGGTAATAGCCTTATTGTATATAAAAAGATGAGAAACGAGAAGAAGAACCCGTTGAGTCACTTATTCGTAGCAACAAAGGGATTTATTGTTCACGAGGGTAAAGTCCTGGTTGTACGCGAGTCCACGACGTATTCAGATGGTACGCTTCCAGGAGTTTTTGGGCTCGTCGGTGGGAGAATGAATCCCGATGAAAATGTTGAAGAAAGTTTGCACAGAGAAATTCGCGAGGAAACTGGCCTTACCGTTATACTCAAAAAACCTCTCTGGGTTAGTGAGTGGCGGCCGGTCGTTCGAAATGAACAGTGGCATATTGTTGGTATTTTTTTCGTATGTACATCAAACACTGCTCACGTGACGCTTGGTCCGGACCACAGTTTCTACAAGTGGATTGTTCCAGCAAACTATCATCATGAGAACATCGTTGAGGATGAACACGCAGTTTTTGAGGCTTATCTCACCAAATAATCGCATTAACAGTATTCAATAAATAATATGAAACTAGGCATTTGCATTTATTCAAGCGAACCGGAAACAATCTGGAGCGCATTCCGTCTGGCCAATATTTCGCATGAGGCCGGAGATACTACCACGGTGTTCCTCATCAGTCAGGGTGTAGAGGCGGAGGAACGAACGACCGAGCAATTTGACATACGCGGGCTGATGCAAAAATTTATTGATGCCGGAGGAAGAATCTCAGCGTGTACCACCTGCCTTCGTCTTCGAAATGCCGGTGAAACGCCGCTCTGTAATGCGTCGGGTATTCGGGAGCTCTACGAAATGCTTACGACGTACGATAAGGTGATTTCTTTTTAATATACAGAGGTAACGTTCCCAATAGCAGATAATAAAAAAACTGCCATTGGCAGGATCATTTTGATGTTTGCGCCGCTTTGGACGCTTCTCTTCGCTGTTGTCGCAGTGAGTACACAATGCACACTATCATCTTCAGTACCCACTGCGTGAGCGTTATGCCCACGATAATCTTTTGCTCCACATCTCCCTCCGTGGATTGTAGGTGTACGATTTTCCCGAATTAAACTTTTTCTAATACTACCAAAATATTAAGCATGTGTCAATACTGCTTACTTTTTGCTGCACTTTGCAAAAAAACCTAGCCTACTGACGTACACCCGCAGGCGCATGTACCGTCTTCGTTATGTTCATGGCCGCAATCTGGACATGTTTCCATACGATCACCTCCTTTTGACAACCTCGCTCAGGCTGACGGGAAGAGTTGTGTGCGTATGCGCATCCAAGAGGTACGAGGCAGTTTTCTCGAAATTAAGCCGTGTTTTGCACCGATTTCCTGAACAACAGATGCAGAATTGATTGAAGCAAGACGAAGCGCATAATCGATATCACCGGGTCTTTTAATAAGCCCCGCAACAAACCCTGAACCGTAGGCATCCCCCGCTCCGGTCGTGTCCACAGCCTTCACCGGACGGATATGAATACGGCGTACCACGGTATTGTCGCATACCCATGAACCTTTTTCACCCTCGGTAATAACAGCTATTCCTTCGCATGCCTTATCGAGTCTGCGTACAAGGTCGATATCTTTTTCATGTCTGGCTCCCAGAAGTGTCACGGCTTCTTCTCTGTTCAAAAGAAGTACATCAACATGACGGACGAGTTGACCAATTTTTTTAATTCCCGCCTGCAGTTCAAGCGCGCCCGGATTCCATGCGACCCGTATACCTTTTTTCTTGGCATGCGCAAAAATCTTTCTTACTAACGTGAGATTTCCTGCGAGTGAAGAAATGTATATCCACCGACCATCAATATGTTTCCAGTCGATGTCAGTTGGTTTTAACGAATGGCTGGCGCCTCGGTAGACTAAAATGGCGCGTTCACCGGCTATATTGAGGAAAATCGTCGAATATCCGGAACGCATACGATCGTCAACGGATACAAAATGCGAGCTCACCCCATGTTCGTGGAGTGACGTAATAATTTCCTCACCGGCGGCGTCAGAACCAATTTTAGTTACCACAGCCGTCGAAAGACCAAGACGAGAAAAGGTTACCGCTGTATTTGTACCCCCGCCGCCGACCTCAAATAGGACATCGTCAAGCTCCATTTTTGAGCCAAAGGCAAAGCACGCCGCCTGAGCACTCGAAGAACGGGTGTTTTGTATTACCTTAAACTTTTTGCTCATCAAATACACGTCCTGGGTAGCCTGTCCGAATGTAAATATGTCGTACATATATTTCAAGCCTTATGAGCACTGCCAAACATACGGATTTTTTCTTTTACAACATTCTTTACGGCTTCTCGCGCATATGAGAGTATATCACGAGTATCGTAGACCTTGGTATCGCTCGCCAGTTTCTTGCGTAATGCAGTACTGAATGCTTCACGAATATCCGTATCAATATTTATTTTGCACACGCCGAGTCTGATAGCCTTTTTAATAAAATCTTTTCGTGTGGACGACGCACCGTGAAAGACAAGCGGTACGCCGGGAATGGCTTTGCGAATTTGAGCTAAACGTGTGAAATCAAGATGCTCTCCCTTGACGGGAAGCCCATGAGAAGAGCCAAAAGCAACTGCTAGGATATCGACACCGGTTTGTCGTACAAACAGTTGAGCATCTTCCGGCTCTGTCATGAGAATGCTCTTATGGTGGATAAAATCTTCGACACCCCCAATAGTGCCCAGCTCGCCTTCAGCACCAATCCCGTACGCCCGGGCAACTTTTACGACCGCACGGGTAATAGAAAGATTCTTTTTGAACGGAAGCTTGGAACCGTCTATCATGAGCGCAGTATACCCATGACGCGCGGCAATCTGCGCGATCTGCAATGAACGTCCGTGATCAAGATTGAGAATGACAGGAACATGCGCACGTGCAGCTAATGTCTTGACCATGCCCGATAATACGTCGACTCCGGCGTACCCTATGGCTTTTTCAGTTGTCTGAATTATGACAGGCGCCCGAAGCTCTTCCGCCGCTTCAATGATTGCCTGACTTGTCTCAAGATTTGAGGTATTAAATGCCCCGATTGCCCAGCCGCCTTTATAGGCGCGTCGCATAAGAGACTTATAATGTGTGAGCATGCTTTTTTCGTTTAATGACACGAAGAACCGCTTTAACTATATGATCCGACGTTAACCCGTACTTTGTCAATAACTCACCCGCTGTCCCTGATTCACCAAAGGTATTATCTACACCGATCTGCTCGATGGGGACCGGACACTCCGCGGAAAGCGCCTCAGAGATCGCAGAGCCCATTCCTCCCTGTATCTGGTGTTCTTCTGCAGTGACCACTGCACCCGTATTTCTCGCCGTGCGTATAATTGTTGTGCGGTCTAACGGCTTAACCGTGTGGTTATTGATCACAGCCGCGTGTATGCCCGTCTTACGGAGTAAACGGGCTGCAACCATACTTTCGTATACCATTGACCCGCAGGCGATAATGACCGCGTCATCGCCGGGAATAAGCACATCCGCCTTCCCTATCGTATATGTTGAGTGTGGATTAATGACCACAGGCATAGGTTCGCGGCCAAACCGGATGTACACCGGACCTTTTCTTTCAAACGCCGCAGTGACCGCTTTTTTTGTCTGAATAGCATCCGCCGGACACAGGACGGTCATGTTCGGAAGTACGCGCATGATTGCGATATCCTCAAGCGCCTGATGCGTTGCGCCGTCCGGTCCTACAGTCAAACCCGCGTGTGCGCCGGCAATCTTTACATTTGCATTATTGTAGCAAATTGAAACCCGTATCTGATCCCAGTTGCGTCCCGGTGAAAAAACAGCATATGCAACCACACACGGAGACAAGCCTGCCAGAGCAAGTCCGGCGGCTACGCCGGCCATATTTTGCTCGGCAACTCCCATTTCGATAAAGCGATCTGGAAATTTTGCTCGAAAAGTATGCAGGCGTGTCGATTCGGTAACATCGGCGCATAAAGCGATTATACGGGGATTCTTTTTTGCAGCCAGCACCATCCCCTCTCCAAACCCGTCACGAGGTGCAACAAGCTTTGCTTTCTCTCTGCGTAATGGTACGAATACGTTACTCATGTTCAGAGATGATTTTACCGTTAAGCGTCCGTAAACGATGGAGATCCCTGTGCGCACGGCGCGCCTCCTCGGCTGTCGGAGTCTTCCCGTGCCATGCCGGCGAAAATTCCATAAAGTCGACGCCTTTACCCGGGATGGTATGGCAAAGAATGAGAACGGGTTTCTCTGAAATCGCTTTTGCTGTGTTGCAGGCATCAATAACCTGACGTATATTATGTCCGTCGACTTCAATAACGTGCCAGTTGAATGCCTCATACTTTTTTCGAAGAGGCTCCAACGGCATAACATTTTCTACATATCCGTCAATTTGAATATTATTGCGGTCAATGATCGCCGTAAGATTTGCACATCGGTTTTTTCCGGCAAACATGACTGCCTCCCACGTTTGTCCCTCCTGTTGTTCGGCGTCACTCATAACACAATAGACCTGATATGACCGCTTAAGCAGTGCGGCGCCAAGCGACATGCCGACAGCAACCGATATTCCCTGTCCGAGTGGCCCGGTTGACGTTTCTACTCCAGGAAGAGTGTTGTGCGGATGTCCCTGAAGAAGCGACCCGAGCTTGCGTAATGTTTTTAATTCTTTTTTTGGAAAATATCCGGCACGTGCTAATGTTGCGTAAAGCAGCGGTGCTAAATGCCCGCACGAAAGTACTAGGCGGTCACGGTTGTCCCAGCGCGGTTTGTGCGGTGCATGATTCAACACGCAAAAATACAGTGCTGTGAAAACGTCTGCCATCCCAAGCGGTCCGGCTGAATGCCCAGAGCCTGCAGCGAGAAGCATTGAAATAATATCTTCACGGATGTTTGCTGAAATGGTGTTTAATGCCGAAAGGCTGTACGTTTTCATACACTCAGTGTATCACACCCCCAAAGATCGACGAAGATCAGTATATGTCGAACGAGGATCAGATGAAGAAAAAATGGATGAATTGACCGCGAACGCGTTTGCACCCGCATCACGCGCGGGGGGAATTGTATCTTTGTTCATTCCGCCGTCTACTTCGATAACGACCTGAGGACTGAGTAATCGTAAGTCTTGTATTTTTTTGAGTATATGAGGTATAAACCTGCTTCCGCTAAAACCAGGTGTGACCGCAAGGAGCAAAACCCGGTCAATGCCCGACAAAAAGGGATTAAGCAGGGTAAGCGGACTATCGGGAAATAACCCAATTGCGACTTCCATGCCGAGTTTTTTTACAGAAGTAATATGGTCTGTCAGATTGCCCTGTGACTCCACATGAAGAATAATTCTCCGCGCTCCGCGCTGGTACCACTCCTGTATGTACATCGCAGGCTCTTGAACCATCAGGTCAACTTCAACAAAAAAAGAACTCATTGACTCAGGAAAAGCGTGGGCGTCAAGTGTCCTTGAGGGAACCAAGATGCCGTCCTCTACGTCAATTTGAATCCACGGAGCAAGACCTCGTATAGATTTTAGGTTGTGTTCTGCCTCAGCGACGGTCTTTACGAGCAATGTAGGAAGTATCTCAATATCCATGATTATACGCTGTCAATTTTTTTAATGCGGCGCTTGTGGCGTACGTATCCTGAAAAATTCTGTCCAAGCCAGACGGTGACTATTTTTTTTGCCTGGGCCACGCTCAGATAATCAGCGGCAAGACATAAGATATTCGTATCGTCATCTACACGACTTGAACGGGCTACTGCCGTATTCCATGCATTCACCGCTCTGATATGCTTAAACCGGTTTGCAGCCGCACAAACACCGACTCCCGAGCTGCATAACAGTATCCCTTTTGTTTTACTCGCAAGTACTGCGGTAACAACCTTTTTTGCAATGTCAGGATAATCAATCGGTTTTGAGGAAAAAGTTCCAAGGTCTTCAACATGTCGACGATTGCGGCGTAACCAATCAATTAACGCCTTCTTCATACCAATGCCCTGGTGGTCGCCGCCGATAAAAATTTTCATATAGATGGGTTAATTATACAGCTTCACGGGAATGCTGGATACGAATGAGCGTAAAGGCCAAAAAAATTCCTATACATGCCATTAGCAAAATCACTACGATATCTTGAGTGGAAATACCCGGCTCACTAACTGTATCTACTTGTCCGTATTCATCAGGGGTGACGACTCTACCGTTGCGAGTCAAAAATTGCTGTGAGGCGCTTTGGGCGATGATACTTCCATCCTCACGTGAGACTACTGCCGCCAGTATTTCATGCCATCCGTCGGTAAGGCGTCTATTCAAAAAAAGTGTGAAATTTCCGTGTACATTTGTTTGTCCGGAACTCACATACTCATCGTTGTCTATAAATACATTAATCTGAGCTCCAGGAGCAGCTTCACCCGTAAATACCATGTACGAGCCGGCCTGCGCGATTGGAAGCCCCATTACCCGCACGAGCCGGATATCGGAATTGCGTTCCTTTTCATTTGACGGATGACTATGCAGATACTTTTCTAGCGAGCGACCCAATACTTGAGCAGTTTCTGCAGAGATGTCCTCGGACGCAAGTTCGCGCTGGGCTTCAACTCTATCTCCAACGCCATCTGCGTCGGTATCTGACAGATAAGGCGCGAAGCCGGCGACGACTTCTGTTTCATCCTCGATACCGTCAGCATCTGAATCTTTACTTAAAGATGGCAGAGATGTGCTGTCACCGGAAGGCATACGCACAATATGCGGAGCGCTGAGGACACTTAATCCTTCATGTGTTTTCATCCGGACAAAAAAATATTGCTGCTGATAAAACAGTGCGCCATCTACTTGGCCTTCCCAAAACATTCCTTTTGGCGTCATTTCTCCGGCTGACGCATACGGCATTTTTCCGTCGCTGTACAACAAATCAACTGCGTCTACATTGTTCGTATACGTTTTTATGAAAACCATGTGCTTGCCGTCGTTTACGACATTCGACGGCATAAATACTGTTGCAAAGGGGTATTTCTTTGCACACGCTGTCCCGTCTTTTTTTTCAAAATTCGTATCGGTAAAGCGGATCTCGTCCGCAGGATTACACATCTGCTGGTCCACGCACACCCGGGTAATTCCGGTTCCAGGACATGCGTCCCAATCTGCACATTCCCATCGCTCTTTGCATGTGCCAGGTGAGCTCTGCAGAAGCGCCTGTGAAGAATACGTATCACTGAACACTTCTCCCCCCGATGTCGTGTATGATGCTAAAATGGTGTACACATCGCTTGGCACATATGCCGTATCCCATGTCGTTGTCCATATTTCCTCACCTTCTTCCATTGAAAGTTTTTCCGGCAAAGGGAGCTCGTATCTCGCACCGTCTGGTGAAACAGCGGCGAATCTAACCCCTGCAACGGTGGAAGGAAATGCTATTGCGATTGGGTCGTTTTTTTCCAAAGTTGAAGGGAGAACTCCCGAGGTAAATCGTATAGCATGGAAAACCCCAATAGGACCAAAAACCGGTTCAGCGCCGCCGGCTGTTTTAAGCAAAACTTCCTGTCCGGTACTGTCACCCTGCGAAGAGTAGGCGTGTACGCGTAACGCGTACATACCCTGGCTGAGATCGAGTGTATCGCAAATCAGATGCCAACGACGGTCTGATCCCCGCTGTATTGCGGGACAATGCATCTCTTTACGTGTTCCCATCGGGTATGGAAACATATCTACGGTAACATATCCAACAGATGCAGAATGTGGGACAATATCGATCACTACCTCTGTAAGTCCATCAATCACTGGCGGCCGTATCGGATTTTCCGTATTAGGCGAAACTAAAAAAGCGGTATACTCTTGCTCAGGTTCAGCTGTACCTTCCGTGTTTTCGTTCTCCTGTGCGAGCGCGGTATGATAAAAAACCATGCAAAACAGAACGCATACTCCTAGGAGGGTGTATGGTAATAGCCGTTTCAGTAATGGTGACATTTGTTTTTTCTTCAGAATGCGACAAACAGTTCAAGATGATATATACCATACCATTTTTTGAAGCTTTTGTCGATGCACTGCAATAAAAAAACCTCCACGTGAAATTGCGGAGGGTTTACTTAAGAACATGTCTTATTGGATCAACTGCGGGTTTATTTTCAAGATGAAGGAACATGCGTACGTAGTTCACGAAGCGGAAAACGCCGACAAAGATTGTTAATAAGCAAACCGTAGTCAGTGTCGACCAATAAAAAACAAATCTCGATTTGTCCACGGTCAGAATAGTTACAAACGAGGCAACACCTTTTAACCAAGGAAAGAAACTGGAAATGAACGTAAGTATATTTCCAAGATTCTCGGTCATAAAGACGCTGAGACACGTAATTGCGATTGCAACATGAAATCCTGCCCGTGTTAACGGTCGTTTTGCGTCTCTCCCATGCCCCATATTTTCAATGGCCTGCCTGAAATAGCTAGAAATCGGGTGCATGCCTATCCCCGCAGCAATACATATGACGATCAGTAGGTCATCGTACACGTCGAACGCGCGGGCAATTAATCCCAAAAAAATGCACAGATCGGCAATTCGATCGATTGCTCCGTCGAGAAATCCTCCCATTTCCTTCAGTGCCCTCTTACGCCGATCCTTAATTCGACGCGCTAATTCACCGTCGATCACATCCGACAGACCGTTGCATAACAGCATTAAAACAGCGGTTAACCACCATCCTCTCCAGAGAGAGATTCCGGCGCCAAGTGCAAACAGGAGACTCCCGAATGTAATGACATTCGGATCAATGCCTGTATGGTCGAGTATGTCGATAATCGGTCTGACCGCCCTTGCACTTATCTTGTGCAATTTAGTGTCTTTTTTTACACGAGCTTCGACGCTCATATCAGCCACTCCTATTCTAAAAGTTCATTTTTTCCCGTAGGCACTATACTCTACGGGACAGAATTAATCAATTACATCCCAAGGCTTGTCTTCTGTTACCACTTGCACATTGGATCGTTGTATATTACGCAAGACGGTACATGGACTACCGTTGTTTAACAAAAAAAAGCGTATCATAGTGATACGCTACTTCTTTTTCTTAAAAAAGAAGATCCTGAAACAGTCTTTGCAAAACATTCGCCCGGTGTATATCCCAGCGTATTCAAGTATCTCCATACGGAGGTGGAGACAATCTTGAATGGAAAAACTTTTTCCAAAATGAAAAAGTTTCATTCTGCCGGATCCTTCCTAGCTTACAAATAGCAATGGTGTTGCGAATGAGCTTAATTCATCCACCAGCATTTGTCAATACCTGCTTTTGAAGAAAAAGAGTATACTAACTGCACTAACCTGATTCTATATATATGAAAACTACCACTACAGCAATTGTCGCACCTTTCGCGGTCATAGTTTTTTTTATCATGGGAGTTATGACGCTCTATTCACAGGGGGTTCTTGATTCGGTACGCAGGGTTGATGATACACGACGACAAGACGAATCACTCACAACGTACGCATCATGTGAAGCCATTACAGATGCTTTGCAGACTACTCAAGAGAGAGGGTATTCGAATTTTCTCTACAAGGACTTCTTACTCTCCCCTACGTCTCAATCAGCCTCTGAATCTGTAACTCCCGATTATTCAACCACTAATGTGCAAGTTGAAGGCGTTGATGAAGCCGACATCGTAAAAACGGATGGTACGTACATGTACGCGCTTTCGCATGGAAATCTTACGATTTCAAAAGCGTATCCCGCAACTGAAGCACGACTCACGAGCACGACCTCCCTCTCATTAACTCCAAGTGAACTATTTATTGACGATGACCGCTTAACGGTATTGGGCGTCGGCACACCGCAGGTACTTACCGAGCAGTCCGGTACCGCGCGAATTATGCCGCCCGACCAAAGCAACAGTTTTATGACGGCCGTGACATATGATATTTCCGACGCTTCAGATCCGAGATTCGTACGAAGTGTTGAAATTGAAGGAACATACGTCACTTCCAGGAAAATTGAGTCAACAATTTACTTTGTTGTTACCTCATACCCTGATTACCGTGTATATACCGACGATAACACGAGTTCTGCACTACTGCCGCTCTACCGTGACACGGGTAAGGAAATATCCGCCTCGGTGTTTAGTCCGATTTCCTCGTGCGATGATATTGCGTACTTTCCCGATGTAACACCTCAACAGTTTATTACCGTCGGTTCATTTGATATCGATGATGAGACAAAACCACTTGTGAAAGAAACAATCCTCGGTTCAAGTGAAGCCGTATATTCGTCTCAACAGACACTCTACATAGCGGCAACCCAATACGCCGAGCAGGACCTCATCGGTGATATATTGCAAACACCTGCCGATGAAAAAACAACCGTTCATACATTCTCGCTTGATGACGGTGCTATAGCCTACACCGGTCATCTTGAAGCTCCGGGACATGTTTTGAATCAGTTTTCGATGGATGAGCACAAATCATTTTTTCGCATTGCAACAACAACCGGCGAGGTATCCCGCTCGAATGAAAGCGCAGCTTCAAGCGGCGTGTACATTTTTAATGACCATCAGGAATTGGTCGGACAGATCGACAAGCTTGCCCCAGGAGAAAAGATCTACTCGGCGCGTTTTACCGGCGACAAAGCGTATCTCGTGACCTTCCAAAAAGTTGATCCTCTTTTTGTTCTCGACCTGACTAATCCGGAAAGTCCCGAACTCCTCGGTAAACTAAAAATTCCCGGTTACTCAGATTACCTTCACCCGTATGATGAGAATCATGTCATTGGAGTCGGCAAAGATACGATAGCGGCGGAAGAAGGAAATTTTGCCTGGTATCAGGGACTCAAACTGGCACTTTTTGATGTCACCGATGTCTCCAATCCAAAAGAATTATTTAAAACAACAATCGGAGACCGCGGAACTGATTCGTATGCTCTGCATGATCACAAGGCATTTTTGTTTGACTATGACAAAAACCTCCTCATCCTGCCGGTACTGCTTGCAGAAATCGATGAAGAGACCAAGACGCGTGACGAAGTACCCAATACCTACGGTGAATATACGTACCAAGGCGCGTATATATTTTCACTGGACCTTACTCATGGGTTCACACTCAAAGGCAAGGTAACGCACTATGACTCGGACGAATTGTTCACAAAAAGCGGATACAGATACTATGGCGACGGCAACTCGATACAGCGAGCACTGTATATCGGTGATAATATATACACTATTTCGGCAAATAAAATACTTATCAATCGTCTCTCAGATGTATCTCTTCTTGGCACCGTTATGTTGTGCACAGAAGTCTGTGATGATCCGGTCATCTATTACTAGCGAGCCGGAGAATAATAGTACGGGTCGAAAATGGTAACGCCCGCTATTGTCTTACTTTAACAGCGGTTCCAGTATCGCACCGACTACGTATGCAGCACCGGCAGCTATTGTCCCGATCAATAACATTTCTATACCGGCCCTCCACCATCTGCGCGGAGTAATACGGGCACGAAAGGCTCCGCTGGTAAACATAGCGACCGCAGTCAACATGATCGACCACGGCAACCCCTGTGACACAGACAATCCGAGAACAAAGGGAATGAGCGGCGCAAAACCGGAAAGCGCAAATGCAAAAAAAGTGGCAACGCCGTGCCGAGCAGGCGCGCTTTCGCCTTCTTCAATAATGCCCAGTTCCTCCAACATCATGAAATCTATCCATGCCTTTTTGTCAGCAGTAACGATATCAACTGCTCGCTCTAAATCTGTTCCTTTAAATCCATACTTGGTAAAAATTCCCCTGACTTCAGCCACTTCGACAGGGCGCAAATGCTCTATTTCCCAGGCCTCTTTCTGTCGTTGGCCTTTCGAATAATCGCCCTCTGACTTCTTTCCTAGGTAATTCCCCAAGCCCATCGACAAACCGTCAGCAACCAAGTTAGCAAAACCAAGTACGAGCATGACTGTTGCTGACAGTCCTGCTCCGGCCGCCCCTGCGACTACGGCAAAAGTTGTTACCAGGCCGTCATTGGCGCCAAAAATGACGTCTCCGAGATATCTCCCGCTTGTCCGTTGGTGAAACGCTTCTTCAAGTTTTTTAAAAGAATAGTTTCCTTTTTCACGGAGCAATTTCTTCTTTTTTTCAAAAAATTCTGACAACTCCTGATCAATTGGTTCATTCATAAGCATAATGATACATAACTGAGTTTAGTATACCTTTTTTTTCCCAAAGTAAAAACCCGCTCGTCTGAGCGGGTCCCTACATCGGATAATGAAAACTATTGCTGAGGCATAACTGCCGGCTTTTCGGATTTCATCATAAACATGCGAATCATAAATACGAGCGCTGAAACCCCAACGATCGCATATACTACCCGGGATGCTACTGAACCTGCGTCAAATATTTCTGCTACGAGATCCCAATCAAAAAAACCGACAAGACCCCAATTGAGCCCCCCAATGATAAGGAGAATCATTACTATCCAGTCAAGTGCGTTCATCTTCATACAATCACCCCCTTTCTTATATACAGTATAGCAAATATGAGCGAAGGCGGTAAATCGCGATATGTACAAAACAAAACACCCCGGTATTACCCGGGATGCTCTGTTTAGTAGATGTTGGAAATTACCAATTTCCCTGCCCGCCGCCACGGTTGAAACCGCCGGCTCGAGGGGCGCGCTTCTCCATAGGGCGCGCTTCATTGACCGTCAGACGACGACCGTCGAGTTCTTTTCCGTTCCACATTTCGATAGCTTTCTCTGCTTCCGCATCGCTAGCCATCTCAATGAAACCGAAACCTCGGGATCGGCCCGTCATTCGATCAACGATGATTGAAGCGGATTCTACATTACCTGCCTGAAGAAATGCATCTTTCAGGCCATCTTCTGTGGTGTTGTAGGATAATCCGCCAATGTATAGCTTTTTTGCCATAAACTCGCGTTGATATCATGATGAATAATGAATGTAAGGCGACCTTTCTCATCCATTCTTTTCCCGCTGATAAACTCCGCGGTTCTATGGCACTATACCTAGTTTCTTTACTGATATTAACCAAAGAAAAAAGGCTGAGAAACTTACATTCCCCAGTATACGCCATATCGACCGCAATGTCAATAGTCAGTCTTCGGGTAGCCTTTGGACCACGGTATAGAGGTGTAGACGCGTGTTTCTACATCTCAAAAACAGCAATAAGCGGCAAATGGTCCGAAATATCAACCTGCGGGCATGTTTTTTCAATATGGCGGATATTTGTAGTCGTAAAAAGCATATCTGAAACCGCTGTCGAATATCCGGGCTGAGTTTTCCTTTTTACATTAAATGTCGTTTTTAAATGTTCCAAAGGAAATACAGGTTGAACATGTTTTTCAATGAGCTTAATCGCCTCCGTATCCGGATCCATATTGAAGTCTCCTCCAAGTATGACACGCTCATGCAATGCTACCTGTTCAGCAACCGTCTTACCCATCGCGGTACGACGCGGGGTGTTGCCGCCATCTTTGCCCCAAATACCGTGAGTATTAAAAAGATGTACTCTATCTGAATTCACCGTAACGGAAGCATGCTGTAAATTTCGCGGTACAAATTCGTAATTTTCAGGTTGAATGACAAACTTATCGTGATAGTGAACGTCATAAAAAAACGTTTCGCGGTGTTCCAAAGGATACCGTGCAAAGATCGCATTACCCATGGGCACTACACCCTGAGGGAGTACATGGCCAAATGCGGGACTAAAAAAAGAGTCATACTGTGGCAAGGCTTTTTTTAGCTGGGAAAAAGAGCGCAATCGAGGCTCCAGTGCCAGATCGTCAGAATAATAGACTTCCTGAGTAAACAGAATATCGGGATTTTCTTTAATAAGAAACGCAATTGCCGAATCCAAAAGCGGACCATCAAACCACATGTTAAGGGTGATAACCTTGATAAGCATACCCGTTACTCGCCTATATGGACGATGTCTATCAGCACGCCGGCAATTAACGCAATCGCCGACATGCTAAAGATGAAAATGTAATTCCATTTTTCCCGCGTTGATCGCAGAGTCGTAAAAATATATGAGAGCGCGTTACGCTCATCACCTGTGAGCTCCTGCAATGAGGGCACTTTTTCTACTAGGCGAAAATGTTCGATTAACTTCGCTCTACGAGATGAAATCTGATACCGGTGAATGAAGTACACGATGAATCCAATTGTCCCTACATACCAAGAGAGCTTGAGCAATGTTGGATTTGCTTCACTGAAAAAAATAATCGCCCGGTATGAAAATGTAGCGAGAATTCCTACCCAAAAAAAAGTGAGCCGCACTCCCCTGCTGTGCGTTTTTGGCATGGCGAATAGTAAATCAGTCTTTGTGTTCATACGTTTGCAATACAAACAGTATAAACTATTTTACTCAAATCATCCAACGCCACATTTATACGTTAAGTTTAAAAAAATTCCATTAGATTTAATAATCTGCTCATTTTCCATACTACCTATGGCGCATTGACTCATTCTCGAGGTTGAATATTTCGCTAACCTTACGCACAAAAACCGCCTTAATGAAGACGGTTTCTGTGCTAACCTCCGGGACTTGGACTCGAACCAAGATACCAGGCTTCAAAGGCCTGTGTCCTACCATTAGACGATCCCGGAGGACAGCTATCCAACTTACCCGGTATTTTCTTATACAAAAACGGGCTCGACAACACCTTATCCTATTCCCGCATGCGTGTAAAGCTGACTAAACGCGGAGATACTTACCAACAGCTACGGCGGAACTTACGACACTGAGTACCGTTGCCAACGCAATTTGAGCGGCAAAAATGATGAGGATATTTTCTGAAAAGTATGTAGAAAGATCAAACGTATATCCTTCAAACAACGACTGTACATACGGTGAGAGAAAGCTGACAAGTGGCAAAAGAACTAACATCGTAATAACGACGGCAATCAGGCCGTAGAGCAGACTTTCAAGCAAGAAGGGAAATCGTACGAACCAGTTGGACGCCCCGACAAGTTTCATGATCCCAATTTCTTCACGATGCGTATAAATAGTAATCCGGATCGTATTAAATATGATCAGTATGCTGATAATGACAAATACGGCACTGACCGCCAGTCCCCCTTTTTGCATCCGTGATGAAATATCTGACAACCGGGTCACAATCCGTTCATTGTCGTCAAAGTTTCGATTCTGTACCAGTTCCGTGTATTCAGGATCATCTAATACCTGCAGAATCAACGGGTAATCTGATACTTTTTTTGCTTTAACAACGAGTGTTGCTCCCAACGGGTTGTCTTTAAGCTCGTCGAGAGAATTAATAATATCCTCATCGTCCTGATGACGGGTTCGAAATTGCTCGAGCGCGTCATCTTTTGAAATATACTGAACCGACGCTACACTGCCGAGCGTTTCAAGCCGGTACTGTATATTCTGAACGTCTGCTTCGTCAACGGAAGGAAAAAAGTATACCGAAACATCCACTTTGCTCTCAACCGACTTCACTACCTCGCGACCGATGATATTAATACCGCCCACCATACTCACCGACAAAAGAGTTAACACCAAAATTATTATGGTAACAACTGAGAGCCAAATATTCCTCCAAAATCCTTGGAGTGCAAATCGGAGAGCGCGATAGATAGTTAAGAAGATCATAACGATTTTAAAGGATATATCTGCCGGCTTGTTGATCTGAAATAATCATACCCTGATCCAGTGTCACAACGCGCTTTTGGAGCATATTCACCACCTCACGGTTATGTGTTACCAGTACGACGGTTGTCCCAAATTCATTTATCTTACGGAGAAGGTCGATAATATCATGCGCATTTATCGCGTCAAGATTCCCCGTCGGTTCATCGGCAAGTAAAATTTTAGGCCGGTGCACAAGAGCACGCGCAATGACTGCACGCTGCTGCTCCCCTCCCGATACATGGCGCGGAAAACGATTCATCTTTTTTTCCAGGCCGACAATTTTGAGCACCTGCGGGACCATTGATTGAATCTTTTTTTTGGAAGCTCCCGCAACCTCAAGAGCAAAAGCGACATTTTCAAACAACGTTTTATGGGGCAGAAGCTTGAAGTCCTGAAATACCACCCCAATTTGGCGACGAAGT
>JBAZCI010000026.1:0-19779 GCA_041671025.1 Patescibacteria group bacterium | reverse complement strand
AATAAAATTCAATGATAAGTGCCGGATCAATTCCCAGGGCGAGATCTTCTTCTGTCGGATTGCCGAGCAAGGTAACCGTCGGGATCTGTTCAGATTCAACCTTGAGCCAACTTGGGAGTTGCCGCTTAGAAGGCTTCTTTTTCATATCTGTGACGACAATCATCCGGGAAGCTTTTTCACTGAGCGAAATCACATCACCTTTTTTTGGTTGATACGAAGGGATTGTCGTCTTACGCCCATTCACCAGCACATGGCCGTGCGACACAAATTGCCTTGCAATTCGGCGTGTTTGCATAATACCGGAACGATACATCACATTATCTAAACGACGTTCCAGTAACGAAAGTAAATTTTGCCCGCTATTTCCAGCAAGTGCGGTAGCTTTTTTGTAATAATTAACAAACTGACGCTCGAGAACACCGTATAAAAATTTCGCCTTCTGTTTTTCTGCAAGCTGGGTTCCGTATTCTGACATGTGCAATTCTCCCTTTGGTCCATGCTGACCCGGACGGTACGGACGTCGTATCACGGGACATTTTTCGGAATCGCAAAGTTTGGTCCCGAATCTCCTGCACAGTCGATGTTTTGATCCTAAATATCGTGCCATATGGTTAAACGCGTCGAGGCTTAGGCGGACGACACCCGTTATGCGGTATCGGCGTGGTGTCTTTGATTGAAAGCAAAGTAAGACCTTGCACTCCCAGTGAACGTATTGCGGATTCTCTGCCGCTTCCTACACCTTTCACAAAAACATCTACCTTTTTGATTCCTGTATCCTGTACTTTTGCAAGCACATCTTTTACGGTAAGACTTGCCGCATAGGGCGTAGCTTTCTTAGGGCCTTTGAATCCGATATGTCCTGCGGAAGACCAACCTATAACATTGCCCATTTGGTCAGTAATCGTGATAATCGTATTATTATACGTAGCCTGAATATACGCCCGTCCTTGGAGTACGGTCGCTTTTCGCTTCCCACGAGGTTTAGCGACTACTTTTGGCTGTTCAGTTGTTGATGCTGTAGGTTCCATATGTGTTATGTCTTTTCAGCGGCTGCTTTTCGCCCGCTACCCATAGTCCGCCGAACATTACCTCGAACAGTCCGCGAATTTGTCTTGGTGCGCTGACCGTTTACCGGGAGTCCGCGAATATGTCGAAGTCCGCGGTATGTGCCGATTTCTTTTAAACGTCGGATATTGGCAACTACCTCTCGCTTTAAATCCCCTTCCACAGTGTACTTCTCTTCAATAAGGTCGCGAAGTTTAGCCACCTCAGCTTCAGTCAGCTTTTCTGCCCGAGTGGATGGATCGATAGCCGTTTTCACGCAAATCTCTTTTGCTGACGTATCACCTATTCCGTAAATATACGTAAGCGCGATATCTATTCGTTTATTATTAGGCAGGGTAATACCTGCAATACGGGTTGCCATAGTTATCCTTGACGCTGCTTATGTTTAGGGTTCGAACAAATAACGTACAGGCGTTTTCCGCGCCGAACGATCTTACATGACTTGCATCTTTTCTTCACAGAAGCTTGTACTTTCATGTCCTAATGTCTATAAATAATTCTGCCTTTGGTCAGGTCGTACGGGGTCATTTCAAGTGTTACGACATCA
This sequence comes from Patescibacteria group bacterium, assembly GCA_041671025.1. GTDB lineage: Bacteria > Patescibacteriota > Patescibacteriia > UBA10025 > UBA10025 > JBAZCI01. The sequence continues at coordinate 18,167 of JBAZCI010000026.1, read as the reverse complement.
CCGGGCAGTATACGAATACGGTACATCCTCATTTTCCCAGAAAGATGTGCGAGCACTTCGTGCCCATTTTCCAGCTTGACCCTGAACATTGCCGCCGGGAGCAATTCCTCAACCGTACCTTGTACCTCTAAAAAATCTGATTTCTTTTTCGAAGCAAGCTCATCGTGCAGCTTTTCCTGGTTGCTCCTACCTTGCTTCTTTTTCTTTTTCTTAATGATTTTTATCGGCATGCTGATATAAACAAAAATTCTTGTGGGTTTCCCCCGCAAGAACTATATAACCCTGCCCGTTGTGGGCATTTTCTCCGCTAAAGCTAGCCAAGTTCTTGGGGTTCAGACAATGAATTAACCAACGTACTCATGAGTATACCGACTATCGATATATTCGTCAAGAAGATACTGAGCCATCTTTCACCGTTGCCTTAATACGACGTATGCCGGCCGATGATGACTTTTCTGATTCGATAGAAAAATGTCCAATTTGGCCTGTGTGTTCAACGTGGGGACCGCCGCATATTTCCTTACTGAAGTCTCCGACAGTGTATACAGTCACTGTGGGGGGATATTTTTCCCTGAAAAAAGATAATGCTCCGCCCTCGATTGCTTCATTCAACGACATCGAACTGTACGAAACGGCCATATCCTGAGTAATGACAGAATTCACCAGATCCTCAATTTTCTTTTTTTGTTCATCTGTGAGCTTAGCCGGATGTTCGAAATCAAAACGCAGCCGTTCTGCGGTGATATCAGAACCCTGCTGTCGAACATGTTCACCAAGGACAATACGTAATGCCTGATGCAGAAGATGCGTAGCAGTGTGTAATTTCGTGATTTCCCACCGTTCTTCAGCCGATATCGTATCGGAGTTTACCGTATTCAAACCGTGACCCCCAAACTTTTTTTCTGAACCCTCCCGTGACTGGTGTTGGTGTTTTTCAACTTCCTGTTCAAATTCGCTGAGCGAAAAAGTGTACCCTGCGCGTTTGAGTCGATCCGGAGAAATTCCATAGGTTGAATAGAGCGTAAATGCATCTTGAGGGGTTATCGGCCTGCTCGAAGGACCACTGCCATCGGTGACGGGCGTGGGCGTAGCTTTTTTTAGAAATTTTTGAACTGACTGATCAACTGAAACCTTCAGTATTTTTTTATAGGCTTTTTCTTCGTTGAGCAATACCTGAAAAGCTTCATCAGCATGTGTTGCGATTTCCGGATACGTATCCTTGTATGTTTCGGTAAGCGTCTTCCATAACGGGCGGAAATCAAAATGAGGCGACAGGAATTGGTCACATGCGCGACGGAAGAGGCGCCGGAGAATATATCCCTGCTCCTTATTTGAAAAACGAACGCCGTCTCCAAGCAAAAAATATACCCCGCGCATATGATCCGCCACAATACGACAGCGCATGGTGTCTTCAAGCGGCGTAAGTTTTCCAAAATGTTCATCATCCTGAATGACGGCAATAATTCTTTTCATCTCATCCGTTGTAAACACATCCGCAACATGCTGGGTAACAAGCGCAAGTCGCTCTACACCCATCCCGGTATCAATATTTTTAGACGCCAACGGCGTTATCACTTTTTCAACCGATTGGTTGAACTCTGTAAAAACCAGATTCCATATTTCTAGGAAGCGTCCGCATTCACAATTTGCGATGCACAACGTGCCACGTTCGCATGGTTTTTTAGTCACGTCAACATGTATCTCCACGCACGGGCCGCACGGGCCGGATGACCCCGTTGGCCCCCACCAATTGTCCTTTGTGCCAAATCCAAAAATCTTGTTTTCAGGGAAATAGTCCGCAAGCAGCTTTTTGGCTTCATCGTCTTCCTTCAGTTCGTTTTCACCTTTGAAATACGTAGCACATAAGGAGTCAACCGAAAGTCCGATGCGTTTGGTCAAAAATTCGATCGCAAAATCTATTGCCTCTTTTTTGAAGTAATTGCCGATCGAAAAGTTACCGAGCATTTCAAAAAAAGTCAGATGTGTGGCATCTCCGACGGATTCGATATCAGACGTGCGAAAACAGCGCTGTATAGAGGTCAGCCGTTTACTTCCAAAATCTTTTACCGAGTCGGCGTCACCGGAAAAATACGGCTTAAATTGCTGCATGCCGGCCGACGTGAGCAAAACCGTCGGGTCATTTGACGGCAAGAGACTCGAGCTCGGTACTCGTGCATGTCCGCGCTCCACAAAATACGCCAAGAATTTCTTACGTATGTCTTGTGTCTTCATAGAATACGTATACGATACATGATACGCCAATCATTGCCAAGCGTGTTCAATGACGCCTCCCCCGAACACCTCATCCCCGCTATACAAGACAAGCGACTGACCGGGTGTCATAGCACGCTGAGAATTCTCGAACAGGACATCGATTCCGTTTTCTGCCGCACGTACCGTACATTTCTGATCCGGCTGGCGGTATCGTATTTTTGCCGTACATGCAACAGGTAAAGGCGGTATTATGCCAATCCAATGAGCATGCGTAACATGCAGGTTGCGCGCATACAACTGCTCATCGGCTCCTTTTGCGACGACAACCGTATTTTGCTTAATATCTTTTCGTACGATATACCACGGTTCTCCGCCGCCGATACCGATCCCCTTTCTTTGGCCGATCGTGTAGTGAGCAAGCCCTTCATGACCGCCCACATCTTTGCCGTCAGTTGTGACAATTCGGCCGGGTTTTTGAACAATACGTTGTTTCAGAAAATTTCGGAGAGAAATATTGCCGATAAAACAGATCCCCTGGCTGTCCTTTCGTTGGGCATTTGGCAAACGGTATTTTTTTGCCAACTCGCGAATTTGCGGTTTTGTATATTCGCCGACGGGAAACTCGGTTCGCTTCAGTTGATCCTGAGTGAGTTGCGAAAGAAAATATGACTGATCTTTGTTCGCGTCAATTCCTCTCAGCAGGTGAACGCCCTGCTCATCTGTTGAAATCCGGGCATAATGTCCCGTAGCCATACGGGTAAATCCTTCCTTGACGGCTCTGTCCAAAAAAATACCGAACTTTATTTCTTTGTTGCACAACACATCGGGATTGGGCGTCCGACCGTTTTCGTATTCTCTGAAAAAGTATTCAAGCACATGTTCCCGGTATTCCTGCTCGAAATTCCACGTTTCCCAGGGTATGCCAAGCGCAGTGCATACTTCACCGACCATCTTTTGATCTTCTTCCCACGGACACGCGGCTGAGATGTCTGATGTGTCTTCCCATGCTTTGATAAATACGCCAAATACATCATACCCGGCATCTTTCAGCAAAGCTGCCGCCACGGATGAATCTACACCCCCTGACATTGCCATGACGATTCGTTCAGACATAACAGACATATCCTACCAGGATCTATTTTTGCCGTAAAGAAAAAAGCGCAGCTCAATAGCTACGCTAACTCAAGTTTTTGTAAATCCTGCTGTGGATGATTGTCGAGACGCTTCGCATCATCAGGATTTGCAAAAGTGATACGATAGACTTTGTGCGACCTCACGATGAAAAAATGCTCGACGCACGTCGTATCATCCGTATACAGACCGTCGGCTAAATGAGCGTATTCCGCTTCCAGGAATTCATCCGGGGTAGGATGTACATTTACTTTCATCAGCATCAATACACCTCCTTCTGTGTAACCTTTTTTTGGATAATACAACTGACGGGCTTTTATTTCAAGTCCCTAAAAACCAGTCAGTAGAGCTACTCCGGCTTATGCGTAGCTTCAGAGGCAGATGCCGTATTCTTTTTTCTCGAAGAATAGAGTAAATACCCGCCAAATGCCACGAGCAAGATAGGCCACCACGAGTCCCCTCCAACCGTAGAAATGAGTACAACAAACGAAACGCCTGCAAGAATCCATGCGGGTACTAACAAACCTCTCGTTCGGGCACCAAGATAGTATGATCCAAAAAACGCCAAACTTACAATAAATGTATATATAAAAGACGTCTGTTCAGCATACCGCCAATCAAACGACTCCATTGCGAGAAAGTATACTCCCAAAAGGGATAAGATAATTCCCGGGATGAGCATTCCCCATGCCTTTTTTGATCTCCACCCGTATAAAAATGAAAGTCCAATGAGTAAAATAATGACGGGCCAAAAATCATCGAAAACTCCGGTTACTCCAAGCTGATCAAGAAAAAGCATAATACCTACAACGATAAGTATCACGCCTGAAAAAATCTTTGGTGTAAAATAATTTTTAGTGTCTTCCATACGTTTGAAGTAATTAATGCTCGTGTTAATTTTTTTGAGGGTGGACAGAGCGTCCCGGGTACAGCGGACGGGTGGACGGCTGGGGACGCGAAAGAGGAGCCGGAGGGGCTGCCGATCTTTTAGGCTCAGATGCGCGACGGTCTTCACGCATTCCTTGCGCCTGTATGTTCCGTTTCGTAAAAGGAACCGGGTTTCGAGTTAATGCCTCTTGAAGTGATATCGGGGGTTCTTCCGGTGCTATTTCGACCGGTGCACTTTTCCGAATGACCTGCGCTTCATCAAGCCGTTTCCTCGGCTCACGATGGTTTGCGACAGGCTGGGATGAACGGGGGGGACGCTGTGTGCGGTCTCCGTTAAAACGGGTACGCCTTCCCGCTTGCTTCCCTTCAGGGGCATAGGAAACTTCCATATCCCTCGATGCGACATTTTCTTCTTCAGCAGTGGCACGGAACACTTCGTCAACACCGCTCCATCGAAGTATTTTTTCTTCGACAACACTCCGAGGCTCGCTGTAGCGTTCCCGTGAAACTCGAATAACTTTGTCCTTATTATTTGTCTCTCCGCTCAATGGAGGAAGTGTGTTAGCGGAAAAAGGCTCTGACGCTACACCGTCAATCATCAGTTTCATGTATACGCTAAATTTCGTGAGGTTTACCAGGTCTTCTTCGAGAAATGTAGGAAAAAATTCTTTGGCTAAAAATTCCGAATCTGCAGCGCCAATTCTAAAACACATAATAGTCCCGACGTTGCCAAAAACGGCAGCACGCACTTCTTCACTGAGTTGTTCGATGTATTGGTGGGCAAGAATCAAATCGAGTCGGTATTTGCGGGCTTCAGATAAAATGTTCGCAAAACTTTCTGTCGCAAAATTTTGAAACTCGTCTACGTAAAGGAAAAAATCTTTTCGTTCCGGCTCTGGGATATCTACACGACTCATTGCAGCCAACTGCAGACGGGTAATCATCATCGCTCCCAATAAAGAGGAGCTGTCCTCGCCGATACGTCCCTTAGCGAGGTTGAGCATGACAATTTTTTCTTCATCCATTAACTGCCGGAGATTTATCGTGCTCGTGGGCTGACCGACAATATTGCGAATAAGCGCACTTGAAAGAAACTGCCCGACCTTGTTTTGAATCGGAGCAATGGCTTCATTACGGAATTTATCGTTGTACGCAGCATATTCATCAACCCAGAACGCTTTGACGATAGGATCGGTTATTTTTTCAATGACTTTCTGCCGATACCGCTTATCTACCAGCAAACGCGTAATGCCCAACATGGTTGATCCGGGAAATTCAAGGAGAGCAAGAATACTGTTATTGAGAATGTACTCCATTCGCGCGCTCCAGACACCTTCCCAGATTTTTGTGAACACGGCCATTAACCCGGAAGCGACAAGGTGTCGTTGTGCCGGATCGATGCTTTCGAGAACGTTGAATCCAATGGGATAATCAACATCCGCAGGATTGAAATACACGACATCGTTGATACGGTACGAGGGAACGTAGTTAATCACTTTTTCAACCAGATCGCCGTGAGGATCAACAACCGCGAGACCCCGTCCGGCGCGGATATCTTCAATGATCATATTTTCCAATACCGTGGTCTTCCCCATACCCGTTTTGCCGATGAGATACATGTGCCGCCGACGGTCATCCAATTTTATGCCAAAACGACGCTCCTGATTTCGGAAATTCGTTTTAGCAAAAATGGTGATTTCTTTTGTGTCCGGGTTTGTCGCCATAAAATGTTATGCAATCGGCAGATTAGTCGGTGCTTCCCCTTTCTTGGCTGCCGCTTCTTCACGCTCGACGCGGGCAGCATGTGAAACAGCGGGAAATAAAGTTTCCGTTGGCAAACGCGACGGAGGTTCAGCTTTCTTCGTGTCAGCCTTCTGTACCATTGGCGCCTTTACGGTAAGCACCGGGAAGTGAAATAGTGTCGCCAATTCTTCGGTATTTAAAATAAATTTACTTCGCCCGCGTTTAAGGCTGCGGTAACGGTACCCCCACAAAATTCTTCGCTTCCTCCAGAGCAATCTTCGTTTGACGTTGATATAGTGAACCTTGGTTCTTGTTTTTTTATTCAGCGTAAATCCGTTGAGGTCAAGCGTGTTAAACTGCTTGATTGCCCCAATGACCGCATCAACACCCTTCCCGCGATTATAGACTTCTTTGCGGGCGGTATAAATCATCCGAATCTTACTCAAAAAGCCCATTTTCGAAATCTTCATACCGACAGCTTCAACCGTAGATCTTTCATCAGGAGAGAGATGCAGCATGAGCGAGGGCGGGTCGTTATCATTTTTTTTGTGCGCCTCCCCCTCGGATGTTGTCGGAATGATGCCTGCGGTAAACGACTCAGAAAGCCCTCGAAAAATTTCCCGCGGAAAATAGAGCCAGTCTGCGCCGTGCGATTCAGTTTTTTTTCCAACCAATTTACGTATCAGCGCAATTCCCGCTTCGCGCCAGTGATTGTCAGAAGGAGTTGTTACAATCTGGAGCCATAATTGCTCCCCCGGACCGAATCGTGAAAATATTTCCAAAAGTGAGGCCATGGGGTCCAGAAAAGTTTGCGTCAAGGGATGTTCGAAACTTGGGTAGGTTTTGATCGGGTATAACTGCTTGTTTGTCAGCTTGAACTCTGTTCCCCACATATTGTATTCAGTGTTTTTCGGATAATCAAGCGGCTTAGGAACGCTGTCGATATAATCTTCCACTTCGGTAATTTCGGCATCCGGGTATTGGGCATAAATTGCCGCTTCGACGAGGTCACGAAATTTTACCGGTGTGCGTATCAGAAACTGAATATAGCCCTCAATGCTGACGATTTCGAGACTGAACGCCGGCTGAGAAAATCCCTCAAAGTAGCGCTCATAGAGCGTTCCGTGTTTTTGTATCGCGCTGAGATGCGCAAAAATGTGCTCCACCGCCTTTGGTGTCTGCTCATTATTTTTCGGAACATCAATGGCTAAAAGTGTAAACTGAATTTTTGAATCGTACACGTTCCGAATATACTCAAGCCAGCCGATCCATGCGCCATAGAGCACCGTGAATACTAAAAGTATCCAACCACCGTGTTGGATAAGAAAAAGTGTAGCCTGAAAAGGATTGTTGACGTCAGCGAGCGCTGACAGATCTATAGTAAACATAGACAAAAAGAGCTATACAGTGTTTTCCGCGACGACATACAGACCGTTCGCGTTTTTTGTAAACCGGGACTTATCAGTTAAAGCTAAATAAATGGTGTTCTTTTTTACAATCCGCTGCTCCAATACTTTTGCAACAATCTCTGCACGGCTCATCGGTCGCTCCGCTTTATGTAAGACATCACTAATAACGTCTGCAACAACTCCTGATCGGTATCCCCACTCTTTCAGTGCGTAGATTCCTCTGCCGATAAGCACATACTCCTTATTCAAAATAAGCTCGTTATGAACAGTGGGCGGATAGGCTTTACGGTGATCAAAGTTCATATCATTAATCATCGCGGTAATTTCAGAAAAATGCATCGGTTTCCCGCGCTTCTTGAGGACAAGATAGATCTTATCATTCATCCGTCGCGGAGTGATACTCCCCCATTCAACCAGTCCGTATTCCCCGTACGGGTTTTTGCCGATATGCTGACTCACTTCCAGATACGCGTGAATAGTATCTTCAGTCAGTTGATGCTGGTGTTCCATAAAAAATGGGTCTTGGATCACTTTATTCATGAGATCAGAAAAAATTATCGGCTTGCCGATCTCACGAATAACGGCAATAATTTTTTCAATCGTTTCATCAAGCAGGTGCAGTGAAATTGAACGTAGCTGCCAAGAAGAACGGTAGCGCTTATTCTCTTTAATTTTTCTAAATTTACTATCCAATAATTCCTGGAGAATAAAATGTACCGCCCGCCGATTTTGCTCATTATCCCCCGCCACCTGCAAGACATACCGTAAAAGCAATTCCTCGTCCATTATCCCCCCATGCTGTTCCAAAACCGAGCTGATTGTATTCTCGACAGGTCCGATGGTATCAACAAAATTACGAATCTTTTTTAATTTCTTTACCGCAGTAGATTCGATTTGCCGAATGCGTTCTCTCGTAACTTTATACGCCTCGCCGATTTGCTCAAGCGTTTCTTCCGGGCGCCCGCCCAGCCCAAACCTTCTCCGCAAGACATCTTCCTCGCGTGGCAAGAGGTTCTTAAAAAGCGCAGACACCACTTCAGACGGGTGGAACTGCTCAATTTCTGAACTCTTTTTGCTTGATATGACTTTTTCGAGTATTGACGGTGAATCCATAGATGTTTAGTAACATGATGTAGTATAGCATAATATATCCTCAATGTCAAGAGAATACCATGGACTTCATCATATACCTACATTTTTTGCAAGAGCAAAAAAACAGGCCAAAATGCCTGTCTCTTTTTTTCACCAATTAATATCCGCGCCTTTTCTCGGTAAATTTCTGCCAAGAAACCAATAATGTGCTCGCAATAAAAATTGAGGAGTACGTACCCGCGATAATCCCCAGAATCAGAGCAAGAACAAAATCACGAATTGACGCACCGCCAAAAAAATACAAGCACACGAGTACTAGAAGTGTTGACGCCGACGTATTCAGCGAGCGCGCCATTGTCTGGTTAACGCTTTCATTAACCGTCGTTTCAAAATCAGCCGCAGGGTTACTTCGCGTGTGCTCTCTCACGCGGTCGAATACGACAATGGTGTCGTGCACCGAAAATCCTAACGTTGTCAGTAATGCCGTAACAAACAAGGCACCGACTTCTACATTGAAAAAATATCCAAGGATCGCAAACGATCCTATGACGAAAAGCAGATCATGTGCGAGTGCAACAACCGCCATAACACCGTATACCCACGACTTGACCGGCCCGCTCGAAACTTTGCGAAAGGCAAATGAAATATACAAGATAATAAATGCCAAGACGACAACGATGGCTGTCGCGGACTTATTGCGTAATTCTCTGCCTATAGTGGGCCCGACTGATTCAAAGCTTTGTTCATTCACTGTGCCAAATTTTTCGCTCAATGCCTGAACCACAGCTCCCTGTTCCTCTTCAGTAAGTTCTTTGGCGCGCAAAAGAATATCCGTTTCTTCGACGGGCTGGATAAAGAATTCACCGGCCACGACGCCGGCAATCGCATCGCTGGCTTCCTGCGTAGCGGGTCTCCCCTGTTCAAAAGAGATCCGCATGAGTGAACCGCCTTTAAAGTCGATCCCTGAGCGAAGGCCACCGAGTATTAATGCAATAACTCCCGGTATGAGAACTACCACGGAAATGACATACCACCATCGTCGTTTGTGTACGATATTATACATGTGGAGAAGGTAAGATATCTTTTTTTGAAACACCGAATAACCATGATCGTTTTTCAAGCCACCCCCCGGCTACAAGTCTCATAAATGTCCTGGTCATGGTAATAGCCGTAAACATACTGATCAGAATACCGATTCCCAGCGTTATTGCGAATCCCTTAATGATGCTCGTACCAAGCCAGCCTAAAAAGAAGACCGTGATCAAACTCGAGGCGTTTGAGTCCCGAATCGACAACCACGCCCGTTTAAACCCTTCTTCAATAGCAACGGCAAGGGGTTTGCCTAATCGGATTTCTTCTTTTGTACGCTCAAAGATAAGAATATTGGCATCAACTGCCATGCCGATTGAAAGGATAAATCCGGCGACCCCAGCCAGGGTCAATGTTACCGGCAGAAGTTTAAACACTGCCAGTACAAGAAGCGCATATATACATAGTGCAACTACCGCAATAAATCCCGGAAAACGATAGTACGCGATCATAAACAACGCCACGACAGCTAAGCCGAGTAGTCCGGCGAAAAGACTGCGGTCAATGGATTCCTGACCCAATGTCGCACCGACAGTCTGCTGTGAAACAAGACTGATCGGTACGGGCAATGCGCCGGCATTTAAGCGACGGACAAGCTGTCTTGCCTCGTCGAGAGTAAAGCTTCCTTCAATTGATGCCTGACCGCCAACAATTTTTTCGGATACGACAGGCGATGATATCGGAAATCCGTCAAGATAAATAGCGATAGGCTTGCCGACATTTCGCTCTGTAATCTGTTCAAAAAGCTTCGAACCTTCGTCATTGAATTGCAAAAGGATATACGGAGCTCCGGTTTGCTGGTCAAATGCAACCTGCGATCGCTCAAGCTGTTTGCCGGTCAAATCAGTAGCCGCAAATTGCGCCTGCTCCAGATTCGACTCGCTTTGGATAGCGAGCAAAATGTGGCGCGCGCGAACTTCTTTCACCTGTGTTCCGTTGTCATCGACCATCCGTTCCTCTTCTTTTTTTATTATATGGTAGCCAAACTGGGTCTCAACAAGCGCAGGGGTAATTTCACCCGGTTTCAAAACAGTGAATAGTTGCTCGTCAAATTCGGGGACAAACGCGCCCTCACGGACAAACCCGAGATCACCGCCTGATTTGGTCCCGTCAGTTCCGGTATTTCCGGGATCTTCACTGTATTCATTTGCGAGTGCCGCAAAATCAGCACCGGGCTGTACCGCCTTCGCCAGTGCTTCTTCCGCTTTTTGCTTTTGAGCCGCATTATATATTTCAAGCGCCTTTTTTTGCTCGTCAGTCAGCGTCTGTTGCTTCTGTTCACGAAACTCGAGAAGCGGGGTCTCACCGATTTGCTTAATGGCCTGGTCAATATCTGTGACTCCCGGAAGTTCAACGATGATCCGCGAACTGTCGCCACTCTGGTTTGTCTGCACAAGCGGCTCAGAAACACCAAATGCATTAACCCTTTGCTCGATCACATCCCGGGCACCTTCCAGGGCCTGCTGTTGATCTGCCGCCGGCACATCTTTCATGTCAGCGGTATACACCAACTGGGCTCCGCCTTTTAAGTCGAGCCCCAGATGCACTTTTAATTCACGGAAATAATTTCCAATTTTGATATCCGGTCCTGAAGGGTAATCAACAACACCCGCGAGTGCGGTTAAAATAACTATTCCGATAAGTGTAAACCAAAACTTTTTTCGCATGTATGTGCTGAATATTCTTCACAAATCGTAGCATACCTAAAAGGCGCTCGCAAGGAGGAGGCAGTAGAGTCGGCTGAATGAAGCAGTGCATGTTTGAAACACACAAATAGAGTCCGCACCCTGGAAAGGGTGCTCTTCATTGTAAACCTCCTAGCACATCTCACTGTGAGTGCGCGTGATTGTAATACCCACGAGCGCAGGCACGGAGGACTGCGCTATGTTTTTAGGAAAAGAGAGCACCCTTTCCAGGGTGCGGCGGTAAAAATACCAAGCGAGTGACAGCAACCCCCTTCAGCTCTACTACGATGGGCATGAGTCAGCGAATTCCGTTTACTGTGCCGTGACGAACACGGGTGTTCCTATGCTCGACCAGTTATACAGCCACTCAGCCTGCGGATACGGGAGATTGATACAGCCGTGACTTTTTTTTCGACCGAAATTATTATGCCAATACGCACCATGGAGAAGTCTCGATCCGTCGAAGCGCATATTCCATAGTGTGTTCGGAAAATAGTAGCCCGGACCGAAATAGTCCTTTGAATATGTTTTTTGGGTGATCGAAAAATTTCCCGGGCGGGTGTCGTATCCCGGTAGGCCAGTTGAGACCGCAAAATCCCGAACCACGCGACCGTCTTCGTACGCCCACAGATGTTGCTTCGCGATACTTACCTCGACATATTTATGAATTCCCGGCTTACCTTCCGCGACCCAGCTTTGCGGCGCGGTAATGACATCATCAACGCCATCCCCGTTCATATCACCGGTCGCAATACTTACACCGCCGCGAAAATCTTTTTCATACGAAAAGAAATTTACGGAACTCGGCAATCCGGACCCTTCGAATGCTCGCACTTGTGGACCACCGCCGGAACGCGCAGCGACAATAACTTCGTCAAATCCATCTCCGTCAGTATCTCCGGCATTAACCTCTACACCACCGGTAAATTTCTTATCAAATGCGATAAATTGTGAAATAAGGGTTTCGTGTTCAGCGACTTTAATCACTTTGACCATCGGCGTGTCATGATCATAGACACCGACAATTATTTCATCTTGAGTTCCGCCGTCAACATTTCCTGATGCAACGCTGACTCCCCCTTTGAAGTCTTTATGAAAAGCGAAAAAGCTGTATACCGGTTTTCCAAAACGGTCAAAAATTCTGACCTGCGGACCACCACCGGTTCCTGCACCGACAATAATCTCACCAAATCCGTCTCCATTATAATCTCCGACTGCAAGGTTTGCTCCTCCTCGAAATTCAGGAGAAAAAGCAAAAAATCCCGGCGTCAATTTCGGCTGACCGTGCACGTTGAATACACGGACGTGAGACGCGGCTCCGCTACGGGGAACGGTAATTATTTCCGCCTCACCGTCAGCGTCAAGATCACCCACGGCAATGTTCACTCCCGATCTTAACGATTGATCATATGCAAAAAACTGGCCGATCAGCTTCCCGTCAGACTGTAGTATACGAATTTGCGGACCGCCACCGGCTCCCGGAGCAGTAACAATTTCCGGAGTACCGTCATTTTGTAAATCACCTAATGCAACCTGAGTCCCCCCGTCGAACGTTGAATCATACGCCAGGAAGTTTTGTACTAATTGCTGATTTGAAAAAATACGCACTTGCGGCTGACGGGTATATGCCGCGTTGGCTTGTTGCGCAAGAATGCTAAAACACAGAGCCGCGATCAAGAATGCGCCCACGCGATACACTCGGGTTAGATGGTTTTTTCGAGTCATTTTTTGTTTGTTTTTGTTTGGTTTCTAACTTTACTCACGTATTATACCATAGTTTTTTGAGTTTGTAAATAGCTAGGAAGATATTTTTTTGCTCTCTCCAGCTAAAAAGGGATTGAAATTCGTCTGCGTGTCGAAATAATCAACGTCTTCTTTTTTCTTGAGAAAGCGGGCGATCCAGTATGTTGCAGGAGTCATTGCCACCTCGACGCCTACTTTAAAGATATAGTTTGATACAGCTACCGAAACAAGCAGACTTGTCGGAAGAATCCCGGCAAAAGCAATGAGGACAAAAAGAGACGTATCGAATCCCTCACCGACAAGTGTTGACGATACGGTCCGTAACCAAAGCCATTTCCCGCGCGTGGCAACTTTTATTTTTGCGAGAATATACGAATTGCTAAATTCACCGACAGTGTACGCAACCAAGGATGCGACAACGATGCGCCACGTCGTACCTAAAATGAGATCGTATGATTCCTGATTCGTCCATTCAGGTGCTGCGGGAAGCTTCCCAATCAAGGTAAAAACAAGAGACATGAGCAGTGCGCAAAAAAATCCGGTCCATATCACGCGACGCGACGCACGATAGCCGTATACTTCAGTGAGAATGTCGCCAAAGATATACATGAGCGGAAACAGAATTGTCCCGCCGTCAAAGGTAAACGGCCCAAAGATAACAATTTTTGTTGAAGCGATGTTTGAGATAAGCAACACCGCAACGAACAAACCAAGAATGATATCGAGGTATCTATATTTCATATTTTCATCATTCTATCCTGCACGCACGATATATGCAACCATCGCACGCAACGGAGTTTCGTGATCTCGGCGCCAGGAAAAGTATTTATCCGATAGGCATACCGTGCAGTCGCCGACGCTCTCCACGTTTCTGACTCCCCTCTCCGCAAGAATATGCAGCATAATTTCAACCAAATCAACTGTTCGCTTTTTGTGTTCAGTACGTAAGGCAAAAGGAAATAAAGAAAATTTTTCCTGAACATCATGTTGTATTTCAAAATGGTGCCGTTGAATGCCGGGGCCGATGACGACGTTAATATCTTTTACATCCGATCCAAGTTGCACGAAAGCCTCAATCCCATTTTGTACGATCCCTCCGACAATTCCCCTCCACCCGGCATGAAGCATGCCTACGATATTTTGTTTGGGATCATATAAAAAAATCGGAAAACAATCTGCTGATGTTACCGCAAGGCAGATATTTTTTTGTGTTGTAACTAACCCATCCGCCGCAATTATTCGGGGTGGCTTATCTGTCACAACCTCGACGCGAGCACTATGCGATTGCTTTGCGGAAAAAACTCTGTCGGGATTTATTCCAGCATCAGTAAAAAAACGGTTACGGTTTTCAATCGCCTCCGCGTCCTCTCCGGCATGTCGCAAGGGCATATTGCCGTCGTTGCGAGTAGAAATGCCGTACCGCACGTCCTTACCTCCGAGAACCGTTCTCGTTGAACTCATACAGTATGCGCGATGCGTTCAACCCACATGGTACGTCCTGATGAAACAGTTCGCTTAATATCTATCTCAAAACCAGCACTCAAGAGCAGTTGGTCCATTTCCTCCTCCGTATAGTAACTAAAGAACCGTTCATACTGGTATCCGTAGTCATCTTCCTTGAGAATTTCTTCTTCAACATCTTTAGTTCTCTTTACCGCGACATAGACATACGCGCCCGCACGCAATCGTTTACGCAGAAGTGACAGTATTGAACCGGTCTGATTCTTTGGAGAATGGAGCAACACCGCTTTAAGATATGCCGCATCATAGGTTTTTGCCTTACCACCCAAGTCAAGCATATCTCCTACCCAAAATATTCCTTGTGGTACATGCTGCTTTGCCAATTCGATCATTTTTTCAGAAACGTCAAAACCTTCCACATTCATTCCGTGATGTACGAGAAATGCCGAGCCGAGTCCGGACCCACAGCCTACATCCAGTACATGCGATCCTTGCTTGAGATATGATAAAAATAATGCGCTTCCCGCGTGCCACCAATCATCACGTTCGTGATCGTTATGCCAATCTGACGCTATACGGTTGTAGGTTGATTTGAGGTCCATTTTTTGTAATAAATACTAATGGCAATTTCCTAAAAATTAGAGTTCTTCCAAAGGATAGACATCGAGTACGACTTCTTCGTACGGATGGACTTTTTTGATTGCACTGATAACCTCCTTTAAAAGTTTTCGGTCACATACCACCTCTATCCGTTCTTCTGGAACCGATGTCAATTTCCCAACTTCACCAATCGTTGGATGCGCACCCGCTTCGGGTTTGAAGCGGCCGGTGCCATGCAAAGAAAAACTACAAAATGTGTAGTTACCAACTTTCCCCGCACCCGCGCTCCCCAGTGCATCACGAACCGCATCCGCGTGGGACTCAGGCACGAATACGACAAGTTTTACGTTATCGGATGCGCTCATACATTCTAGCTACTTACCCTCGCTTATAGTCATTTCTGTAGGACTATTGATTTAGTCGCTATCTCAAGGATGTATCCGTCCGGATCTCTAAAATCTACAGTATACGAAGTTCTGTCTTTATACCGCGATTCTAAAGGTCCTCGAATTATATCTGCCTGGATTTCTGAAAGGAGCCTAGCAACTTCATCTACAACATCCTGTGAAGCCGCTAAAAAACAAATGTGTCTAGGACCCACGGAATTTTCTAATCTAACTGCCTGTTCGACAAAGTATATTTTGGTTTCTCCGTTACTGAAAGCATTGGATTCGATTTTAACCCATCCAATAAGTTTAAAGATTCCTTCATAAAACTTCATCGAACGTTCTAAGTTAGAAACCCAGAATTCAATATGTTTTATAGAAGCTTTATTTCCCATGACACTTTTTATACTTTTTTCCTGATCCGCATGGGCAAGGATCATTCCTGCCGACTTTCTCCCCTTCAGCGTTTTTGGGCGCTGAAACGGTTGCCATCGCAGGCGCTGACGTGGAAACGCGCTCATTCGTCCCGCTGAATTGCGCCGACGTTGAGGGTTGCATGGTCGTGCTTTGCGCGAGTCGCTGAGTGATCGGTGTCGCCGCAGCGCTCGTCATATCTTTCGCCGGACCGACTTTGTAAATTGCATACACCACCTGCTTCTGAATATTGTTCATGAGCTCTCTGAATAACCCATAGGCCTCCTTCTTATATTCTACAAGCGGATCACGCTGGGCAAACCCGCGAAGACCGATCCCCTGGCGCAAATGATCCATCAGATCGAGATGTTCAATCCACAACGTATCAATCGCGCGGAGATACAACGCACGCTCGATATTATTCATGAGCGTAGCATCCTGTATGCGATGCTCGAGCGCTTCGTACGCTTTTTTGGAGAGTTCAACGAGATAAGTGATAATCGCTGTGCGCGCAGTCGCATCCTGAGCGACATCGCCGGCAATCTGCCGCATATCTTCAAGCTTAATGCGGTTCTCAAGAGAGACCGGAAAAATGGTGTCGATGACTTCGTAGATTTCGTCCAAGTTCCATTTTGATTGATCGCCGTCAGCGGTATGAAAAGATACAACCTGGTCAATTTCCTGGGTGATTAATTCGATCATTCGCTCACGGAGCAAGCGGGCTGTTGGATTTGCCACATCAATTTCGCTGTGCTCGAGAATTTCCCGTCGGAGCGTATAAATCACTTCACGGTGTTTATTCATCACGTCATCATATTCGACAAGGTGCTTGCGAATATCAAAGTTATGGCCTTCAACTTTCTTTTGCGCAGATTCAATCGATTTTGAAATCATCCGATTTTCAATGGGCATATCCTCAGGCACCCCAAGTCGGTCCATAATCCCCTTCAGCCGCTCTGACCCAAAAATGCGCATCAAATCGTCTTCTGTGGATACGTAAAACTGGCTCGATCCGGGGTCGCCCTGGCGTCCTGATCGGCCGCGCAACTGATTATCGATGCGGCGTGATTCATGGCGTTCCGTGCCTATCACGTGCAGGCCTCCGAGCGCCCTGACTTCTTCAGCCTGCGCAGGGTCGACCGGCGTGCCGCCCAAAACAATGTCGACGCCTCTACCGGCCATATTCGTTGCAACGGTCACCGCGCCTTTTCTCCCGGCTTGCGAAATAATCTCGGCTTCCTTTGCGTGATTTTTTGCGTTCAATAAACTGCACGGAACACCCTCACGGCTTAACAGATCTGCAATAAGCTCGTTCTTTTCTATAGAAATCGTACCGATTAAGATGGGCTGACCAAGTTCATGGCGGGTTTTAATTTCCCGAGCCAGCGCTTGGTACTTTCCTTTTTCAGTCTTGTAAATCCTGTCCTGCAGGTCTTTACGAACCATCGGCTTGTGCGTAGGGATCTGCAGTGTTTCCAAATTATATATGCGGGCAAATTCCTCCGCTTCCGTAGCGGCCGTGCCGGTCATACCGGCAAGTTTTGTGTACAGCCGGAAAAAGTTTTGAAAGGTTATGGTAGCCAGTGTCCGGCTTTCCTGTTTTACCTCAACTCCCTCTTTTGCTTCAATCGCCTGGTGCAGGCCTTCCGAATACCTGCGGCCGTACATCATGCGGCCGGTAAATTCATCTACAATAATCACTTCACCTTCTTTTACCACATAATCTTTGTCCCGTTTGAAAAGCGCTTTTGCTTTCAATGCCTGTTCAATGTGATGAACATTTTCTATACCGGATGCTTCATAAATATTCCCGATACCGAGAGCTCGCTCAACTTTAGTAATACCTTCCTGCGTCATAGAGACGGCACGCATTTTTTCATCGACGTTGTAATCCGGCCCCTCTTCCATCGTGAGCACAAGCTTGGCAAATTTATAATACAGCTGGCTTGAATCCTCCGAAGGCGCGGAAATGATTAACGGCGTTCGCGCTTCGTCGATAAGAATACTGTCGACCTCATCAACAATCGCATAATGCAAATCCCTCTGGACGCGGTGCGCAATGGTCGGTGCCATATTGTCGCGAAGATAGTCAAATCCGAATTCGTTGTTTGTGCCATACGTGATATCCGCGGCATAGGCTTCTTTGCGCTGGACTGGCCTCAAAAATTGCACACCGTCACTGCCGGCCTGCGTATACGTCGGATCATAGAGAAAGGCTGCCTCGTGTTGGATAATCCCGATACTCAATCCAAGCGCGTTGTATAAGGGTCCCATCCACACAGCGTCACGCCTTGCAAGATAGTCATTTACAG
>JBAZCI010000025.1:0-21827 GCA_041671025.1 Patescibacteria group bacterium | reverse complement strand
TCGATATGCCGCCGCGTTCGTGGTATCAGGGGAGTTACTCCGGTGCGTATACATCACTTTTCCTTGCGTCTTCTCTGTCTGATATGCGTTCGACGATGAATTCGACGTTTACTTCGCATCCCTCCGGCGGTTCAGGCGGAGGGGGATTTTCGGGCGGGGGATTTGGCGGCGGAGGCGGGGGGAGCTGGTAGATACGAATACACTACCGTGACACGTAGTGCGGATCCGGGCGATCGGTGATCGTTCCGGAGGGTTTCATGTACAAAGCTACCGGTATCATCACGATGATACACGCTATAAGCATGAGAATCATTTTCTTTCGCAGGGGCATTTTCCGTCTGATGCAGGCGACATTCCTCGGCAGACAGTAGGGGAAGAATGCGATGTTTTTTCGTGTAATGCTGTTATACATTTGAAACTTTTTTAAGAAATGCTTTGAGGTCGGTCTCGGTAACCCGCCACTGGCCTATGCGATATGCCCGCAATTTGCCTGATTTAATGTAGCGGAAGATCGTTCGCTGGCTGATGCGCAGATAGTGCGACACCTCATCCAGCGTCATCATTTTTTCCATATTATCAATGTTAAGTCTTTTATTTTAATATGTCAAGTTTTGTCATATAGTGTCATATTTTGTCATTTTTCCGGTATTCCATTTCGACCGAAGGGAGAAATCTTTATACAGCATGTCTTACCCTCAACAGCGTGTATTAACATGCAACCTAACGTTGTGAAGATCTGACGTTTGCAGATTCATGATGCCGCCGAGCGCTTGATTTTGTTTGTTTTTGCGGGTACAGTTGAGAATACTTTGATGTGTCGCCAGTGTATGGTCCCATCGTCTAGCGGCTAGGACGCCAGGTTCTCATCCTGGTAACCGGGGTTCGATTCCCCGTGGGACTACCAGCACGCTCGTGGCACACTTGTAGAAAATCACCTCGTAGTCGATTCCATAAGCGAAGGAATCGAAGGGTACACCAAAAAACTAAACTGCTTTAGTTTTTTGGGGACCCGGGCTCTGGAGGAGGAGCGAGCCTGCGGCGAAGCCGCGCTGCGAGCGACGGGGGAAGAGGATTCCCCGTGGGACTACCATCTAGGAATATTTTGACCGCAACGCCGAATCTAGGCTAAGGTCAGGAACAAGAATGAATTCGAATAACATCCATATCTGTGCCCGACTTTAAGGATCAGCTTACACGATTAGAACAGGCGAATCGACGAGCAGTCGAGTTGAGTTCTGTTATTGAAAAATATGCAACTACGAACCCAGCCAGCTTTTGTGCTGCTATTAGTGAAGACCGTCTTCACTGGGAGATGAAACTAGTAGTTGCATCATCACCTCCAACTGACGAGTGGGGTTTGATTTTTGGCGAAGTCGTCAATCACCTGAGGTCAGTATTAGAAAATTTAGTTGTTGCAATAGCGCGTCAGTCTGGGATTACCGATCCGAAAGATATTAAGCGTTTAGCCTTTCCTATCGCAGCTACGGAAGCAGAATGGCAAGTGCAAGAAAATAGAATTGAAAAATTGCCCTCTTCCTATCGCGATGCAATAAGAAATGTGCAACCCTTCCTTCGGTTGGCCCAGGGCATGAAGACTGATGGCGACCTATTGTTGATGCTTCGTGATCTCAGTAACGAAGACAAGCACCACTTATTTGTTAAACCTCAGTTCAGTATGACTGAGCTGCAGAACATGTGTTCTGTGGAATTCGCTTCAGAGGATGAAGCTTTTGAGAATGTGCCGCCACAGGTCACTATATTTAATCCCGAGTTCGCAAATGGTGCACTTGTATGGCGCCAGGATTGCAAGACTAAGATTGTTAAAGTGAGTGGGGCTGGAAAGATTGGCATGCAAATACAAGTGGTATTGCCGGGCGGCAAAGTCCTCGGACTGACAGAGTGTCTCGGCATGCTCAACTACTACACACGCGTAGTGTTCGACTTTGTGACGTCAGGTGGAGTTGTAGTACCAAAATCAGGCAAGTAGAAGTCCGGCGCTTCAAACAACCAAGTTCGAAGACGGACGTAGGCGTTTCACCAAAGGTTTTCGTGCTGATTACGTGACGCCTGTGCCGAGTGTCGGTACACATTTCTACCATAAATAACAAGCAAACATATCGCTCAATAAATTCTTTCTTCGCACAATTTGGAGATCACGAACGGTTGCTCAAAAATGAGTCGTCTTGAAAACCCCATTCTTGTGTCTCATTTCACAAAAAGACTTCGACTGAGACCGCAGTGGGTTATCAACTCACATAACAAAGATATTTCATCGTAACACATAGATATATGCTCGTTTTGGCAAGTTATATTTTCTATTTTATCGCCGCCAGCGCATCCCCCATACAACGGAGGTGGCTTGCGAAACGTGAAGATGCGGACAGTAAAAGCCAGATAGCTTTTTCTTTTCAGGTAACATTCGTTATCGTGGTATTAAGTTTGTTGTTGCCCATTTTCCAGCCGATCTATTTCCACGGCACTTTTTTTCAATTGGCTGGATTAACGCTGTTGTGCGGGGTATTTGGTGCTGGCTTTTTTGTAAGTTCATATATTTCCCAAAAACATGTAGAAGCGGGAATAACGACATTGGTAAGTAATGTATATACCCCGGTTACTATCGCACTCGCAACCATTTTTCTCAATGAGAAATTAACTCCGATTCAGATTATTGGAGCGGCTCTTCTGCTTGTCGGTGTACTTGTGGTATCTAAAAAGCATCGGACAGGGAAATTTGCTTTTGATAAATATTTTCTCTTGATGTTGGCAAGCGGGGTCATGCTTGGCGTTTGTTTAACTGCTGAACGGGCACTGCAAAAAACAACGGGATTTACCGCGGGAACGATGCTGAACTGGTGGGCGCAATGTACGGTTTTAGGCGTTGTGATGTTGCTCACACATAGTAAAAGTACATACGTAAAAAAAGATATTACGATAACCGGTATATTGCGTTTTTTTCAGCAGTTGTCGTGGGTTATACTCATTTTTGTTGTTGGGAATCTCAGCCTTGTTTCGGCAATTACAACGTTCAAAGTTGTGGTGATATTTATAGCCGCCGCAGTCTTCTTGAAAGAACGTGAAGATTTTTGGATTAAGCTATTAGGAAGCATCATTGCCGTTGGGGGTTTGTTGCTGATGAAGTAAGGATGATGAGAACATTCTTCTTTATCTTTTGGTGAAGTCTGATATACTGAACATATTGAGTATTAATACAGATTACCTATGACCAAGCGGATATTCGTCCTCGGCATCTTATTGGGAATCGTTGCTATCTTTGGTTATGTATCGGTTGGACGGGCCGCAACACCATTTGTATCAAACATGAGAATTGATACCGGGACACATGAACACCTTCGGCTATGTTGGGATCTGCCCGATACAGTTACCACAAATACACTCACAGTCACTATAAAATATTACACCACTGACCCGAATAGTATCACGACTGCGTCTCCGACTGCATTCGGCGGTTTGAATGGTTCACTCTGTTATAATATCATCCATTTATCTGGCGATACTGCATATACTTTTTTTGTTGAGTATACAAGCACTGGATCACAGGAAACGCTTATGGGATATTCAGATTATGACGCTATCGCAGGTAAGATTATCAGTTCCACTTTTACCGCTTGGACCCCAAAAGAGGGTCTTAAGGCAACATCGGTGGACAAGAAATATGTCAGAGCGGGGGAGCGGTTTCGTGTGTATTTTGAGAATCTCGGTGCACCCACAGATCTGGGTAACGCATATCTTGGACCGCGACATGAATATGCGGGAATCTACGATGTGGGGACCCATACAGGCAATTACTATACGCCTCAAATTATTTCAATCGGAAGCAATTATGTAGAACTGGAAGCGCCTTCATATGATGTTGCTAAAAATGTGCAGTGGGGCGGACCGGTCTATTTCAGTCATCTTTGGTTAGATGAGGGCAATTATAAAGCGGAGCCTGTAATTCTTATAAACAGTGATGCTGAGGTGACGCGTTCTGTCGAATCTGGGTATACAGGTAGTCTGTATCGATATTTAATGAATTCAACAACATTTCGCTATAATTCTATACGTACAAGCGCTAGTAACGGTCTTGAAGGTGCGCGAATGATTTGGATGTCAAATTATCTGAAAAGCATAGGAAAGGGAGTAGACGGACTCTGGTCAGTTGTCCTCTCCAATAGCGTCGTTTACGGGGGCTATACAGAAGACGAAATAAAGCACGAAATTCAATACGGTCCCGGATGCGTACATGCAACTATTTCCGAACTCACCTGGAAGCTGACGGCAGATTATCAGCGGTGCATGGCTAATTCGCTAAAATAAAATTTTGTATGTACTTCATTCTTCGTTGGATTATTAATGCGGCAATACTGCTTCTCGTAGCGTATATTGTACCCGGCTTTACCGTTGATTCGTTTTTGACTGCGCTCATTGTCGCGCTTGTGCTTGGGATAGTAAACGCGGTGATCAAGCCGATCCTGATTATCATCAGCTTGCCGATTACCATATTGACGCTCGGTCTGTTTTCGTTCGTGATTAATGCTTTGCTCATATGGGCAGTCGCGTCGTTTATTGAAGGATTCGCGGTGAGCGGGTTTATGCCCGCATTTATCGGAGGATTATTGCTGTGGGTTGGGTCTTGGATAACCAGCGCCGTGGTAAAGGGCAAATAGTCTCATGAAGCTTGGCGAACGTACAAGAAGGATATTCTTTGCGTGCGGTTTTTTGTTGTTTGGTGTCATTATCGGCGGATATATATTTAGCGATGTCCAGCCGCGATCGATCATTGCGCTGACGAACTGCGGGAGTATGTGCTACCAGCCCAAAGACGTACTTGGGCTTTTGAGTGCTATCGGCATAGAAAAGCTGGACGGCAATATTCCCGGTGTCATCATGGAAACGGACAAATCAATTGTTATTAAGCATCCCACGCCGGCTACGCCCGTACATTACGTCGTTATTCCCAAAAAGGATATTAAGAATGCGGCGGGTGTTTCTGCTGAAGACACGCCGTATCTGGCCGACGCATTTGCCGTTATGGCACAGCTGATCGAGCAGGATCATCTCGTGCAATATAAAATCACAACAAACGGCCCGGGGTTGCAGGCGGTTACCTATCTCCATTTTCATCTGGTGAGCAATGAAGAACCGGACAAGTAATTCACTCGTATCATTTGTGAAACGACTGATTTTTCCACCGCGGAGAGAGTGGATCATTATTAGCGCAGTGAGTCTGGCGCTCGTCGCGGACTTTTTTGTCTTTGATACGCATGCGGTTCTTTTTGCTGTGGCGATTATCGGTGCATTTCCTACAATTTTTGCAGGGCTCCGTTCACTGGTACAAAAGAAAATAAGCATTGATACATTTAACTCATTTGCGCTTGGCATCACGTTTGTGACGTGGGAGATCCGTTCCGCGGCGTTTATCAATCTCATGCTCGCGTTTGCTCGTCTGCTCGACTGGTATACAGAATCACGGACAAGTGCGGCTGTCGAAGAATTACTCGCCTTAAAACCGTCGGAAGCGCTACTCGAACGTGATCATGTTCAAACCGTTGTTCCCGCGGACACCGTGCGTCCCGGCGACATACTTATTGTAAAACCGGGCGCTCGGGTGCCTGTGGACGGTGTTGTCGTGTTTGGCAAAGCCTCGCTCAATGAGTCGGCGGTAACAGGGGAATCAGCGCTTGTGGAAAAAGTGATAGGCGAAGAAGTATTCAGCACCACATTAAATGAGTCGGGGATGCTGAAGATCAAAGCGACACATGTCGGCAAGGATTCAATCATTGAGCGCATGGCTGTTCTTGTTGAGAAAGCGCAGCAAAATAAATCTCATACGCAAAAAATTGCCGACCGATTTGCCCAAATTTTTCTCCCTGTTGTCGGTATTGTGGGTGTCTTAACCTTCGTGATCACTCATAATGTTTCCATGGTTGTCGCCCTGTTTCTTGTGGCATGCGCGGATGATATTGCAGTCTCAATTCCTTTGGCCATGACCGCGGCACTCGGACGTGCAGCGAAGCGCGGTGTCATTATCAAGGGCGGCCAGTCGCTTGATATGCTGGGACGTGTGCGGACGCTCGTGCTTGATAAGACGGGTACGCTGACCTACGGTAAGTTAGCGGTCTCTGATATTCATATTGAAGGGTGGGTAGATCACGCTATTTTTTGGAAGTTAGTGGCCAGTGCGGAAAAATATTCCGAGCACCCCATGGGAAAAGCGCTCTATCACGAGGCTGCCAAGAAAAATACTGACGTTGTTGATCCGGAAGAGTTCAAGGTATTTGCAGGAGACGGCGTATGGGGTAGGCTCCACGGTCATGAAATTGCGATTGGCGATGAAGGTATTGCAGAGCGGCTTGGATTAACCCTCGACGATGAAACGGCGGTAAAAATGAAGAATGAACGCGATGAACATCTCGAAGCCGCGGTATATGTATTTGTCGATAAAAAATTTGCGGGAATTATCAGTATTGGGGACACACCGCGCATTGAAGCTGCGCGTACGATTGCGCACCTGCGTAAAGCGGGCGTCGAGCGTATCGTTATTCTCACCGGCGACAATCCGCATGTCGCTCAGCGGGTAGCCTCAACTCTTGGCATTACTGATGTTCGTGCTTCGATGACACCCGAGAGTAAATACCGGGCTCTTGAAGAATTATCAAAGCTCGGTCCGCTTGCGATGGTCGGCGACGGGATTAATGACGCGCCGGCGCTTGCACGAGCGGATGTCGGCATTGCCATGGGAGGCGGCGGTACTGCAGTGGCGGTAGAGACTGCTGATGTCGTTA
The DNA here is from genome assembly GCA_041671025.1 of Patescibacteria group bacterium. Classification (GTDB taxonomy): domain Bacteria; phylum Patescibacteriota; class Patescibacteriia; order UBA10025; family UBA10025; genus JBAZCI01. Next base: position 15,042 of record JBAZCI010000025.1, on the reverse strand, counting down.
TTTTAACGGATGACCTTGAGCGTATCCCTGAAATGATTGAGCTTGGCAGACAAACGCGTTCCGTAATTAAAGGGGATATAGTCACGTGGTGCGTTTCAAATGCTGTTGGTTTCGCGCTCGTGTTCACGGGAGTTCTCGGCCCCATACTTGCGGCAGTGTATAATTTTGCGACTGATTTTCTCCCTATACTTAATTCAGCTCGCCTCTTTGGGTGGATGAGAAAAAATAGACAGATGTCCTAGAGTTTTTACGTAAAAAGTATTTTTCGTCTGATGACGAAAAGTCGCCTTCAGTGTAGAATAGGGGAATGATTTCATTTCGTATTACTCATCGGTCAAAAAAGAGCCGGGCACGTGTCGGCATCCTTAAAACCCCGCACGGGAGTATCGAAACTCCAAGCCTTATTCCTGTTGCAACCCAGGCCGTTATCAAGACACTGACGAGCAATGACGTGGAGAGGACAAAAACTCAGGGGATTATTGCCAATACCTTTCATTTGCATTTGAAACCGGGGGAGCAGGTGGTGAAAGCCGGCGGCGGCCTTCATACGTACATGGCGCTCAAGAAGCCGATATTCACTGATTCAGCCGGTTTTCAGGTGTTCAGTCTGGGTTTCGGGCGCGATCTGTCGGTGGGTAAAATAGCAAAAACGGGTGAAGCGTCACATGTGGTTACCCTGAATGCACAGCCGCAGTCGGTTAAGATCACAGAAACCGGAGTCCATTTCCGTTCGCCCGTGGATGGTCGCAGGCTTTTTATCGGTCCACGCGAATCGATACGCATCCAGGAAGCGCTCGGAGCGGATATTATTTTTACGTTTGATGAGTGTACGCCACCGTCTGCAGACAAAGCGTACACGATGAAATCCCTCGGGCGGACGCATCGGTGGGCGGAACAGTGCATCCGGTTTAAAAAGTCCAAACAAGCATTGTTCGGTATGGTACAGGGAGGCCGGTTCAAAGAATTACGGATTGCAAGCGCTAAATATGTCGGTTCGCTTCCATTCGCCGGCTTCGGCATAGGCGGCGAATTTGGCGATGACAAATCGATCATGACGCGGATGATCCGGTGGGTAATTAACGAACTGCCTGACGAAAAGCCGCGTCACCTCCTGGGTATCGGTTATCTCGAAGATATGCCGAAGATTATTCGTGAAGGTGTTGATACGTTTGATTGCATTGTTCCGACGCATTTTGCGCGTCACGGGGTCGCATTTATTCCTCAGGGCCGACTCGATATGCGCAAGACGGTGTTGTTGAAGGACAAGAAGCCGCTCGATTCACGTTGTGCATGCGAAACATGCACGACGTATTCGCGAAGCTACATTGCTCATCTATTTCGTGCCAAAGAAATTACGGCGATGCGCTTATTAACATTCCACAATCTGTATTATTTCAATACGGTTGTCGAGCGGATTCGGGAGGGAATCAAAAAGGGGAAAGTATAATATAGGGGTAGGTGCAGAGCTTGCTCTGCACGAGGGTCAAAGGATATGCCATTCAAGCGATCAATCCGGTTAAAAGAATACGACTATCGTTCCGATGGTGCGTATTTTGTTACTATATGTACGGATAAAAAATATAAAGTAATAAACCCGGCCTATAAAAAAATTATCAAGAAAGAGCTCGTGGATCTTGTAAGAAGGTTTACCGGTGTAAAAATTGATTATTATGTCGTCATGGTCAACCACTGTCACATCATATTCATATTAAAAAATAGCCGTGTCGCGTTACCACGTGTTATACAGGTGTTTAAATCAATAACAACAATAAAAATAAAACGATTGGGATTCAAAGGAAATTTTTGGCAACAGAATTACTACGAGCATATTATCCGTAATGAAAAGGCGTTAAATAATATTAGAGAGTATATTAGAAATAATCCGGAGAAGGAAAGGGTAGAGATTTTAAACAAATCGGGCGAGCAAGCTCGCCGCCTACACTAGAATAATATAATAAAAAAGACCCGCGGTCATGCGGGTCTTTTTGAATACTGTTTATTGTACGATGACCGTCCCGGTCATGCCGTCATGATTTTCGCAATGGTAGGGGTAGGTCCCGGGAGTCAGGAAGGTGTATGAATATGTATCTCCAATCTGGATGTCGCCATCTGACCCGAAGATGTTCGTATCAGAAACAATTTCATGTTCATGTGTCCCGTCGTTTTTCCAGGTTACCAATGTACCTGCCGCTACGGTAGTTGTCTGTGGGGAAAAATAGTCGTCGCGCATACTGACGATGCGTGCGGTTGTTTCATTTACTGTTGATGTAGGAAGATTGACATTCGTCTGTGTATTAGCGACAGTGTTTACCGGTGTATTTGTATTTGTGTCATCTTGTTTTGTGCACGCGCCGAGAGTTATGATAACTCCGGCGAGTACGATGATCAGTAAAGTTTTTTTCATATGGACGAGTTAGTTATTAAGTTCTGCTGTTACGCAGTATACCCCGGAGCACATCTCTTTGTCCACTAATGTGTGTAGTAGGAGCTTGCCGTACACAGGTGCAAAAACTATATTGAATATGTATTGTACATAACTCAAGGAAGGGTTGATTTTTTATCATTTTTCTGCTATAATATAGGTGTAATAAAAATAAAATACAAATCTGATTTCTATACAAAACGGCCATGGGTAGCGATGAACATGATCAACGAGTGCCGCATCATTGGCGTGGGCGAACATGGGGCATTATCAACTCGGCGCTCATACTGTTGATTTCTGGATTTTTGATAATTTCAAAACCTCCTGAGCACACCGTTGAGCTCGAATACATCGGGGAGACCGTTTCGCCTTCTACTAAAATTGTCATAGAGTTTGACCGGCCGATTGGCAGAGATGCGATTGCTGTTATGGAGCCGGCGCTCGCGGGCAACTGGTCATATGAAGAATTTGCACTGTCGTCGCATCTTGCCCGCAGGCTTGTGTTTATACCTGAAGTTTCATTGGAGCCCGATACAGAATATCGAGTAGCGGTAACGGGAATCCATAATATTTTTACACCGCACGAACTTGTCGCGGATGTTCATTTGGCATTTCGTACCCCGAGTGTTTCTACTGTAGTCGATGTCGAACCGGCAACTACTCCGACATTAAATCCGGACATTTCGTGGAAAGTACACCTTGACCAGACTAATCCCGGTTTGGCGCTTTTCGAATTTGCTTTTGATCCTGCGGTTGAATACGACGTGCAGTTGTCACCCGACGGAAAGCAATACGAATTGAAGCCAAAACAGCTGCTTCTCCAGGGCACAACGTACACGCTGACTATTTTGCGGAGGACGGTACAGTATTTCATTGGGACAGAGGATATTGCGTATCAGAGCGATCCGCAGACCGTGTATTCGGGGACATGGACTACGCGGGAGGCGCCGGGTATTACTGAATTTACACCGACAGGCGATGCTGTAAAATGGAGTGAACGGATAGCCGTCACTTTTACTGAACCGATGGATGGCGCCTCGGTAATTGCGGCAACAACTGTTGAACCTGCAGGTACCGGTACTTGGGAAGCGTCAGAAGATCAGAAGACCTTTACCTATTCCACGGACAGTCTTGAAAAAGATACGGCGTATGCGGTAAAGATCGCGGCCGGTGCAAAGACGGCAACGGGCGGATATTTAGAGACTGAAGCCGCATATGCGTTTTCAACCCTCGGCCCTGTGCGTGTCGCACGGTTTTCTCCTTCATCCGGTTCTACGGGGGCCGCAGCGGCAAGTACGATTCGGGTGACATTTGACCAGTCGGTCGAACACCCGTCTGCTGAGGTCCGGTTCCATCTTGAGCCGAATGTAGCCGGCGGATTTGCCTGGGAGGGGAATACGATGATTTTTAGTCCGGCTTCGCCTCTGGCATTTAACAGTTCGTATAGCGTTACGGTAGACTCCGGCGTCAAAAGCATTGACGGAATGAATTCGCAGGACGCTTTTTCTTCCACATTTTCAACTGAACTTTCACAGGTCAAGCTGGCCGTGCCGTTTCATCGTCAGGAGCGCCCGTTGTCATGCGAAGCCGCAACACTTGTTATGGCTTTACGGTACAAGGGCGTGAATGTGTCAGAATCGACGTTGATTGATAAGATTGGTTTTGATCCTACGCCGCACGTTGGAAATGTTTGGGGCAATCCGCATATTGCATTTGTCGGTGACTACTATGGCAGGCAGGCGACGACCGGATACGGCGTGTACTGGCAGCCGATTTCACGCGTTGCGAGCGAGTATCGCACTAGTCGTTGGTTTACAAACGGCACTATCCAGGATGTGACAACAGAAATTCAAAAAGGCAATCCGGTCATCGTGTGGGGTAATGCGGCGTCGGGTAAACGTGTTGACTGGAAAACAAAGGATGGCGGTTCAGTCATTGCCATTGTCGGAGAACATACGCGGGTGGCAATCGGGTATGTAGGTTCTGCTGACAATCCGACGAGCATTATCGTTCTTGACCCGTTGTCCGGAGAGAAGTATTATTCTACGTCGGCTTTTATGAGCAATTGGTCCACTCTGGGAAGGGCGGGGGTAGTGGTGGAATAAGGAGAGCCATATAGCTATAAGGCTATAGAGCTCTAAAGCTTACAACATGTCCGAAACTAAATTCCAAATCGCATGCTCTGAATGCGGGTATCCTAAAGAAGCCGGTCATAAACCGGGGTGTTCTTTGGACAATCAGGAAATAGCGGGATTACCAGGACGTGAAGGAGTAGAGGATAGTGAATTGACCCAGGTTGGGATGCCCGATCCGGACACATATTATGAGCAAGATGTTGAGTACGAATTTTCCATGGGGAATCAAAATGATTCCGATACGGTAGATTATAAAAAATTTCGACGCTCAGGATATGAACGTATAAAAAAAGTATTGTCTCGTCTTTCGTTATGGGGATTGTTGACGGTTGAAGCCATAGCGGGTATACAAATCGGATACGAAAGAACAGATACAGTTCCTGATACTATTGGTAAGCCAGTAAATACGCTGCTCTATAAAACGGGACTGGTCAGTAAAGAAATGCTGAGTGTCGCAGAGCGCCAAGAAGCGAGACGCCTTGCCGCCGAGCAGGAAGAGCTGAGGCTACAGGAAAGACTGCGAGAGGAAAAAATGGCCAGCCTTCGTAATGAGTTTATCGAAGAAAATAAACAGGACATAGAATACCTTACGTCGGTACTTGGTCAAGAGCGAGTCGATGACTTTCTGTATTCACAAGATTTTTTAGAAGATAAAAAAGATACCGCTGTGGCGTCAGATGTTGTCGTTGCCGGTTTTGAAGATATGGATTTTTCAAACGCTGATTTTTCGGGAATCATAAATACAACGTATCCAAAAGGATGGGTAAAAGGAGAAATCGATTCCGTGCTGTTTGAGGCGAATGTTGATTCAGCTCGACTTGCAATGGGTGAAAAGTACAATATGCCGGGAAAACGTGCCGCCGCTGAGGCTCAACTTAAAGACAGTGGTATTAATACATTGCGTTTTTTTCAAACGGCGGGGAATATGACAAATGTAGTAGGTATTATGGGGCATGAATCGGGGCACGCAAACGACTGGAGATCAGAGAATGAGTTATCTGCCCATGATAAGTTGGCTCTTTGGTCGCAAGTCACGAAGAGATACTGTGAGGGAAAGAATATTCTCCATTCTGATTATGTAGAATCGATAAATAATCCCGACACTGCTCAAAATATTGAAACTAAGGTTACTGAATATTGGGCCGAAATATGCGAAGAGTACTTTATATACCCAACTTGGCTTCAACAAGAGCATTCAGAGGATTTTACGTTAGTCGATGAGTGGGTAAAAAAGCAGGATCCTGATTTCGATCCTTTTAAAGCGGCGCGCATTCGGGACGGAATGGTTGATGAAATTCAGCAGAGTGTCGATAGTGCGCGCGTTGCGGAATTTGTTTCATCCTTACCGGAAGGGATGAAGACTGATCTTGATTCGATTGCGCTGGCTCAGGCGCGGGAAATGCAAAGGAAAATATTTTTAGATGGTGGCTACGGAGTTGATTTTGCCAAACTGCATAATCACATCAATGACCTGCGCAAAAAATACAACATAAAAGATTTTGATGTTCACGGATGGAATGTGCTGACAAATTATGTCACCGATAAAGCGGACGAAATGTCCCAAACGCACAATGACGAATGGGGGGAGGCCCTCATATCAGAAGCGCTCGGTGCAATTGGCGAAGAAACGCGAGTTGAGTTAGAAGCGTACAAGAAAAACGTATTAAGCGAATTGGAGTCTCACGATCCAAAAGAACTTTTTAACTGGACTGATTTTGAAAATCGCATACTTCAAGAAATTGAGTCTATATGCGCACAACACCATGTTCAGGGTGAATCTAAAATTTTGCTTCGATGGGTATTAAATCAAGTCGAATGAACATCATCGTTAAAAATCAGCAAAAGGTCCGCGCCCGCATTCATATTACCGGCGATCAATTTTCCATCCATACCCGTAATTACGGCTTGTTCAGCAAACTCCGCGGCATATTGCGTCCGTGGTTTGAAAGTGGAATTCCCGCGGTTATTGGCAAGCACGGTCTTGTCCGCCGTTCAATCGTCTTGCGAAGAACAAAAATCTTGCCGGGTGATCCGGAATTTGTGCAGGAAGTAATCCGCCATCTTCGTGCCGAGAAGTGGATTGCACGGGTATACGTCGAAGAAGATGTCGAGCGCGCACGACGGATTGAGCACGTCAGGGAAAAGATGATCGAAAACTTCCGTATTCCGTCGCTTCGACCATATATCGTGACTATTCTCAATAATTTGCACAAGATGACCGACGAACAGCTTGAGGAGGTGCAGAAAGAGGTTGAGAATAAAGGGGAGAAAGGGTAGTGCATCCATGCCTGAGGAATACCATCAACAATTTACCTGTCCGAGCTGTGGCCAACCCGCAGAGCTTGGACATACCGACGTGTGTGAGTTTGCGCCTGCGCATCAAGATCATGCGGAGGTTGCTGTTGCAGAGACTGCCGATAAAACGGCAGGAGAATCGGATACTTCTCCTGAACATATGGTATTACTCACTGCGACAGCAGAGCAGATGAACAAATCTCGATCGTATAAAGAAAAATTGCTGGGGAAAAATAAAAAAACACCGGAGATGCTTGTACAGATGGAAAAGGATTTAATGAGCACTTTAATGCACCGGATTACTTCTTTTAATCCTGCAAACAAGGAAGACGGAGGATATTTATTTCCAAGCCGACTGAGAAGCCTGATTGAGAGAGTCAGAGGGATTAATACGTATGGGAGTAGTTGGTACATTTTTCATGATGAATATGCGCCCCACTCAAAGGCTGATGAAAATCTTATGGACAGTATTCTGGCCCGTCCTGAAGTAAAAGATGCAGTTGCAGCTAAGATGGAGGAGTATTTTCTCGCAAAGCCACAAATTGAACATTATCGAATTCCAGAGGTCGATCAATACTTAGAAATCTCAGAGAATACGATTAGGCCGCAGATGGCAGATATGCTTAGCAAGTCGGATTCATATGTCACGGAGAATTTTTTTCAAGAAAAACTTTCAGAGGGGAGATACCCTCAATCTCAGGGAATCCAAACAAAGAATAGAAAATATTATCCATTTCAAAACCGTCCGGGATTTAAGGAAATGTTCTCAGACCCCGAGCTGAGGAAAAAAATTGTATCAGGCAGTTATGAAATCTTATACACTTACGAAAAACTATTAAGTGAGTCCGATGTTGATATCAAAAAGGAAGACCCCTTTTTTCTAACTCCCGAAGATAGGAATGCATTTTTGGTGGAGTGGATCAGACACCATAATGGTGCACTAAGCGACCAGTATGCAGTGTATGAGCGCGCCGGGTTACTTGACGATCCCGATACATATCGTTTTTTTCTTAAACATGCGGAAAATACTGACAAAGTGATAAAGGTGATCAGCGATGTCCAAGAGAAAAAAAATACGCATCCTGCGGCCCAAACCCTATTTGATCCCGCAGAATGGAAAGAGGCTAGTCCGGCAATGTTGCATTGGTTGACTAGAAGTGTTCATCCTCATCACAAGTCCAATGATCGCTTACTTCAACTAACAGAATCACAGCGCCGAGCGGCTTTTGACCGGTATGAGACTATCTTTACCCCCGTTTCAGATGCAAAGGAATTGACTGAAAGCAACCAGTATTTCACGAGCAATTATAACGTAGGTTCAACGATGAGTAATGCAATTAAGCAATTCCTGGCTTTAGGCACGGAAAGTGAAAATCCTGAGGATAGGGAGCGAACCAGGCTTCTTGCACAGCATCTGTATGAGGTATGCGATACAGAATTGAAACAACACGATCTAGGCAAGGATTTTTTTGACAAGGAAGTCGCTCTGCCGCATGAGTTGTTCAATCTGATGAACATTGCCGATGATGTTTCGCGCATGGATCCTGAAAATCGAGAGAATTTTGAGCAAAAAATTTCCGAGCTTATTTCTGTAGGAGCCGGACTGATCCATGTTGATCGATCTATCCTCAACTCATATCATTTTCGTGACAAATTTAGATTATTGAGACATTTTGGCGGGTACTTTGACGAACAACAGAAAAAAAAGCTTGGACAACTCGATCAGGACACAGACCAGCTTTTTAGATTCGCAGAAGAAACGAGCGGAGCATATTCGAGGGCGAGTGCAGGTGATAAGAATATTTACTGGCACGTAGGAGAATTTGAAAATTATGACGATGTCCAGCGTGCACGAAAAATCATGGAGAGTTTTGAATACCTTGGGAAAAAAGATGATTTAATTTCATCAGCACTGCAGGTCCATAAATTACATCCGGAAGATTTTACCAATATTCAACATGTTCTTGATGCCATTGGGGATGAACAAAGTCGGGACATCTACGCTCAACTCTATTTCGAAATGCGCGGCAGCTTGGGACATGAGGAAAGTGTGGAGAAAGTAACAGAGGTCATTAAGAAGTATTCGGAGATAGATAAACGGCTTTTGACAGAAACCTGGACAGAAGGACCCTGGTTAGCTGATGAAGATCATTATCAGTTTGTACAACAGGCATACAAACGATTCGGGGAGCGTGCGTTGGAGTATTCGCGCCTTTTTGCAGAACACATAAAGAGCGATCCCACATTAACCGCTGATCATGCAATCAATTTTTTAACGATCGCTGATGAGCATGATTTTCCTATTACTTTTGCGTATGAGGTACAATATCGAGAAAGTAAAACTTGGGGGAACGAGGAAGAGTGGATAGCAAGAATGAAAAGCATGAGTGATGATATGTCTCATGCACGGACCGTGAACGCGTCGGAGAAAGGTACTCCTGAACATCGGATATTAGTAGAACACACATATCCAAAGAGCAACTATTCACGGTATGACGAAAATAGAAAGCTTGGCGATCGAAACGACGATCTGAAAGGATTTACGTTTAACAAAGACGGATATCCTATGGTCATGAGCGGGGTGATGGGGTACGAACGCACACAGCCCAGGCAGGTCGGCGCACTGGAAGCATACCAGCGGAGGATTGATGGGATTAAAAACATGGCATCAAATCAGGATGCAGTATTCGATGCGATTAATAAAATGCGAGAACGCGCATCTTTACCATCATTTGTTGAAAAGGGAAAAGATGGCGTGAAGGAATACGGCGCAGACGTACTGGCATTGCTGATGGATCAGCAGGATAGGAAGCGCAACAAAATCCCGCTCGAACTCACGGATCAAGAGCTAGCCGATCTTGCGATCGCGTACCATATGCGTGGATGGGGAAATGAATTTGTGCAGGGTACCGCTGATCAGGTGGCCGCGACAGAAAGTCGGGATACTCAGGAGTATATCCAGTGGGATTCACTTTCGAGACTCTTTGTTGAGGATGGCAAGCAGACGCTTACTAACCTGTATGAGCAGTTAAAAAGTGACGAGGAGGGTCAAAAAATACTCTCGGCCCTTGCTGATCGTTACCGTTCGTCTGAAACTATACGGGTGGAATATATCGCTGAACGGCTTTTGACTGCACAAGGCGCACTTACTGAGACACTCTCTAAAATTCCTGAAGTCTCGAAACATCGTGGCGTAGTCGTTAAGAGAGTCGCGAATGACATAAATAACATATCTCAGGAACTGATCAAAGGGTTGAGTCCGCAAGATAAATCGCAAGCGCAATCCGCGCTGAAAGAATTTATAGAACATACTATCCCCTCAGATGGAAATTATCTTGAGTCGCTGAATGATCCGGCGGTGTCGCAACAATTACTCTCGATTTTGCAGGAATATACGTTCCATCCCCTTCAAGCGGTCGAGCGCATACTGGCAACTGATGTTAACACCATTCAACGTGAGGTTGGTTCGTACCGCGCCAAGACGGAAACAGATGAGCTTGAAACACGATTGGGCAAAAAAAAGATGGTAGAGAAACAACAAAAAGTACGTAACATCGTGGGCTATTTCAGTAAATCAGCGGAGGTAGCAAATGCCCGTGCTACTGCTCGGATCTGTATCGCAACTGATACGGGGATGTGGGATAACCAAAACTATTTTGAGTTTGTCATGTTTAATGAAGACACAAAAACCTGTGAAGGCACGGTCATGCTACTCAATATGGAGGAGGATGACGGTAAAAAATATTTGCTCTACTGCCCAAATCCGAGCGAGCATCTGCTTACGCAGGTATCATACGAAGACTGCTATCGAAAACTGACTCCGATCATCGTCAATTTTTCTCGTGAGAATGGGTATGACGGCCTGGTATTAAGCGAGACGGTGGAGGGTGCTTCTACTAATCGTACGGGCGGCTTTGCATCGACACTAAAAAACAGTAAGCTCAAAAAGCCAAACGGGGAACTAGAATATGCGCCTCTAAAAGAAGCACATCAGCTGAGTGGCGGGTATCAGTACGGTGGTGATAAAATGAAGTTGAATTATATTTGGAAACGATAATAGTATGCCCGAAGGCCAACCACAACCAACATGTCCGGGATGCGGGTACCCCGTTCTCACTAAACAGCATGGGCCCAAGTGTGAGTTTCGCAAAGGAGGCGAGGCAAGTCTTGATGTGACGTCGAATGAAGAAATAAACGAAACGGATAGCTACGATGATCAGGAACATCTGAATGCTGAACAGGTGCCGGAGGCAGGAGGTGACGCAAATATCGTGAGCGATGAATCGACAGAAAGAATTGTTTCATCATCGGATCATACGGAAGTACATGAGAAGTTACAAAAAACTGGAAATGAAAAAATTAAAATGGTCCTTCGTCGGCTGGTTCTCTGGGGCATCATTTCCGCATCGGCGATTGAGGCGTTTAGTCCCGGGACGGTGGAGGCTCACACTGAGGAAAGTAAAGATAAAGGAAAAGATGCTATTTCAATGTTAATTGAAAAATATGGACTTTCTGAGCAAGTAGCGAGCGAAGGCATGAAATTCGTAGAAAAACAAATAAGCGCAACAGAGTTTAGGCGAGTAGTTGAAAGAATGCTCGTTGGCGATTACGCAAGGGAAACCAGGGGCGAGGGTATCAAGATCAAGGAAGTCGCTACACGTGGGTTTGATGAGATAGGGTACGATTCGGAAAAGCTGCGACAAATACTGCTGGAAACATATCCAGAAGGGTGGGTCGATACGGAAATCGATACCTTTGAGTACAAAAAAAATGTTTTACCTTTAGTTGGAGGGATAGCAATCTCCGATTCGTATGGAAGTAGTAATGTGCTGATTGATACCCACGGTTCTACTCGTAGTTCTAGTATGGATGATATTATTGCGCATGAATCCGGTCATGTTAATGACTGGGAGAGTGATAATACGTTTTCCGCAAAGGATCGTTTGCAACTTTTGGAGCGCACGGCCAGGCGCTATTTTACTGGGGATAACCTATATGATTCGTGGTATGTGGAAACTAAAACTGATCCGGATATTCAAAAACAGAATTATATCCGTCTAAAAGAATATTGGGCGGAAATTTGCGCAGCATATTTTACTAACAATATTTTTCTGAAAAAAAATCATCCCGAAGACTTTGCATTAGTTGATGAATGGGTAAAAAAACATGACGATACATATGACGCCAGTGCGCAGAGTAACAATAGAAAAGTATCTTTTGGTGAAGCTGAATTGGATGCGCGTTTTTTGGGGCTACCGGAAAGAGCACAAACAGAGATTGACTCTCTTGTCTTATCGTATGCACGTGACCGTCACCGGCAGCTTCTTCTGAAAGGGAATTGGGAAGGAATAGAAAGGTCTAAACTTGAAAAAGAAATACAGCAAATTTTTGAACGCGCGCACTTCGGAGAAGATTTCACCTTATTCGCGGAGTATGTCACGAATAAAATATTGGTTAGTGAGCCAGAGAATGAAAGCACATGGGACCAGGAAATTTTTGGAGAATATTTAAGCCGTCTTGATCCAAATCTTCAATCAGAACTGATGAAATATCGGAGCGAAATCATAAAGAAAGTTGCAGATGCTTCTGCGCAATCTTCTGTTGATTTTACCACTCTTGAGGAGGACATACGCAAAGATGTTCGTGTAATCTATTCGAAATTTGGAGTAACGGAAGATCCGCAGTGGATTGTCCAGTGGCTATTGAGAACAAAACAATGAGCGTCATCATTACGATAGAAAATACGGATAATGTAGAGGCAACAATAAAGCTCCACGACAAATCTTTTGATATTCTTACTCGTGATTATCGCCTTTTTTGCCGTTTAAGAATTCTTTGTAATGCATGGTATAAACAAGGAATAGTAACATTGGAAAGTACGCACGGCAAAAAGGAAGGTATTATTACTTTTTCCCAAACTAGAATTTTTTGTCATCAACAGGGGTTTACCGTTGCTGTCATTCGACAGCTTCGTTTACAAACATGGATAAAAAATATTAAAACAGAAAAATTTTTTAATCGCACAGAATTAATGCACAAGATTCGTGCAACATTGACGCGGTATCTTGACATTTCTTCGTTCACATCAAACAGTGCTCTGATAATCAACAACCTTGATCAACTTACGAACGTACAGCTCGATGAGGTAGTACGAGAGTTGAAGAGTAATAAAAAATAATTACGCCCATGTCCGAAAGCCAGCCACAACCAACATGTCCGGGATGCGGGTACCCCGTTCTCACTAAACAGCATGGGCCCAAGTGTGAATTTCGCAATGGGAACGCAGGGGATACGGATTTTGAGAATGATGTTGACTCAGAGCAGGAATTAAATACCGAAGAAATTCTAGAAAGTCTTTCACCTCAAGAGACTATCGATTCGGAAGGTATTCAGAGGAGTGTCTATACGTTTCGAGTGAAAGAACATGAAGAGATCAAAACTCTTTTTTATTCCAAAGAAGAATTACCTTTTTCACCCCTGTTAACGGAAGGACGGGAGGCTTTTGTAATCGGGGAACAGCCCAAAATCCGCAGTGGTAAAGATTGGGAAAGTTTTTTGGATAAAATTAAGTCGGAATCTGAATCCCATATTTCTCCAACGACACAATCTCCTGTAGAGATTAACCAAGCTCGTGTATCAGGCAAGGCATCCTTTTTTGTTGAAAGTAACCCCCAGAATCTTATTGATCTCGCAGTGTATCTTGGGGTCGAAGACGAAGAACTTCGTACAATCCGTGCTCAAATGGCACAACGCACACCTGGTCCGGAAGCAAATACATTCATGGACAAAGTTATTGCGGCTAAAATTATTGATGAAAAAGGAGAATTCAAATCGCATCGTACGGATGATGGAGAAGCACTTGTTATTCTCGCGCTTCAGGGCAATCGGGCGGCTCAGGAACTTTTAGATAAAAAAGTATCCGTTTTGCAGCAAAAGGATGCTCTACGGGCGGAGCACATCGTTGATGAAGCAAGACAGATGGGAAAAATTGGACAACAGGCGACAACGGCTAAGGCATTACCGTTACATGAACTGGTAGCTGTGCATGCTACGGGTTTTCGGCCTGCGCACAACGACGAAAATATTCAGATTCAATCCACATTTGACGGTACCGATTGGAGTGATCCTCGCAATACAGTTCATTTTGCATTAAATCATCAAGTGGCGTCGCACATGTATGGAAGTTGGGATCAGCAACCCTATGTGGTTGTTTCTCCTCTTGAAGATGTGATTGAGCAGAATAAAAAGCCGGATGTACTTAATACGGTTGACACTTTTTTTGAAATGTCCCCCGGTACTCCACTAAACTTATCTAAAGAAAAAACTCGGATTATTGAACCGGATGACCTTCCTCCTGGTAAGCTTATTGGGTATAAGGATAACCATGTGATATTTAAACGTGGAAAATATACAGTTGAAGATTTTCATGCCTTAAGGCAAGGCATGGACGAATCAGAACGTAAGGCATTTAACAGCGATTTATCGAATACCCTTACCGATGCAATACGAAGCGTCAATTATGAGACACATCTTGAGCGAAACAGCGAACTGCAAAGCCTGGAGACGGATGTAATCCAGAAATACATTGATATCCGATATGATGAAAAAAACACTCAACAGGTGGTAGGAATCTTTGATCGTATGCAAAATGGATCTATTGAAAACGCAGTGGAATCTTACATTCATGACATTGGTTTTGACGGTCGTATCGGGGAAGATATACGTCAGCGTGCGGTGGAAAAAATATACGCCGGTCTTTTTTCATACATTAAACAGAAAGCCGTGAATAGAACGATTTCAGACATGGGGTACAAGGTTCAGCAGGGTGGCATGTGGGCATGGAAAGACGATTGGACTGTAACTAATCGTACATTACAGCTTGGAGCAGAGCTTGGCGTACGTGTGGGTGCGCATTCGGATTTTGAAAGTTCAAAAATTGACTCAGCTTATCGTGGGGGGTTGGGACGCGGCGAAGGGCTTCTCAACCAGCTGCGTGACGATAAAGTGGATATGCCCACATATCGGGAGAAAACCGAAAAAATACTCAGTAAACACTTAGAAGGCATGAGCCCAGAAACGAGACGGATGCTTTATCTCAGAGGGCTGATATAAATAAGCCAGGCATGTAGATTGATCGAGCTGCTTCAGAGTAACTGGTTTATGGAGTATACTGTCAATATCATCTATGCC
>JBAZCI010000024.1:0-22682 GCA_041671025.1 Patescibacteria group bacterium | reverse complement strand
AGTTGTCATTACCCGTCGCATTTATCGCGACGGAACCGGCGAATATTTGATCAATAAAAACAAGGTTCGCCTGCACGATATCCTGCTCTTACTTGCGAAGTCCCATTTTGGTCAGCGGGCATACAGCGTTATCGGCCAGGGCATGATCGACGCCATATTGGTTTCCTCGCCGGCGGAGCGAAAGCAATTTTTTGAAGAAGCCGCCGGTATCCGTCAGTATCAGATCAAAAAGGAGCAGGCAGAAACGAAGTTAAAAGCCACACACGAAAATCTGCAACAGGCGGAAATGCTGGTAGCTGAAATCGAGCCTCGGTTGCGATCACTCACTCGCCAGGTCCGCAAGCTCGAGCAGCGCGAAGAGCACGAAAAGCGGCTGCGCGAACTTCAGATGGAATATTATTCAGGCTTATGGGCTGAGCTGGGAAGCCGCCATGCCGATGTTGAGAAATCGATGAAAGAAGCTGATGAGGCGAAAGTGGCTCTTGAGCAGGAAGTGAAAAAACTGAACACAGCTGTCGAACAGCTCACGTCCCGAGAAGGCCGCAGTTCTGCATTTGCAAAATTAGAAACAGAATATCAGGCCCTGATTGATGAAAAAAACCGCGTTGTCCGGGATGTTACCATCCTGAAAGGGCGCGCCGATGTTCTCCGGGAGAAAAAAGGAGAAATGAATTTGGTCTGGCTGGAAAAACGCAGGGATGATTTACGCGCCAATGTCCGGCGCTTTCAGGGCGATATCGGCAGGTTGCAGAGCATTCATAAGGATGTTACTTCCCGTTTTAATGCCAAACAGAGCGAACGTGAACGGTTGGACAGAAATATTGAAGAATTGGAAACAGATTTGTCAGAAGTGAAAAAAGGTCTGCATGCGGACCCTTCAGTAACTGCGCTGAATCTTCACGGTGAGCTCAAGACGCTTATTGCGGAACAGGAAGACTTTGTCCGAGATCTTGGCGCGGTGAGCGCCGCAGAGGATATCGCAAAACTTCGCCAGGTTGCCGAACGCATATCCGGCCGTTTGCACTATATTGTCGAGAAAAGCCGTAAATTGAGCGCAAAAGATCCAAATGCCCTGCTGAAGATCCAGGAAAAGTTATCAGAAACATTTAAAGCGCATGATACCCTCCTGAGTTCCCTTGCAGAATTAGGATCAGAACAAAGTGTAGCCGAGGCTAACGTCAAAGCCGCGCAGGAGAGTCTGCGTACAACTACCGCGGATCTCGAGTCCGTCGAACGTGATTTGGAACACTTAACGAGCCAGGATCCCCAGCAGGTCGTAGCAGATCAAAAGGCGTTGGAAGAGCAAGTACATGGCATAGAGCAGAAAATTGTCGAGGTTCAACAGCGTCTTGCCGCCGTAGGTACAACCGAGTCAACCAAACAGCAGGAACTGCTTGCAGTCCAGCGTGAGGTCCGGGAAAAACAGGAGGTATTAAACGCCGCGACGTCAAAACATCATGAGATACAGATTGAGTTTGCAAAACTTGAAACACGCAAAGAAGATTTAGATCATGAAATGACCGATGAGCTCAAAGACGCCGATCGGGAAATCGTCTATCAGTCCAAACATCCCGCCTCACTGAATGAAAGTCTGGTGATTGAAATCCAAAAGGAAAAGCGCAATCTCGAACTTATCGGCGGCATTGATGAGGGTGTATCGACAGAATACCAGGAAACCAAGCACCGGTATGATTTTCTCGCCACGCAAATCGCTGATTTGCGCAAAGCTTCTGAAGACCTGTATGAAGCGATCGAAAATCTTGATCAAACAATGAAAAAGCAGTTTGATCTCGCTTTCGAAAAAATCAATCTGGAATTTGGTAAATATTTTAAAACACTTTTTGAAGGCGGCACGGCAAAACTGACGCTGATCAAAGAAGAAATTGTGGAAGAGGAGGAAGAAGAAGATGAAGAGGAAGGTGATGAGGACGAAGAGGATGCTGAAGAAGAGGAAGTAAAGCCGGTGAATAAGCGCAAAGGCGAAAAAGTTTTAACCGGTGTTGATATTCAGGCGACTCCTCCGGGTAAGCGGGTAAAGAGCATTGCGATGCTTTCGGGCGGTGAGCGTGCACTTACGTCAATTGCGCTCATCTCCGCAATCATCAGTAGTAACCCCTCCCCGTTTGTTATTTTGGACGAAGTGGATGCAGCACTTGATGAATCAAACTCCATGCGGTTTGCTCAGATCATCGAGCGGCTTTCTCATGAAACTCAGTTTATCGCCATCACGCATAATCGTGCGACGATGCACAAGGCGCATATCCTCTACGGGGTGACGATGGGTGACGACAGCGTGTCCCGTCTCCTGTCGGTCAAGATGGACCAGGCGGAAAAGGTGCTGGAAAACAGGGGGTAAAGCACTGTGGCGCAGGGTCTATTAAGTGTTGTAGGAGCCACTGGTAGTTCGTTAATGAGACTTGACGCCGCTCGGTAACTCATGTAGGATAGTGCTACAAAAGACTATTTTGTATTTATTGCATATATGTTAATGATCCGGCTCGCGCGTGTTGGAAAGAAGAAACATCCGACATTTCGCATCATCGTCTCAGAAAAAACCAAGGATACTCATGGCGACTTTTTGGAACTTTTGGGTTCATACGATCCTCACGTCAAACCTTCGAAAGTTGTCGTCAAAGCTGACCGCATCACACACTGGCTATCTAAGGGTGCTCAGCCATCTGGTACTGTGCATAATATTTTGATTGATCAGAATCTCATTAAAGGTGAAAAGAAATCTGTAGCGAACATCAAGAAAAAGGAAAAACCTGTTGAGGCTCCCGCTGCCCCGGCTCCCGCCGCTGCAACGCCGGAAACACCTCAGACACCGGTACCAGTAGTGGAAGAAAAAGCTCCCGAAGCTCCGGCGGAAAAACCGGCAGAAGCAGAAAAGCCCAAAGCATAGATATTCAACACTCGCCTACGGCGAGTGTTTTGTAGTATTGTCATTTCTTGGCTTCGGTAGCTCAGCTCCTTCCGCTCGAAATGACAGCAAAGAGAAGGGATTGACAACAGGTATCAGCTGCGGTATTCTCCCCTATGTTTGTAGCGGTTCGCTTCCAGTAAGAAAAGGTCGGAGCCGAGCCCCAGCTACACTTTACTACTAGTACATGCATACCTGTATGGCAAAGGACATGATGAACGACCAAGAGTTCGTTGAATACGTCGTCAAGGCGCTCGTAGACAACCCGGCAGATGTTTCATCGGATCGGACGGTTGATGAAATGGGCGTACTGATTACGCTTAAGGTCAACCCCCAGGATCTGGGACAGGTGATCGGCCGCCAGGGCCAGACCGCCAAGTCACTCCGTACGCTTCTCCGTGTTGTCGGTGCCAAGAATCACGCACGGGTAAACCTCAAGATTTACGAACCCGAAGGGTATCGTAAGGACCGGGGAACCGGCGATCGTGAACGCCGACCTAGCGTCGCTGAAGAAGATACTTCAGCAGTTGATGATCTGAAACTCTAACATTACTTTTTCAGACAGAAGAGTCGCGTGTATGATATACTCATAGCGCGACTTTTCGTATATTCTATACTTATGCGATTCGATATCCTCACTATATTTCCAAACTTGCTCTCAGCTTTTCTCCAGGAGACGCTGATTGCAAAAGCGATCAAGCGGAAGCACATTTCGATTCATGTAACCGATTTTAGGAAGTATGCGGTCGACAAGCATCGTACTGTTGATGATCGTCCGTACGGCGGCGGGCCGGGAATGATCCTCCGCGTTGAGCCAATTGTGAAAGCATTGGAGCATCTGCCGAAAAAGAAAAGCCGTCGGATTGTCATGCTCAATCCGCAGGGCAAACAATTTACTCAGCGCATCGCCGCACGGTACGCGTCGTATGATCAGCTCGTGCTGCTTGCGGGCAGATATGAGGGATTCGACAAGCGTATATCAGCGTATGTCGATGAAGAAATATCCGTGGGACCGTATGTGCTGTCGGGGGGAGAAGTCCCGGCGATGGCAATAATTGAAGCGGTATCTCGGCTTATTCCGGGCGTCCTCGGACATCCTGACTCAGCGAAGGATGAAACGTTTTCTCAAAAACTTACCTACGTGGAGTATCCGCAGTATACGCGACCTCCCGTATTTCGGGGGAAGCGAGTCCCTCCTGTTCTCCTTTCCGGAGACCATGAGAATATTGAGAAATGGAGGCAAAAACGGGCCAAATATCGCTCCGCAACCTAAGCTGTTTAGTGTCTTGACAGAATTCGCTTGCTGGCATACACTTATTTTACTTACAAGGTATCAGAAATTGTGCTGAAATTAGCTAATTGTTAACGGGCACAACCTTCTCACATTACATCTGCAGGATCTTAACAATGCATATTCCCTATAGAGGGTAAGAGTTGAGGCAAAAACAGGGGAGTTTACAAACGCATGTAGACCACTCTGTTTTTTCTTCACCTTGGTGATGATACTAGATCATCGTGCGAAGAAATGGTCATTGACAACTTTGATGTGGTAAGAACTCTGACTTTTGTGCAGAGGATAAAGAAGAGGCAATGGAACGCATGTTCTGTCGCGGATTGCTCTTTACAGTCCCATTCCTCTCTTCTATCCTCTGTCGCAAATGTCAGATACCTCGAATTTCTCTTCAATTCTTAACAAGGCGCGTAACCGCCTTGTATAAAAAAATGTTACATAAATTTTTGAGAGTTTGATCCTAGCTCAGGATGAACGCTGGCGGCGTGTTTTAGGCATGCAAGTCGAACGATCTGGATCCGCAAGGATTCAGGGAGTGGCAAACGGGAGCGTAACACACTGGTAACCTACCTCGAAGCTCGGGATAATTCGCCGAAAGGCGGACTAATACCGGATACGTTCATATCGCGTCTGCGATATGAGCAAAGATTTATCACTTCGAGAGGGGCCTATGGTCCATCAGCTTGTTGGTAGGGTAATGGCCTACCAAGGCGACGACGGATAGGGGGTGTGAGAGCATGACCCCCCTCACTGGGACTGAGACACTGCCCAGACTCCTACGGGAGGCTGCAGTCAAGAATCTTCCCCAATGGGCGAAAGCCTGAGGGAGCGACGCCGCGTGCAGGATGAATCTCTTCGGAGTGTAAACTGCTTTTCTCAGGGAAAAATCAATGATGGTACCTGAGGAATAAGGCGCTGCTAACTTCGTGCCAGCAGCAGCGGTAAGACGAAGGCGCCAAGCGTTATCCGGATTTACTGGGCGTAAAGAGCTCAACGGTGGCTTGTTAAGTTTTCGGTTAAATGTTCAGGCTCAACCTGGACACCGCCGGGAAAACTGACTAGCTTGAGGGCAGAAGAGGCAGACGGAATTGCCGGTGTAGTAGTAAAATGCGTTAATATCGGCAAGAACACCCAATGCGAAGGCAGTCTGCTAGGATGACCCTGACACTTCACGAGCGAAAGCGTGGGGAGCGATACGGATTAGATACCCGTGTAGTCCACGCCGTAAACGATGGATACTAGGTCTTGGGAGTATCGACCCTCTCAGGATCGTTTTTTCAAGCTAACGCAGTAAGTATCCCGCCTGGGGAGTACGGTCGCAAGACTAAAACTCAAAGGAATTGACGGGAACCCGCACAAGCGGTGGAGCATGTGGTTTAATTCGACGATAACCGAGGAACCTTACCAGGGCTAGAAATCCTAGCTGCACAGCCGCAGAAACGCGGCTTCCTTAGAGGGTGCTAGGACAGGTGCTGCATGGCTGTCGTCAGCTCGTGTCGTGAGATTTTGGGTTAAGTCCCCTAACGAGCGCAACCCTTATGGTATGTTACAATGTTCATGCCAGACTGCCGGCTATAAGCTGGAGGAAGGCGGGGATGACGTCAAGTCAGCATGGTCCTCTGATGCCCTGGGCTACACACGTGCTACAATGGAAAGCAACAATGGGTCGCCAACCCGTAAGGGGGAGCCAATCCCACCAAATCTTTCCCTAGTTCAGATTGAGGGCTGAAACTCGACCTCATGAAGCTGGAATCGCTAGTAACCGCAAATCAGCCACGTTGCGGTGAATACGTTCTCGGGTTTTGTACACACCGCCCGTCAAGCCAGGAGAGTCGGGGATGCCCGAATTCGCCCACCGGCGAAGAAGGTAGACTCGATGATAAGGGCTAAGTCGTAACAAGGCAGCGGTAGCGGAAGCTGTCGCTGGATCACCTCCTTTCTAGGGAGATAAACCTAGATCAGATGTACTTCGGTACATCTGGAGAGGTCGCGTGGGGCTCGTCGGATATTTTTCCGGCCTTCAGCCTCACTTAGGTGTAGTGAACCTACATATGTTATGTTCTAAGAGCGGAGAAACCGAGGGAATGTTCTTACCACGTCAAAGTTGTTCAATAGGCATGTCTACAGATATTTTTTTATGTCTCTTGTTTCGATCGTATGAGAGGGGTACACTATCAGCTGTAGGCGTTTTTGTATTATAGGAGGCACATTTCATACTGACGAAAAAAGTCTGATAGAGACGAGTAAATCAATGTATGTGTTTGGGTAACTCTGCGGTAGAGTCCTGCACAATGTGCCTGGGGGCAAATAATGCCTGGGTAGCTCAGTGGTAGAGCGAAGGACTGAAAATCCTTGCGTCGCCAGTTCAATTCTGGCCCCAGGCACATGTGCAGGATAAACTCCGGACTGTATCCTTTGGGATGTCTCCCGTAGGGAGAAAATCCTGGAGCCTGCCCCGTAAATCCGAGCGTTGCGAGGATTGTACGGGGTCGCCAGTTTCCGCCCAGTGGCGGATCCGCTATCGGCGGACAATTCTGGCCCCAGGCACATGGTGCGGGCGATTAGCTCAGGTGGTTAGAGCGCGTCACTGATAATGACGAGGTCCGAGGTTCGAGTCCTCGATCGCCCACCAAATGCGGGAGTAGTTTCCGCCAGAGGCGGATCCGCCCTTCAGGTCTGAGGACCTTCAGGATCGAAGATCTTTGGCGGACAGTAGTAGAACGGTCGCCGATGGCGACAGGTCGCGGGTTCGCAGGTGCATTTCCTGCGCAGTCGATTTCAGAGAAGTGTATCGTATTTGCGGGAGTAGTTCAGTAGTAGAACGCTTCCTTGCCAAGGAAGAGGTCGCGGGTGCGAATCCCGTCTCCCGCTCCAGCGAGCAAAGCTCGCTGGAGAGAAGTTCGCCCAAAGGGCACTTCCCCAGTTTGATATTTGTAGCTAAATAACTCTGCATTTGTTTACAGCGCCGTTTTAGCATGTAATTGATCTGTAGTGGTACAATATAGTCGTATGCCGCCGTGGTGGAACTGGTATACACAAGGGACTTAAAATCCCTCGGGGGTAACCCCATGTCGGTTCGATTCCGACCGGCGGCAGATATCAAAAAGAACGGGTGATGAACCCGTTCTTTTTGTATTAGCAGCACTTTTGTTTTTATGATTTTCCTTCTGCGTATGCTGATTCAACCCACGTACTGTCGACATGTTCTTCAATCTGCTGGTAGTCTTCTACAGATGCTCCTCCGTCAGAATATTTTTGGAATCGGAAACCGGTGAGAATAAACAACTTTTGATTCAGGAGTTGAGCTTCTGCCTCTTTTAGAGTTGTACTCCCTTGAGTACCGATATATTCTGTAAGCAGTTCGCCGTCAAAATACAGCTCGGGCACTTTTTCTACTTCCCACGTAATCACCACGTGATGCCAAACATCCGGAGTAAACGGAGCGACCGTTGACCAGGCGGTAACGGGGCTGTCATCAAAAATAATACCTACGTATTGTGCACCTTTTCTGATCAGTACGGCTTCTTGCCCTGCTTCAGACACTATACTTATGAGGTTGTGGTAAGAGCTGTCTTCCCAGTCGGCATCCTGCGTCCAAAAAGAAATAGTACCCTGTGTTTCAGACAGCGGCCCTGCCGTGGTTACAGACGTCAGCCGTTTCTCGCTGGCTGATGAAAAAGGCGTATTCCCTGTTACCACTTCTTCTCCGTCTGTATATCCGTCACCATCGGTATCTGCAGTCGTCGGGGAAGTTCCGTACAGCCACTCCATGTAGTCGAATAATCCGTCGGTATCCTCGTCAGAAGATGTGACAGCGATAGGCGTTGTTGTGGGCGCATACGTATCTACCTCTGTGGGTATGGGGGTGATAACTACTCCCCCGGGCTGTTTTTCTTGTATGGGGTCAGTCCCAGCCTTTACTTCATCACCATCATTCACTCCGTCGCCGTCCGTATCCTTGTTGTAGTTGCTTGTCTTGTGTACAGACTCATCGTAGTCTGACAGTCCGTCTTTATCTGCATCTTCTGTTTTGGCAGTTTCAACGGAGACAAAAGTTTCAGTTGCGGTATTTTGTCCCTCACGGTATTGTGAGCGGTAATACTCAGACATGCCGGTAAGCGGTGAGTCCGAGGATTCTGATTGTTCGGGTGGAAAGTGAATAGTATATATCAGCTGGTAGCCCGTATCATTTTTTGTGTACTCAAACGGTTGATTTGTATACACATCTGTAGGAACTTTTTTAAGAGAGTAAAAGTATCCACTGCTTTGCAGTTCATAGCTGAGCTCAGAGGAGTCGTCGGTCTTTGGAGGCTCTTCGAGAAGCGCGTCGAGCGTATCTGGGTATGAGTCGTTTACATCTTTATATCTCGCAATTGCACTTCGAATGTCAGTGATTGAGCTGATTTGTTTGGATACGTTAAATTCTTCCACAGATTGGCCGGACATCAGCCGTTGCATTTCATCCGTTGAAATCGTGTCTTCCGGTACTTTAACTGATGGTTCCTCGCCCAAATGATCGAATGTGAAGCCGAGCGTGAGTCTGAATTGACGATCTTTCAGTTTTTCAGCAGAATCTGGGGGTACTAAGACTATGCTTAATTCAAGCTTACGGGGAGTGGAAGAGTTAACATCAACCCATGCGGAAAATGTGGAGTTTTTAAGGAGGGCGCTCGCCTGTTCAATAAATTCCGGATTGGTAAGTGTTTTGAGTAATTCTTCTGCGCCTGAAATATCTACTCCTCGATTTGCCGCATCAGTGCGATACGCACTGACAAATCCCGGCAGCTTATCAGGAACGATCGTAAACTTTATTTTTTGCGTCTTCTTGCCGTTGATTTCTTCCTTTCTGTCCAACTCCGCGGTGAGCGCTTTTTCTTGAAATGCAATATTCAAGACATGGGAAATTTCGGAGCGCAGTTTATCTGTCTTTTCTTTTTCCGGGATCGCCTCGGTGACGTCGCTTAGATCAATAAAGCCCAGTATATTTTCATCAGTCTCCGGATCAATAACAATCCATTTATCTTTAAATGCTGAAACATCAAAGAAGAACAAGGCGGGAAATTGACGAATTTGCAAATAATATTTGTTGTCGAGACGACGAGCCTCCCCATCAACGCTCATCGTCGTACCTCCCGAGCTATACGAACCTTGAACGGTTAAAATACTTTTAACATCTTCAGAGCTTTGATTTTTTGTACTCGTAAAAAGTGATATTTTTCCCTGTACATCAATGTCGGACGGCAAAAAATCAAACGCGTATTCATCCGTGTATGCGCCAAAAATATCACTTAGCGGACTACTTTCTGCCTCATCAGCTATATCGGCATACGGAAGAGTTCCGCTGTCAGTAATTTCTTCTTCGATTGAGGGGGAGCCCACTGTATATCGGACCGAATAATGTGTATTATCTGCTGAAGCTGAGTACAAAAAATCAGATCCGTCTGACTGAGCAGGGAGCGATACAAGATAATTTGACGTAAGCTCAGTCAACGTTGCCGGGTAGGCAGCATGGTCATCGTAGTACAGGACAAGTCCGGTTCGTATCTGCATTGCATGCGATCGGGTTTCGGCATCGTCGGCTTTAGTCTGGCTTGTACTTTCTCCGGTAATTTTTTCAAAATCAATTGGTCGCACATCCTGTGACCGCTGTTCGCCCGCAAGTCGGAAGGTTACGCCAAACTCACCGCCATTTTTATCGGTCAGTTGTTCAAGCGCTTTGAGAATTTTTTCTTCCCCGTTTGTGCGCACGAATGGCAGGGAAATCATTCCTTGGGAATACGCATACGCGCCGCTTCCCAGCACGAGAAGGATTGCAACGATCGGAATACTCATCTTGAGATTGAATCTCCGGGATTGATGAGTCTGAAGAGCGTGTTCGGCAATATTATAATTTCCCTTTGATACTTTTGTATCCGGGGCGGAGTTCGTATTCAAAAGCTCTGCAATATCTGTATCCTTCCATCCGCTTTTACGCAGCTCTGAAGAAATCTGTTCATTAGTAAGACCGGCTGATCGTGCTTGAGCAAGCCATGTGGTAATCGTATGATCCATAATTATTTTTTTTGGTTAGTATGTATATTATATCAGAAAATCTCGAGAAAGTCAATATTTATGTGTTATGTTAGCAAAAAGTGCGCCATGTTTCATGGAAGTAGATATGTATAGTTTTGATAAAATCGAGTATACTTTATCCATGAGACCGGGATCACACACGGGGTTGAATCCAAAAAAACGCTACTTGCAAGTAGCACTGAATAATACGCTGGAAGAGGCGGCAAAGATTATTAGTCTTTGCCAAAAAATGATCGTATAATTGTTGAAGTCGGTACACCGATGATTAAACGGTATGGTGAGGCCGGCATTCGACGGGTGCGTGATTTATTTGTCCAACGTTTGCTGGGCATTTCCGCCACTCCCTCCCGTGCACAGCCCTCCACACTTTTTGGACTGATCATGAATACGTTTGTTGCCGGAATGTCAAAGCCGCCGCGCCCCTCAACCGCCGGTGCTGAATCCTCAAATGTGTTACCGTATGTAGTCGCCGATTTAAAAACCATGGACCGGGGCGCAACGGAAGTTGAAATAGCGGCGCGTGGCGGGGCGAATGCGGCGGTTGCTTTGGGGACCGCGCCGATAGAAACACTCAATTCATTTATTGAAGGGTGCGAACGTGAAGGGCTCGATGCGATGATAGACATGATGAATGTCGATTTTCCCTTGTCGGTTTTACGGCTATTGAAGAAACCTCCGAAAGTCGTCATTCTTCACCGCGGCGTGGATGAAGAGCACTATAACAAGCAAAAAATGCTTCCCTTGCATGAGATACGCAGAATTAAGGGCAATTATAATATTATGATTGCGATTGCCGGGGGAGATACGTTGCGCGAGGTACAAAGCGCCATTTTTAATGACGCCGATATTGTGGTCATTTGGAAATCAGTATATCAAAGCACCACCGAGACGGTGGCGCTTATTGAAGGTTTTCTTTCGCAGATCAGGTAGTCTACTTGTCCTTGCTGAAGTGCTGGGCAAGGGATTTGAACCCTTCCATGAATTCAACCGGCAGTGCGAAGATGACGGTCTTTGACGGATCCGGATTGATTTTTTCTATTGTTGAAAGTGTCCGGAGACTTAATCCGCCCGGTACTCGGCCGAGCCGCTCTGCTGCCTGAGCAAGTTTTTCAGCTGCGGTAAATTCGCCCTCGGCTTTAATAATGACCGCGCGGCGTTCGCGTTCCGATTCGGCCTGTTTAGCCATGACGCGTTTCATATCTGCAGGAAGTTCGATGTCCTGGATTTTGATGTCGGTCACATTGAGGCCCCACGCTTTAGTCGCTTCATCGACGATCTTTTTAATCTCCTCGGCTGTTTTTTCACGTTCAGAGAGCAGGGAGTCCAGTTCAATACTGCCGACGACATCGCGAAGTGCTGCTTGGGCATATTGCGAAACGGCAAGTGTGTAGTCTTTGATATTCAAAATCGCATACTCAGCAGATTCTACCTGAAAATAGACAACAGCGTTAATGCCTACAGGTACGTTGTCCCGGGTAATCACCTCTTGCTGAGGAATATCCGTCGTTGTGACGCGAAGATCAACTTTTGTCATGCGCTGGATTCCCGGAAAGATCCATCCCAGCCCCGGCATACGGGTACCCGTATATTTACCCAGTGTCAAAATAACACCACGCTGGTATTGGTCGACGACGCGGAGTCCGATAATGATAAAGAATACAACCAGGAGAATAAACACTGTAAAGAACTCCATAGAGATAGCATGTTAATAATATATCCTAAGCATACATCAAAACAGGCCATCTTGCGAAGGCCTGTTTTGGAGTAGTTAGTCGAGAACTTCCAGCTTGGTGTACCGTACTCCCCATTCTTTCGCTTCCTGGCGTGATGGCATCCAGATGTCCGCCATGTACCAGTAGCGCGCATTCATCCGATCTTCAACGATAAAGATTTTATCGCCGTAGTAGTCAGGGATGCGGACCCGCGTACCGATAGGGAGGAAATTAGCGGCTATGATGCCGTCTCGTACCGTACTTCCAGAGGCGGTAGTGAAAGGGTCGCCGTCTGTTTGATCTGGAGTTGAGGAATAGGCGGTAATACTGAGATAGACGGTTCGGGTTGCCGGTTCACGGGGCTTGTCCGCATTTAGCGGTAGCCTTTCAGAAGGCTCGATGTTTTCAATGCGCAAAGTTGTCAGAATAGTTGGGACGGGATATGTATTTTGGTTTTCAGCTGCAATCGCGTGCCCCGGGAACGTGAATTCCCAGATAATGATGCACATAGCCAGCTTCAGGGCGAATGCAATTCGGCGTTTTGTGCGTTTACGGACCATAGGTTCGCTCGTGATTAATGGTTATGCTGAATATCAAAAACCTCCTTATTTACTAGGCTTTAGGAGGTTGACGGAGTAGTGTAGCACACCTAGGGGATATGTCAAGGTATGGGGCCAAGAGAGAACACGCTTTTTTAAGTGACAAAAAAACCGCCGGTATAGGCGGATTTCAAGAGTAATATGTGATCTTGCCCTGTTTCTTTGCGACAGTCTTTACTTTTTCGGTGTTTTCCCGCGAGGCGTTTCGTTTTCTATTCCGGTCATAGTATGAATAAGCAGTTCTATCTGGTCATCGGTCCAGCCTTGCAGTTTCATTTCATTCCGAATTTGTTCGACGGGGTATCCCGCAGACCGTGCCTGGAGGATCCACGATTCGATTGATTGTGTCATAGGGGTAGTTGCGTATACGGGTATCATATCATGTTCTCTGGAATATTTCATGAAAATGTGCAACAATATTATCTCTTTCGCGACAGATACAGCAGCTATTATTGTGGTAGATATATGCATCCAGTTTTGAACCATGTTTGGTCACGGGCCGGTAAAAAGCCGCCGTTTACGGACGGTCGGACGCTTGGATTGGTGTTATACGGGGGCGCAATGACGGGCGTGCGAGGAGCCGGGGCGTGCATTGCATTGCACGAACTGGGCTTAGATCATGTATTTGATCACGTTATTACCAATTCAGCCGGATTTTGCAATGCGTCGTATTTGCTTGCGGATCAGGTGTATCTCGGTACAACTATTTATTTTTCCGATCTGATCGGGCGAAGGTTTATTAATCCCCTCCGTTTTTGGAAGATTGTCGATATCGATTATGTCGTGGATGTAATGAGACACAAAAAGCCGCTTCGTGTTGATGCGATACGCTCGTCCCCGACCGGTTTGCATGTTGCCTTGTATAATATTCAAAAAAAGGAAAATGAATTTGTGCATGTCCAAAAAGATATCGACCCGGAAAAATATTTTGATGTCATGCATGCCGCTACCGCATTGCATTATTTGCATCCCGGATATACGATCATCAACGGCGTGAAGTATAAGGATACTAAAAATTCTGTCTATCCCCGCCGGGTTGAAAAAGCCCGTGAGCTTGGTTGTACGGATGTCGTGGTCATGTATAATCGTCGGGAGTACTGGAGAAACATGTACGCACACGATACGGATGTATTTGAGTATATCCCCAAAGCGGAGTGGAAATTATCGACACTAGAAACGAATCCCGAGAAATTGAAATTCGCATGCATGCAGATGGGTCGTATGGTCAAAGAGGCATTTGGCGTGCAGGAGGATATTACTCTTTCACTATGAAGCCACGCTCGTTGTACGATGAAATATATGCGGCGGTACGCAAAGTTCCACGTGGAAAGGTCGCGACGTACGGTCAAATTGCCGCGTATATCGGCAGACCACGTTCTGCCCGCATGGTCGGATGGGCGCTCCACCACCTGGCAAAAAGGCCCGATCCTACGGTGCCCTGGCAACGCGTTCTTAATCGTGAGGGTGTCATTTCAATAGTGAATCTGACGTATCCTGCAGACGAGCAAGCATTGCTTCTCCGCAAAGAGGGTGTTATAGTACGGAAAAGAAATGATGCGTACTGGGTTGACTTGGATCGTTTTTTGTGGAAAACATAAGCTAAGGTTTCCGCTATCGCCCTAGCGGGTATACTGGTAATACCACAGCTTTCCTTCACAATGTATTGAGAGACTTTTAAAAAATTCGTATTGAGTTAGCGGGTATCGTATAATGGTAATACCACAGCTTTCCAAGCTGTTGCCGGGAGTTCGATTCTCCCTACCCGCTAACTCAATGGGAGTCAATGTACAGGAGCTGTTGCCGGGAGTTTCCGCCAAAGGCGGGTCTGCCTCTGGTATGACGATTCTCCCTACCCGCTGTGGCGAGAGCAAAAAATGAGATTAGTTATGAAAAAACCGCACACATGCGGTTTTTTGGTATGTCTATTGGTAACAGGGTAGATTTATTCAGTAGTCCATGTAAACGTCGCTGCCATGCTGTACAATTCATCTTTTGGTACGTCGTCTGAAGAAAATTGTACAATGTAGTCAGTCCCAAGCACGTATATATTTCGACCAAACGAACCGATGCCGTCGGCCTCTATGGTTTCAAATACGGTATTGTTGCCCAGGTTTTTTACTGTTGGAGCTTGCTTCATGGGGGTAGTGGGAAATTCCGCGTCGTACCACGAGGTAAAAGTGGTGATGTCGTTTGCCATAATTCGTCGATCATTAGTCATGACGTTCACAATCATACGATCATCAGCTGCAGTGTTAAAACCATTCGGTGTATCTCGATGCGATGTTTCACTCGTATCTGCATTGGGTCGAGTGATCATGAGGGTTTGAGGATCTGGTGTCGATCCATTAAAACCGTATTTGAATTCTGCTGGTGCAATAAACGAAAAGTCATACGCGGTACTGACAAATTCCTTATGCCCGTCAGTGGTACTGGTTTCGGTTAATGCATACGTGACATCTTGTGTGTTTGCAATGTTGGCAGTGTTTGTGTTTTGATTTTGTGCCGATGTGTTCCTATCTGGATGTGAACGGGCATACCAGAGGTATGCTCCGACTATCATGAGTATAAGAATAATGATAATGGTTAGGCCAAGGCGAGGCGCAGATGGTAGAGTCTTTGGGGATGGGCCGTTTTGGTTATTCATAGGGTGGGGGAAGCAATACTTTTAGTCTATCATATGGAGGTGCAACTTCGTTATCCCCAGCAGGGGGGGGTTGCGTTGTTTTTTGATCTGTCGTATCATTATATCGTAATACGATATATGGAACGAGAACTCCTCAAAGGTCATTCTAAGTTGATGATTTTATCCACTTTGGCAGCCGAGCCGATGCATGGGTATGCGTTATCACAGAAACTTCGGACGGAAATGCCGGGTATGTTTGCTTTTGGCGTAGGCATGCTATATCCCCTCCTGCACGCACTGGAAAAAGACGAATATATCGAGGGCGTGTGGAATACTGACGGTGATGTTCGCAAAAAGATATATCAGGTAACAAAAAAGGGTAAAAAAGAATTGGCTCATAAAAAGAAGGAGTGGCGGTTGTTTTCGCAGTCTTTAAGCGGTTTTATTCATCTCAATCCATGACCTCGCAAGAGTATCTCAAAAACTTTTCATCGGCACTTCTTGTAGGAGGTGTTCAGCGTGATGAAATTATCCGGGAAATAGCATTTCATGTAGAAGCAAGCGGTACACAACAACCAGAAAAAGATTTTGATACCCCGGGCATGCTCGCTACACGGCTTAATCGTCAACATTTGGGCAGACTGCATACACTCCAGCAGGCCTATGGCATTGTTTTGACCATCGGCGCTTTACAAGTTGTGCTTACGGTACTCATGACCCTTTTCCCTTATCTCTTTTCATTTAATCGGTCATTTGAGCTGATCATGCCGGGGATGGGTAGCATTAATTTCATATTGAGTATTGTGCAGATTGCAGCTGCAATTGTTCTGTCGCGTTTTTTGATTCGACTGCACGGTAAGGGACGCGTTCTTATGAAGCTGGTCGGGCTGGTATGGCTGAGTTCTTTAGCTGCTCAAACGGTGCCGAATGTCATGAGTTTTTTCACATATTCGCCGGACGTATCTCTGACCTCAATCTTGTGGAACGCGTTATATACATCAATGTGGACTTCAGTGATAAGTGTGGGTGTACTGTTGTTCGTGGGCCTGTGTGTTGCGTATTTTACAACGCCTCCGAAACTTATCGCTATGCGCTCGTTAGAACGTTTGCCTCACACGCTCGATAGAGCGCTCTTCGCGATCGTTTCTTTTATTCTGTTGTTTGTCATCTATTTTTATCTCGGGTCGACGCTGTTTATGCTTGTCCCTGATCGCATTCTCTATACGAGCTATTTTACGTTTCCCGCGGCATATACGGGCATGCAGTTTGCTCTCACGGGCATACTGATGTGCATATTTTTGTACAGCTCTCGTGTGCATTTCCCCGGGTTACATTTTCTTAATGTACGAAAAAAAGAAAGAGTGTAGTTCTTCGTTTTAAACTGACACCTTACCGTTTATGTGGCGGAAATAGGGATTTTGGCATAGAATAAAGAGGAATGAATATATCAAAAAATTATGAAGTACGATAACGCAATTCATATAATTATCACCGGCGGGACAATAGATTCGCATTACGACGGTTCTAAAGACACTGTCATTCCAAATGATACGTCGGTCATACCGCATTTTGTAGAAAGCCTCAAATTATATCAGGGAAAGTTTGAATTTACGACGGTATGTATGAAGGACAGTCGGCAACTGAATGAAAGTGATCGGGCTACAATTCTCAAAACTATTCAGGAAAGTCCGTATACCAAGGTACTCATTACGCAAGGGACGTATACATTAGCCGACACTGCGCGTTTTATCAAAGGCAGCATGGAAGGCACCGATAAGGTTGTAGTGCTGACAGCATCGATGATCCCGCTGGTTGGTTTTTCTCCTTCTGACGCGCCTTTTAATCTCGGTTTCGCAATTGCAAAACTGGATGATTTGCCCGCTGGAGTGTATGTGTGTGTCAATGGCCATGTGTTCAATCCGGATGAAGTTGTAAAAGATGTCCCCGAAGGACGATTTACTTCGTTGTTTAACCGATAGACATGCTAGATACGCGTGTCTTGGTTGATGACCTTCTTCGCCTTACCCGCGAGTATGCGGCAACATATCGCGCGATCGTGACCGAAGAGCGGCATGCTCACTTAGTCAAAACGGGCATCCTTAAAGAATATACGTACGACACCGAAGCAATTCGGGAACCGTTGTTGGAGCATGTAGGACATTTGCCCGTGATCGCATCATACCTGCACCAGCATATTGAACATGCGGAGGAAGTTGATTTGGGTCGCGTGCTTATCATGCTCTCCGTGCATGATATCGGCGAAACGAAGGTCGGTGACATTATGACGTATAAAAAACCGGACTCGCACGCTCTTCTTGAGGCGGAGGCGGCAAGGAAATTACTGCCTGAGTATTTGTACCAATATTTTGAAGAAGTTGAAAAAGCGGAAACGCTTGATGGTAAGTTTGCAAAGTCCATCGACTCATTGGCCCCGCTTTTACATGAATTAACTATGCCGACAGTGACGCAGGAACGGTTCGCTTCGTATCATTTCAATATTGAGGATATCGTCGCCAAAAAGACGCCGCATTTCGCATGGGACTCAGTGCTCCAAGAGCTGTTCGCGTATATTATCGGACAGTATCGGGGGTGGGAGTAGGATACAATTAGGCAAAGAATAAGGCGCAGGCCGCTGAGCCAGCGCTTTTTTGAGTCATGCGTATCACGCCGCCTGAAATTATTTTTTATCCTTCACGCGGGATAACATCATGCCAACAGCAACAACGGCAATCGTAATAACTATTGCGTACACAAACTTGAGGAGAATGCCGTTTTTATCAATAGGGAAAATATGCTCGATAAACGCCTTGATCGCATCATTCCATGCGAGGCCGGCAACTAAGCTAAGTGCCGTAATGATATATCCCATGAATTGCCTGCGCAGTTCTTTTCGCAAGGTGACCTTATCTTCCTGAGGTACTGTTTCTGGCATATTGTAGTTACATTAGTAGTAATTCTTGTGTATTCATTTTATCACGAATACACAAAAAGAGTTTACGCCGTGTACGTATAATACTTGACGTGTTAAGTATTAACAGGTAAAGTGTATGTACTATGAAAAATGCCGCTGAGGTTAGCAATAAAGACATCGGTATCACCTTGCACAAGTTCCACTGTCTTCTAAGCCGTCTTGGGGAGCAGGCTTTGAAATCAGATGCCGATCTGACTTTTTCAGAATTTCGGATATTGATGGCCATTAAAAAAGGGAAAGATATTTCTCAAAAAAAGATTGCGATGTACCATGGCCTGACCGAGGCAGCGATCAGTAGAAAAATTGAAGACCTTATTCAGAGAGCGCTCATTACCCGGCAAGCAAATGTATTGAATAGACGGGAGTACATGCTCGCGCTGACCCCAAAAGGGGAAAAGCAGATTGGAGTGGCGCAAGGCGTGCTTGAACGGATGATGAATTCTGTATTTGGAGTATTGGATGAGTCAGAACAACGCACGTTTTCCCGAATTCTTGGCCGTCTTTTAGAATCGGTAAAAAAGATAATTTCATAATCATATACTATGCCATCAACATATTCCCCTTCAATTCTCGTCATTCTGGGCAGCGTTCGTGACGGACGCCGGACTGATAAAGTATCGGCATGGGTCAGCGCGTATCTTTCTACACGCCAAGACATGACGTTTACACAAGCAGACGTAAAAACTATCGATCTGCCGATGTATGCGTATCCTGCATCACCGGAAGACGGCGATGTCGCGTACACTGACCAAAAAGAAGATGCATGGAGAGCGCAGGTAAATGCTGCGGACGGTTTTCTGATGCTCACGCCCGAGTATAATCATGGCTACCCTCCCGGTCTCAAAAATATGATTGATTATCTGTATGCGCAGTGGAATAATAAGCCAGTGGCGTTTGTAAGTTATGGCGGGATTAGCGGTGGCATACGCGCAGTGGAGCAATTGCGACAGGTAGCGGTAGAGATGCAGCTCGTGCCGATTTCGAGCGGGGTGCATATCCAGTATGTTGGTAAAGCGTTCACAGATGACGGGAAGCCAACGAATGAACAGTTAAACCTGCGCTTAGCAAAAACGATTGACCAGCTTGTGTGGTGGGCGAATGTTCTGCATTATGCCCGCACGCACACGGAAGAATTCAAAGGAATACATCCAACACAGCACGCATAATTATTTATTCATACACTATGTCGACAATTATCGATGTAAAGAATCTGACCAAAAAATACGGTGATTTAACCGCCGTTGACGCGATTTCGTTCAGTGTCAACAGCGGCGAGACATTCGGTATTCTGGGTCCGAACGGTGCGGGTAAGACAACGACACTCGAGATGATCGAGGGTCTCAAAGGGATTACCTCCGGACAGGTATTATTGGACGGGATTAACGTCCATGAGCGGCCGCGAGATGTCAAAGCTATCATCGGCGTCCAGCTTCAGTCGTCTTCATTTTTTGACGGGCTGAGCTTAAAAGAACTTCTAGAAACATTCGGTGCACTTTACGGCAGGCGCGTGGACGCGATGAGTCTGCTGGAAAAAGTTCAGCTTGTCGAAAAGGCAAAAAGCCAGGTGAAAGAGCTCTCGGGCGGCCAAAAACAGCGCTTATCCATAGCTGTGGGCTTGGTGAATGATCCTAAAGTCCTCTTTTTGGATGAGCCGACAACAGGTCTTGATCCGCAGGCCCGTAGAAACTTGTGGGACCTGATTACGTCGATCAAGAAGTCCGGCACAACGGTCGTGCTGACCACGCACTACATGGAGGAAGCTGAAGTGTTGTGCGATCGGGTAGCTATCATGGACCATGCAAAAATTATGAAACTGGATACGCCGACAAATCTGTTGAGAAACAGCGGCGTTGACTCAACAATTGAGTTTCATGTCGACAAAAAATGTGCCGTAGATCATTTTAAGGCGTTGGCAGGAGTAGCGCAGGCGACTGAAGAAGATCATACATTTCGGCTGATTTCTACCAATCCTGAAGAAACACTTCCGGCACTCTTTGCCCATGAAAAGGAGCATGGATTCAATATTTTTAACCTCCAGCTCCGGCAGGCGACGCTCGAAGATGTCTTCCTGAAATTAACAGGCCGTTCATTACGTGAATAACTCTATGAATACTACTTTACATCTCACGCTCTCAGCAATAAAAATGTTTGCCCGAAACAAGCAGGCATTATTCTTCACCATCTTCATGCCGGTGATCATCATGGGTGTTTTTGGATTAATCGGCTTTGATAAAGTACCTAAAATCGAGCTTGGCGTGGTCACACAAAACCCGTCCGTTCAAACGCAGCAGTTTGTCGAGCAGTTGAAGCAGATAAGTGCATTTGATGTCACTACCGGCTCGGAACCTGAAGAACGCGAAGCGCTCAGCACCGGCGACCGGGCATTGGTATTATTGATTCCCGATGAGCTCATTCCGACTGGCCAGGGACAGCCACAGCGACAGACAATAACCGTCCTGAAAAATGTGGGACAAGAACAGCAGGCTCAGACCGCTATTTCAATTGTCAGTCAGATATTGGACAAGACGACCATTTCAATAGCACAGGCGCCTGAATTGTTTGCACTTGATGTCCAGTCAATTAATGCGCGTAATGTCCGGTACATCGACTTTTTACTCCCGGGTATCGTCGCTCTGGCGGTTATGCAAATGGCGGTGTTCTCCGTCGCATTCGTATTTGTGGATTACAAGGAAAAGGGCATTTTGAAGCGCCTGCTTGCAACCCCGTTAAAGCCATATCAGTTTGTCACCGCAAATGTTGTGACACGGCTACTCGTTGCAATCATGCAGTCCGCAATTTTAATCGCTATTGGCGTACTCATCTTCAAGTCACACATTGTCGGTTCATATTGGCTTATTCTGCCAAGTGTCATCGTCGGCGGCGCGATGTTCCTTGGACTTGGGTTTACCATCTCAGGATTGGCAAAGACTGTAGAAGCGGTGCCGGCGATCGCCAACCTCATCGTATTTCCGATGTTGTTCTTGGGCGGCACGTTCTTCCCGCTTGATACGATGCCTTCCTGGCTTCAGGGGATTGTTCAATTTCTGCCGCTGACGTACTTCTCTCACGCCCTGCGCGAAGTGATGGCAAACGGATCGGGATTTGATGCAATCAAGACCGATTTACTGTGGATGACCGGATGGGCGGTTGTACTGATTATTCTTGCCAACGTTACGTTCAAATTCGAAGAACGGCGCGTATAGACGGAAGATTTTTTTGCAAAGAAAAAACAGCGCATCTGAGAAAGGTGCGCTGTATGGTGTAGCGAGCTTGATTCAAGCGATTCCATATGCTCTGATTGTCAAGATATGGAGGCTCATGACCCATGTCCCAAGGGTTATGGCAGGCAAACCAAGAGATAGTCTTTTGTAGCCTAGCGCCATCAGCACCATTGTCAGTAAGCCGAAAATGAAAAAGCCCATAGAGCCGCTTCTCAGGATCGTGGAGTCAATGTAGGAGACGCACCATAGCAATATTCCTAATGCGATGAAGAGTGCTACAGCTGTAATACGATTTGCTCCGCCGATTCCTACGTAGAGCGGGGGGTCGTCGCTATTCATCTTGAGCGGCATATCCGCGAGATCTGGATTTCCGCGCGCTTCAGCAATTCGATTCAGTGATCCGTGTACAAAGTAGAGGGAGAAGACAGCAAAAAGCAATTTCGATGTCAGAGGCCACGCAGTGTTTGTTGCATACACAGATGCCATGAGTACGCACGATACGGCAATCATAGCCACGTAGATGTTTTTCACGAACCAAAACCTATTTTTTCCTGCTTGCCATGTGTATAATGCTACGTATCCGCAGGTAATAGCGATAAACAGGAGCGCTTCAAGCGGAAGATAGCGGGCGGCAATGATAAGTGTTGCCAGGAAGGTAATTGTAGCTGCAGGAAGCAGGATGTGCCGGTATTGTGGCAATGGTACGTCAGTGATCTTCGGTGTGTAAAGGGCATCGGGCTTTACTCTTCCGGCATAGTAGAGACTCGAACTTAAGGCGAGTAATCCCATGACCATTGC
Organism: Patescibacteria group bacterium; assembly: GCA_041671025.1. Taxonomy (GTDB): domain Bacteria; phylum Patescibacteriota; class Patescibacteriia; order UBA10025; family UBA10025; genus JBAZCI01. Next base: position 475 of record JBAZCI010000024.1, on the reverse strand, counting down.
GGGTATTACCGTTTCTTGTGACCAGGCGGGGTATGTGGTGAGTAGTAAACTTGCTGCCCAGGTGCCTACAAAGGCCGTTAGACAGGTGAATGGCCGTGTAGCAATCCAGAAGGTTTTAAACGAACTCATGTAATCCTCCGATACATGTTTGGGTGTACTTTTTTGGTTAGTTACTTATATTTTACTGCCCGTATCTTAAAGCAGAAAGTATAAAAGCGCAAGCGCTCCAGCGCTCATGAATACCGTGATTATCCACCCGAGTACATTTGAAAGTGACGAATTCACATGGAGACCCATCACCTTTTTGTCATTCGCTATTTTCATGATCATAAACAGCAATGGCGGAGCGCATACGCCGTTCAGTATTGCGGCATAGTAGAGCATTCTAAACGGCGGAATATTGAGGAAATTCATGATGAACCCGATGGCAGTTGCAACAATAATGATGCCGTAAAAACCTTTAGCCTGTGAAAAT
>JBAZCI010000023.1:0-22713 GCA_041671025.1 Patescibacteria group bacterium | reverse complement strand
GCGCATGAGACCCCACAGAGCCCGCTGATCCTTTACATCCGGGTTTGATACGCTAATCTGCACGGTTTGAGCTTCAATCACGCACTTCACGTGCAATGGAACCGATTGTTTCAGCTCTCCTTTTGGACCCTTAACTGAAACGTACGAGTCTGCATGTGCGACCGTTACACCGGCTGGTATGGGAATGGGGACTTTACCTATTCGGGACATATATTAATAAATTTCACAAAGTATTTCACCGCCGATTTTCTTTTTGCGCGCTTCTCGGCTTGTCATGATTCCCTGCGATGTAGAAACGATCGCCATCCCTAACTCAGGAGTTGACACGGGAATATGTTGATAACCGTTGTACACCCGCCGTCCAGGAGTGCTGATACGACGTAAACCCCGTATCACCGGCTCACCTTTCACATACTTGAGCGAAACATGGATCCATGTCTGTTTGTTGTCTTTTTTTTCTTCCACAGCCTTAACATATCCTTCACGCTCAAGAATACGTGCGATAGCAAGTTTCATTTTTGAATGAGGGATCAGCAATTCGTCCTTATGGACCATATTGGCATTGCGAATCCGTGTAATCATGTCTGCAATTGGGTCTGTCGTCAACATACGTATATAATAATTTACCAGCTTGATTTTGTAATTCCTGGGATCTGGCCATTATTGGCTAATTCCCGGAAACAAATCCTGCACAGTCTGAACTTCCGCATATATCCCCGACGTCGGCCGCATCGGAAACACCGTCGCACAATTCGTGAAGAGAATTTTGGTTTCTTGGCTGCGCGCGCAATTTGTGATGTTTTCGGCATACGGGAAATTATTCCTTAATAAATGGAAATCCGAGCAGCTGCAAAAGGGCGAGACCTTCGTCATAGGATTTTGCGGTAGTCTGGACGGTTACCTGAAGTCCGTGCTGAGGCTCAAGATTTTCGGAACCAATTTCAGGAAAAATACCCTGTTCCTGCAGACCAAGGGAAAAATTTCCCCGCTGATCGATGCTTGTCGGTGTAAGTCCACGAAAGTCGCGAATACGAGGGAGTATGACATTGACGAGCTTATCGAGAAAGTCGTACATCCGCTTACCGCGCAATGTGACCATCATGCCGACGGTCATCCCCTCACGAAGCTTGAAGCTCGCAATTGACTTACGTGCCTTACGAATAACGGGACGCTGGCCGCTGATCAACTCCAAATTCTTCCGGATATGCTCTGCAACTTTTTCATCCCGAGCAAGACGGCCGACGCCGATATTAATAACAACTTTTTCCACACGCGGTGCAGCATTAACATTCTTATACCCAAAGCGTTTTTTTAGCTCAGGGAGAACGGAAGTCGTATAGAGTGTAGCAAATCGTGATTTCATGAGAATGATTGTTTACATGTTGCGCAAATGCGAATGCGTTTACCATCGCGTTGAATAAGCGAGCGCATCCTGCGTCCTTTGCCGCATTTCGAGCAAAAAAGAAGAACGTTAGACATATGCACGGGAGCGTTATACCGCACGATCTGTCCCTTTTCCCCCTGCTTACGGGGACGGACATTTTTGACCATCAAGTTCAAACCTTCAACTACCAGACGGTCCGCGCGCGGCATCACCTGAAGAACTTTGCCTTTCTTTCCCTTGTCCTTGCCGGAGATAAAAATGACAGAATCGCCTTTTTTAATCATAGGTGTGCATTACAATACTTCGGGAGCAAGTGAAATGATTTTCGTATATCCCCGGCTGCGCAGTTCACGAGGTATGGGTCCAAAAATACGCGTGCCTTTAGGCTCTTTGGATTTGCGATCAATAATCACCGCTGCATTTTCATCAAATCGGATATAGGACCCGTCTGTGCGCCGAAATTCTTTGCGCTGGCGAACAATGACCGCATGAACAATATCGCTTTTCTTTACAGCGTTATGCGGGGTTGCCTCCTTGACGGCAGCAGTAATCACATCGCCAATATATGCATAACGACGCTTGTATCCGCCAAGTACTTTGATGACCCTGAGCCTGCGGGCTCCGGTATTATCTGCAACTCGTAAATTAGTTCCAAAAAGAATCATAAATATCTATTAGACTGACGGGTATACTACTATCCATCGCTTGTGCCGGGAAATCGGGCGGCAAGCCTGGATGGTGACTACATTTCCAATGTGGTACTGGTTTTTCGGATCATGTACAAGATATTTCGTTGACTGAACATACCGCTTCCGGTAGCGCTTATGAACCAATGTTCGTTTTACGGCAACCGTAATGGTCTTATCCGCGGCATCAGACACAACAACACCCTGGAATGATCGAATATTTTTTTTCACAAGAGGAGTAGACATAGGATAGGTTATGATCGTGACGCAGTTGTCACGGGCTTTTTCTTATTAAGCGTCGTCAGAATCCGGGCGACTGTCGCGCGCAACTGGCGTACTTCACGGACATCCTTGAGCTGTTTTGCCGCAACACGGAACCGTGCATCGCGAAGCTTCTCGCGGGTTTCCGCAAGCAGCGCATGCAATTCCGCGATTGACTTTGCTCCTAATTCTTTTGACGTTCGTGCCATATACGTATGCTTATTTTTTCTCTACAAAGCGGGTCTTCACCGGCAATTTATATGCAGCGAGCTTCATCGCATGCTCCGCAGTTTCCCGTGAGACGCCGTCCATTTCAAAAAGGATAGTCCCCGGTTTTACTATGGCTACATAATGATCCACTGGACCCTTACCACCGCCCATACGGATTTCTGATCCCTTGATGGTCACCGGCTTATCAGGAAATATTCGAATCCAAATTTTGCCACCGCGCTGAACAAAACGAGTCATTGCACGCCGAGCAGCTTCTATCTGCCGGGACGTTACCCATCGCTGTTCAAGCGCCTTCAAGCCGTAACTGCCAAAATTAACATCTACTTTTTGAGTAGCCTTCCCCCGCACTCGTCCCCGGTGCCATTTACGGTATTTAACTTTTTTAGGCATCAACATAGTGGAATGTTTATGTAGTTACGGGCTGTTCTTCAACCGCATCTTTCTTGCGAAAAATATCACCGCGATAAATCCATACTTTTATGCCGATCGTACCGTATGTGGTATGCGCGGTCCCGCGTCCGTAGTGAATATCAGCGCGCAATGTATGAAGCGGGAGACTTCCCCAGGTCAGTTTTTCTGTACGGGCAATTTCTGCCCCGCCCAAGCGTCCGGCGACGGCTACCTTGACTCCTTTGCCCCGGCCTTCTGGACCTGATCTACGGCCTGCTTGAGCACGCGGCGGAAAGGTAGACGTTTTTCGATCTGTTCAATCATGTTCTGACAGACAATTTGAGCATTAAGTGACGGCTGACTGATTTCTTCGATATTTAATTTAAAAACCTGCTTTTTGCTTAAAAATTTCTTTGCAATTTCTTTTCGTAATTCCTCAGCACCCGCTCCGCCGCGGCCAATCACGACCCCCGGTTTTGAGGTATGAATAGTAATCTGAAGTGTAGCGCCCGATCGTTCGATAGAAATATCGGCAACTCCGGCTGTGGCGAGCTTTTTCAACAGATACCGTCGTATCGTAACGTCTTGCTCCAAATATTGTGAAAAATTCTTCTTAGAGAACCACTTGGATTTCCAGGTTTGTGTCGTACCGATACGAAATATTTTTGGATGTACCTTCTGTCCCATAAATTTATGATGTTCCTCGACGATGAATAATACGGTCGCCGACCTGTTTTGACCGGGTTACCGGTTCAACTTTCTTTGTTTCCTGTTTCGAAGCAACTTTACCATGTTCTTTAGATTTCTTCATTTCTGCAGCATCGACAATCGGCGCATCCGCCCCTGATTTCTTTGACTTCTTCGCAGGCACCTTGGTGGCATTCCGCTCCGTCAGGGTAATCGTCACATGAGATGACCGTTTCATAATCTGCGCAGCCCGCCCAAATGCACGTGGCTGGAAGCGCTTCAATGCCGGTCCCTGATTCACGATGACCGATCGGATATATAAATTATCTTTTTCGAGCTTAAAGTTATTTTCCGCATTTGCTACCGCTGAATTCAATAATTTTAAAAGAGGCTGTGCCGCTCGTTTTGGAAAAAAGCGCAACTGTGTCTGAGCATCTCCTACCCCCTGCCCGCGAATAAGCTGGGCAACCAACGTCACCTTGCGAGGCGACATACGGAGATAGGAAAGAGTAGCGGTAACATTCATACACTCGGCGATTATTTCTTTTCTTCCGTCTTAGCGGCTTCTGTAGTTTTCTTTGCGGCATCAGCTGCTGCAGCTTCGGCTTCGCGCTGCATACGGCCTCCATGTCGGACAAATTTCCGAGTCAGGGCAAACTCACCAAGACGGTGTCCAACCATATTTTCAACAACGACAACGGGGAGGTGTACCTTGCCATTATGAACGCCGAACGTATATCCGATAAATTCAGGAATAATAACGGAATCGCGCGACCATGTCTTGATAACCACTTTGTCCCCAACTTTCACCCGCTTTACTTTTTCAATGAGTTTCGGATCGGTAAAGGGGCCTTTTTTTAAACTTCGTGACATATAATATCAAATAAATTATTTCGGTCTCCGAGAAACAATAAATGCATTAGACGATTTGAACGGCTTACGGGTTTTAACGCCAAGCGCCGGTTTACCCCACGGTGTTTTCGGATGCTTCAAGCCGATCGGATTGTGTCCTTCGCCACCGCCATGGGGGTGATCAACAGGATTCATCGCTTTACCCCGTACAGACGGACGAATTCCACGGTGTCGCATGCGCCCCGCTTTGCCGTATCTGACATTGGAGTGGTCAACATTGGAAACCTGCCCGATCGTTGCCATTGAAGTTCGTGGAAGACTGCGTATTTCTCCTGAGGGAAGCTTCAGTTGCGCATGCCCGCCGTCTACAGCCATGATCGTTGCTGTTGCACCGGCAGAACGGACGATTTCCCCGCCGTGTCCCGGAATCAGCTCAACATTGTGCACACCGATGCCAAGTGGAATCTTTTCAAGTGGAAGCCTATTGCCGATTTTAATTTCCGCCTTGGTTCTTGACGCTACCACGGTATCCCCTGAACGTAAACCTTCGGGAGCAAGAATATATCGCTGTTGACCGTCAGGAAACTCGACACGGGCAATATGGGCAGTGCGGTTCGGATCGTATTCGATCGACGCTACCTTTGCCTGCATATCAAAGCGGTCAAAAATAAAATCAACTTTACGTAAGAAACGTTTGTGCTGGCCGCCGCGATGCCGTACGGTGATATGCCCATGAGCATTTCGTCCCGCGTGATTTTTTGCAATTTCACGAAGATGCTTTGGAATACGCTTCGGTTTCTCAAGATGCGGCGCGTGAACAACTGAAGCAAATCTTCGTCCGGGAGTCGTTGGTTTGTATATTCGTATTGCCATAGGTTACACGCCTTCGTACACATCGATCTTATCTCCCTGCTTGAGTGTCACTATCGCTTTCTTCCACGCCTTAGTCGTACCCATCGTCTTACCAAATCTGACTTTCCTGCCGCTGACATTCATGATATTGACGTGCAGTGGGGTTACGCCGTATACATGGCGGATTGCTTCTGCAACCTGCGCTTTGTTTGCTGAAGGAGATACGGCGAACGCATACTGTCCTTGGGCGCTCAATAATGAGGCTTTTTCAGTAATAAGGACTTTAACAAGAATGCGGTAAGCATCCTGCGTATTCTCTTTCAGTTTTCGCTTTTTTTCTTTTACCTCTTTAGGTTTCTGCTCCTTTTTTTCCGACTCATCTTTTGGCGTCGACTCTTTCTTTTCTTTTTTTTCTTCCGCGACAATATTCCGTGGCTGTTTATCCTTGCCGACGCTGTCGAATTTTTTCTTAAAACGGTCTAAAAGTCCCATAGAATTATGTTGATCGTCGATAGGTCTTTTCAATCACTTCAACAGCTGATTGCGGCATGACCAGCGTATGAGCACGAAGCACATCCACAACATTTAAGCTGTCCGCCAAAATCACCTGCGTGGAGGGAAGATTGCGTGCAGACTTGTATATCATGGGTTGATTTACGGGCAAAATCAGCAGGACGTTCTTTTTGACAGGTAACTTTTTCATCAACCCGACAATATCCTTTGTCTTGGGTTTTTCAAACTTCAGCTGATCAATGACAACGAATTCATTATCCCGCACCTTTTCTGATAACACCATGAACAATGCTTTTCGTTTCGCCTTCGCATTAATTTGTTTGGTGTAATTTCGTGTTTTGCGGGGTCCAAATGCAACGCCGCCGCCTTTCCAAATGGGTGAACGAATTGACCCGTGACGGGCACGACCAGTCCCCTTTTGAGCCCACGGCTTGCGACCGCCTCCGCGCACCTCTCCGCGTGTCTTCGTATGTGCAAAAGGATGTCGGCTGTTTGCCTGTTGTGTGACAACCGCTTGCTGAATCAACGACGGATTAACTTTGACATCAAAGATATCTTCTCTGAGCTTTACCTCAGATACTTTGCTTCCTTCGTTATTATATACAGCAACGCTAGGCATATGATTACGCAAGATGGCGAATAGTGATCAATCCTTTTCGAGCCCCGGGAACTGCTCCGCGAATGTACAGAAGGTTTTTCTCTGTATCAACTTTTTCAACGATGAGATTTCGTACGGTTGTGCGCGCCCCGCCCATTCGGCCGGCCATACGCATACCTTTAATAACCCGCTGGATGCCGCCTGCACCGATAGATCCAGGCATACGAAGCTGGTCTTTATGACCGTGCGTAGCAGGACTGCCGTGAAATCCGTGACGTTTCACTACGCCCTGGAAACCGCGTCCTTTCGAGACACCCGTAATTGCGATGCTATCGCCTTCTTTGAACGCTTCAACAGTAAACACCTGACCGCGAGAAAATTGAGTCGGATCATCAACGGGGAATTCACGCATGGTTCGAAAAAGTGTAAGGTCCTTGAGGTGACCGCGAATCGGTTTTGACGCCTTCTTTTTTTCGCCAAACCCAAGCTGCACGGCATTCGTGCCGTCTTTTTTTTCAGCCTTTACCTGAGTGACCGTACAGGGGCCCGCGTGAACGATGGTCACAGGTACAACAGTTCCGTCTTCACGGAACATTTGCTGCATATTCATTTTTTCGCCAATGAGTACTGCCATAGATATATCAAAAGGACCGGAACGCGTATGAGCCAGACTACTGACAAGGGTGACAACACGAGCTCTTGCTCATCTGCACTCCGGTCCTTATATACAACAAGGACGTAGTACCGGCAAATTGTTATCTGGGGATTATCTCGATCGGATAACGCGTATTATCATCCCCGGAACCTATTTACCTGATTTGTTAAATGCTCAACTTTCCTTACATCTTAATCTCCACGTCGACACCGGCGGGAAGATTCAAGTTCATCAGTGCGTCTACAGTTTTTGGAGTTGGATCGATAATATCAATCAGTCGCTTGTGAATCCGCATTTCATACTGTTCTCTCGCATCCTTATGGACAAAGGTCGATCGATTTACGATATACTTCGTCTTTTCAGTAGGCAACGGGACAGGACCCTTGATCTGGGCTCCGGAACGAATCGCGGTATCAATGATTGTCTTGGTTGACTGATCAATGATTTTATTATCGTACGCGCGGATTTTTATCCGTATACGATTTGAAGCCGTGACTTCCTTTTCGTCAGCTTTCGTCGGAGTTGTAGTTTCGTCCATGGGATCGTTTTCGAAAGTAGAGGTGAATGAAATGCGAAGGTGCGAAGGGGGGTCGAGAAAAGGCTATTTGATGATCTTGACCACAGCTCCCGCACCGACTGTGTGTCCGCCTTCGCGGATAGCAAACCGTTGCGATTCTTCAAGAGCGACAGGCACAATCAGCTTTACCGTTACTGTTACCGTATCTCCTGGCATAACCATCTCAGTTTTCTCGGGAAGAATGACTTCACCCGTTACATCAGTAGTTCGAATGTAGAATTGGGGTTTGTAGCCTTTGAAGAACGGGGTATGACGACCGCCTTCTTCTTTCGTCAAAACGTAGATCTGCGCTTCAAACTCTGTATGAGGTGTAATAGTGCCGGTCTTTGCAAGCACCTGGCCGCGTTCAACATCTTCTTTCTTGGTACCGCGGAGTAAAAGGCCTGCATTATCGCCTGCGCGACCCTCATCAAGTTCTTTGTTGAACATTTCAATGCCGGTGATGACAGTTTTGGCCGTCTCCTTGATACCGACAATTGAAACCTCATCGTTGACTTTAACAGATCCGCGTTCAATGCGGCCGGTCACTACGGTACCGCGGCCTTCAATTGAGAAAATGTCCTCAATTGGCATCAAAAACGGCTTGTCTGTGTCGCGTTTTGGCTCAGGAATGTATTCATCCAATTTCTTAACGAGTTCGAGTATAGCTTTCTTTGATTCCTCATCCCCTTCCAATGCTTTAAGAGCCGATCCTTTGATAATGGGGATTTCGTCGCCAGGGAACTCGTACTTTTTGAGCAAATCGCGAATTTCAACTTCAACGAGATCGACAAGCTCTTTATCATCAACCATGTCAACTTTATTCATGAAAACAACAATGTACGGAACTCCGACCTGACGGGCGAGAAGAATGTGCTCGCGAGTCTGAGGCATCGGACCGTCTGCAGCAGAAACTACAAGAATCGCACCATCCATCTGAGCGGCGCCGGTAATCATATTTTTCACATAATCGGCATGACCAGGACAGTCGACGTGCGCATAATGACGCTTATCGGATTCATATTCGACATGTGCAGTTGCAATAGTAATACCGCGTTCCTTTTCTTCGGGCGCGTTATCAATCTGATCAACTGACTTCTCCTGCGCTTTGAAACCTGAGTCTCGCAGTGTTTTCAAAATAGCTGCAGTAAGTGTCGTTTTACCGTGGTCGACGTGACCGATGGTACCGACATTAACGTGTGGTTTAGAACGGTCGAATTTTTCTGCCATGGTGATTCTAATTAATGACTTTTAATGTATAAAAATACCGCAAGGGTAAATAATATATAGTTTACCGAACTCTGTCAACTCTCGATTCTTGCTGAGACTCTCCTGAATGTAATGCGTATTATAGCAATCTCTTAATAACTCCACAAGGATGTCTTTGTTGTGTTTATCTGCAAAAAATGATGATTATACAACAAAACATGAAATATGTCAACATTTGTCCCCTGTTTATCCCCAAGTACTGTGGATAGATGCTAAAATTCAATGAGCGAAATGACTCTCTCGACGGCACTTGAATCACCTGAAATAACAAATGACGATTCATCACCTTCGACGATGACGACATGTGTCGTCGTCCCGTCTTTTTCATTCCGTACGTTGTATTTTGCCGCTTGGATAGTATCAACCGTAACTTGAGAGGAGGGCGCCGCGTTCTCACCGACAATCAATGAGATTGGGATATCTGCCTGCGAGGAAAAAACGGTCACTACAACCGCACCGGCATCGGGAGAAGTGAGGGTATATGCTCCCCGCGCCTGCTCCCACGTCGAATCATTTTTCACGCCTTCCCATCCCTCGGGCAAAACAACACGAAATGATTCATCCGGATCCTGAAAATATTCAGGGTCTGCGCCACCCACAGATTCGTTTGTTGAGGTAATCACGCTGTTGGTTACATCATTGACAGGCGTGTTCACATTTTGCGCAGGAACATTCGTAGCGGCATTGGTATTCGTTTCTTGATTACCAAAAAGATACCACGCCGCGCCTAGCACGACGGCAAGTATAACTACCAGTACCGTGAAGTTACCGAGCTTACTTCCTCCGGCCATAATGAATGGTGTTGGAAATTATTTTTTCACTTTTTCACCCGCCGCTTCTCCGGCTATCTGCTCAGCGACATGATGAGGAACCGGTGCGTAGTGTGAAAATTCCATTGAATATGACGCGCGGCCCTGTGACATTGACCGAAGCTGTGTTGCGTAGCCGAACATTTCTCCGAGAGGTACTTCGGCGTCAATAATGCGATTCGTTTGACGATCCCGCATTTCCTTAATAATCGCGCGCTTTGAATTCAGATCACCGATTACATCACCCATATTCTTCTCGGGAGTTACAACCTCTACTTTGACGATTGGTTCCAAAAGTATCGGATCTGCGCGTCGTGCGGCTGCCTGGAGAGCCATCGAACCCGCGATTTTAAATGCCCCTTCGGAAGAGTCAACTTCATGGTATGAACCGTCATACACGGTCGCCTTCAAGTCTACCATCGGATAGCCCGCGACAACCCCTTTATCCATAGCTTCCTTGGCCCCTTTATGAATCGGCAGGATATATTCATGCGGAATAACGCCACCTTTTACCGCATCCTCGAATTCGAAACCCTTGCCGCGTTCAAGCGGTTCTACGCGGATAAAACAGTGTCCGTATTGACCGCGACCGCCTGACTGTCTGATATATTTCCCTTCGGCTTCCGCAGTCTTGGTAATGGTTTCTTTATACGCCACGCGAGGCTTTCCGACATTTGCTTCTACTTTAAATTCCCGTTTCATCCGATCGACAATGATATCCAAATGCAGTTCGCCCATCCCCGCAATAATCGTCTGATTTGTTTCTTCATCAGTCTTTACCCGGAATGTCGGATCTTCTTCGGCAAGCTTGGAAAGTGCCATACCCATGCGTTCCTGGTCCTGTTTAGTCTTAGGCTCAATTGCAATTGAAATAACCGGATCTGGAAACGTGATGGATTCAAGAATGACCGGATGATCTTCATCGGAGATCGTATCTCCTGTGGTGGTGTCCTTGAGGCCTACCGCAGCGGCAATATCGCCGGCATATACTTCCTGCACTTCTTCGCGGTGATTGGCATGGAGACGGACAATGCGTCCGACCCGTTCTTTACGGCTGGTACGCGTATTTAATACATACGAACCGGAGGTAAGTTTGCCTGAATAGACCCGGAAAAACGACAGTTTTCCTACATACGGATCTGTCGCGATTTTGAAAACAAGCGAAGTGAACGGCTGTTCATCAGATGCTGAACGCTCAATGGCGGTACCGGCCATGTCAGTCGCTTTGATAGCTTTAACATCCAGGGGAGACGGTAAATAGTCATTCACCGCATCAAGTAGGAATTGGACGCCTTTGTTCTTGAGCGCTGAACCGCAAAATATAGGCACTAATTCATTTTTAATGACTGCCTTGCGCAGAGTCTTCTTCAACTCCTCAAGTGTGGGCTCTTTGCCTTCAAGATATTGATTGAGAAGCTTCTCATCTTTTTCGACAATAGCTTCAATGAGCGTGTGGCGATACTGTTCAACTTTTTCTTTCATGTCTTCGGGAATAACATCCGTATCTTCCCACTCTTTTCCCATTTCGTCTTTGTATATAATCGCGCGGCGCGTAAGCAGATCGACAAGACCGGCGAATGTTTCCGCAGCACCAATCGGCAGCTGCATGGGGTGCGCGTTTGTCGTCAGCCGTTCATGGATAGAGGCCAGATCGTTGTAAAAATCTGCACCCATACGGTCCATTTTGTTGATAAAGCAAATCCGGGGTACTTCAAATTTTTCAGCCTGGTGCCATACCGTTTCCGATTGAGGCTCGACGCCTGCGACACCGTCAAATACCACAACACCGCCGTCAAGAACGCGGAGTGACCGCTGTACTTCAACGGTAAAATCAATATGTCCCGGCGTGTCAATAATATTTATGCGATGGTCCTTCCAAAAACAGGTGGTTGCGGCGGCCGTAATCGTAATACCACGTTCTTTTTCCTGTTCCATCCAGTCCATTTCTGCCGCGCCTTCATGCACTTCGCCGATTTTATGTTTCTTGCCCGTATAATACAAAATACGCTCGGAAACCGTTGTTTTCCCTGCATCAATGTGAGCGATAATGCCGATATTTCGTGTGGATTCTAGGCTAAACTCTCGTGGCATAATATTAATTTATACGATTGATTTCTCCTTTTAAAATTTCAATTTCTTTAAAAATCTCATCACATGATTCATCAAGTCCACCCACATCTTGCTGTCGCAAACATTCATCGGCTTTTTTCACTTTTTCTAATAAAGCAGTAGTACGTTTGTATAATATATCAACCTGATCTCTTGTTTCATTATACGTATCCTTATGTGTCATATACCAGCGTAGCAAGGATTCCATCGACCTACTCACTTCAACTGAAAAATGTTGTAATTTAAGGGCAAATTTCCCTAATTCAATATAATACTCTTCCTCTCTCCCCCTTTTCTTCGCATTAATTAACGAGTAGTCTTCTATCGTAATGATGCCAAGTGTAGCCAATATCTGATCGACCTCTTTCCGAATGCCTGCAAGATCGTCTATATCTGCAGTCTTCATCTCCATCGCATTTTGTTCACTACTAGCCTCATCTTTCCTCAGTGCACGACTGCAATCAGTCGCATGTTCTCCATTGGTACGATAGCACTCGTGACAAACGCCAGGCGGTAATTCCTGCTCTGACATATCGCCGAATTACGCAAAATGCGCAAATGCGCGATTTGCTTCAGCCATGCGGTGAACATCCTCTTTCTTCTTTACCGCGTCGCCTTCATTGTTTGCGGCACCTAGAAGCTCATGGGCGAGTTTTTCACGCATTGCCTTGCCCTTTTTTGTACGAGCTGCAGTGAGTATCCAACGAAATGCCAGTGCAAGCTTGCGTTCTGACGTAACTTCAATAGGAATCTGATAATTCGCACCGCCGATACGACGGGAACGAACCTCAACAACAGGGCTTACATTTTTGAGCGCCTGGTCGAAAATATCCATCGGATTTTTCTTTGACTTTTCTTCAATGATGGCAAATGCGCCGTATACTACCCGTTCGGCGATCGATTTCTTGCCTTTGCGCATCACATGATTGATCAGCTTACCAACTATGGGCGACTGATACTTCCAATCCGGTGCGATTATTCGTTTTGGTGCTCGTTTTCCCCGCATATTATTTCTGCCGTTTTACGCCGTAGACGCTCCGGCTCACCTTACGGTCCTGAACCCCCTGCGTATCGTAAACGCCGCGAACGATATGATACCGAACGCCGGGGAGGTCTTTGACGCGTCCTCCGCGAATTAATACGATTGAGTGTTCTTGAAGGTTGTGGCCGACTCCGGGAATATACGCAGTCACTTCCATACCGTTTGAAAGGCGGACTCTGGCAATTTTTCGAAGTGCGGAGTTCGGTTTTTTCGGAGTAGTGGTAGTAACCTTAAGACAAACACCCCGTTTGAACGGCGAGCTCTTCGCAAGCGCCGTTCGTTTTCGCTTTAATGTATTAAAAACAGTCTCCAATGCAGGAGATTTAGATTTATACCGGTTTGGATGACGGCCTTTTCGAATCAACTGTGAAATTGTAGGCATATCCTGACTACGAAACTACTAATAAAAAAGTCTCTTTTAGGCTCGAGACTCCAAGGAATCCGAAGTTGAGTATACGATATGCGTTTTTCTCTGTCAACACCCACCGGGCAGAGGTCACAATGGTCGGGAGCGACTACGTAAAAACGCTGAAAATCCCGTTGATCAGTCCGTTAAACAGCGACCCGAGCAATGAAAGGCCTAAAACACTGTCTAAAATGATAATTCCAATCAGAATCATGGGACCGGTACGTTCAAGTGTCATTTTAAAATTCATATACCGGTCTGATAGAGCACTGAAAAGTACCTTTGAACCATCAAGCGGCGGAATCGGGATGAGATTAAAAAGCCCCAAAATCGCATTCACCTGAATCAATGCCGTCAAAAATAACGTAAGCAGGTTGCCATCGTCAATAATCCCCTGCCCGAGTAGCACTTTCAGCAAAATGCCAAAGATAAGTACGCTGATAAAATTAGACAGCGGTCCGGCGAGCGAAATGATAGCGGGACCCCACCGCTTGTAACGCAGCATATAGGGATTAAACGGCACCGGTTTCCCCCAGCCAAATCCCGCGATAAGCAGCATAATTGAGCCGAACATGTCGAGATGGGACAGCGGATTCAATGTTAACCGACCCATGCTTCGTGCGGTCTGGTCACCGAGACGATCGCCGGCAAATGCATGCGAGAATTCATGAACAGTTATCGCGTAAACGATTGAAAAAAGCCAAACAACGAAAAATTCAGGGTGGGAAAAGAGGTATTGTAATATCATAGGTATTCTGTTATGATGGCGTGCACATACACCTATGGCACGAGTTTGTTCACAATGCGGCAGAGGCTCCATGCGGAGCGCCAGCCGAAGTCACTCAAATATCAAGACAATCCGGCGACAACTGGTAAACTTGCAAAAAGCGCGAATCAGCGGCCGTTCTGTTTTGGTCTGCACAAATTGCCTGAGAACGCTTACCCGACAGCGAGAAAAAGTAGCAGTGTAACCTGATCCGGCATTCACTCAGAACGTCTCCCCAAGACGGTTTTTTGTAATTCATTGCTAACGAGCACTGTGCAACGAGTTTCAAGCATACCAAAAAAGGCGCCCTGCGTCTACGAATATCCTAAGCGTTGGGCAAAAATGCGCAGGCCTTAATTTTGCTATCCAGATGCGTCAGCGCAGTAATATCCCGGGCAGTCAACGAAGAAAGGTCAGGTTCACGCTCCAGTTCAGGGTAAATAATACGGTAAAATTCAGGCATCAGCGGATTCAGCGCTTCTTCAAGCGTTATTTGCTTCGACTGATCGACCAGCACCGGCCACGTGTTATGCGTTCCGTAAAGAATAAGATCGAGTCCGGTAGCAGGCGTGAGCGTACCGGCAGTATCGCCCAAGAATGCAATCGTCATATCACCTCCAAGCTCCTTTGTTTGAGCACGGGCGCATACTTCAATGCTTTTATACCCACCCAGATCAAGTTGCATGCGAATATATGCATTCTTCATGTATGTCAGATAGTTTACCTGACTAAACCCGCCGAGACATTTCAATCCGTAGTAAAAAGACAGGACGGTATAGGCAAGCAACATGCTTGAAATGAGTTCTTTCTTTTCAAGCGCCCGCCGAACCGCATGGGGTGTGAGCTCGACACGGTACGAACCGTCCTCGGCAACAAGTTCATTCCCCTGCTTCCAAAGCTGAATGCGATACTTGGCTCCCGGAGGCAATGCCCAGAATAAATACGTCCCGTACTGAGTCTTTCGTGAAAAAGCGCCCATGATATCTTCAAAGTGGGTCGTCATCAGTTGTTCATACGCCGGGTCAAACATCATCCGCGAGATCGTCGTATCACCGTCTACATGGAATGCCAATAACAGCTGAGCAACGAGTCCTTCCTGTTCGAGATAAACTAAGTTCGGGGCATTTCGATGATTGGGGATAAAAAACTTTTTCCACAAATGAAAATTAGTTTTGGTAATCTGATCAGAATATCCTTCGCTGTCGATCACATCCGGCAAATTGTAAACTTCCTGAATCATTGATGACAGTGTATCCGCCTCACCCGTTCGAATGTCTCCAGCTGCAGCCTTGTCCTTCACATTTTTGAGAACCCGTTCAATATCCTTCGCCGTATACGCAGGAAAGTTAAAAACAGGGCACAACCGATTCGCGCATGTTGAAAATGCGAGCCGGTGAAGCTTAGTGACTCCCTTTGCATTGCTGTGGAAAATCAGTCCGCGGGGAAACGAGGAATTATTCAGTGATACATTTGCATTCGAAAGAACAATGACATTCTGCAAATACGGATCACTGCGCTCAAAATACGGCACGGATGAGATTAAATTTGCATTGAGAAAAAACGGATGACAGATGGGACCGTGATGATCCGCCGTTGAAACAAAATAATAGCGCCGCAGCTGTTCCGTCGCGCTCGTTGCTACCTCCATGCCCAACCGCTTGGCAACTTCCTGTTTAAAAATAATTAAAAACTCCTCCTGACGTTCCAGAATAGGTTGATTGATATTAACGTCGGCATATTCCTTTGCATATGCATACAAATTTTTTGCGCCCTGCTCCTGAATGATTTCACGCAAAACCGGCCTCTTTTCTAAGACCTTTTCCCGAAGTCGTTTAAATCTATTGAGTACCGTGTGATCCGGAACGCCGTCATCAACCGTAAAACCTCCAGGCTCTGTAGCGCTTTTTTCTGTTGTAACTGAATTTGCTGTAGTTACCGCACCAGCGGCTGTTGATGACATATTTATCTTGTTCCACATATGATAGTGGAAATCGCGAATATGTCAAGAGCCGCCATTTCAGCGGCTCTTGCGCTTCGTATTTTAAAATCTCTTATGAAGCCACTAGCCCATCAACAATCTTGATGGTGCGATCGCAGAAACGGGTCAAATCTTCGTTGTGCGTAACCATGACAATAGTCTTCTGCTTACGCTTCACCAGATCCTTCAGTAATTGAACAATGATTTCAGAATTTTTCGTATCCAACTCCCCTGTCGGCTCATCAGCAAGTATCAGTTTGCCGTCATTCATCAACGAACGGGCGATTGCTACGCGCTGCTGTTCACCGCCCGACAATTCGTTTGGGGTATGGTCATACCGTTCACCGAGACCAACTTCGCCTAAGAGCTTTTCGGCTCGTTCGCGTGTTTCCTTTGAAGGCAGTCCGGCATAATCTCCCGCAAGCATGACATTCTCAATTGCCGAAAGTGTTGAAAGCAGATTGAAACCCTGGAAAATGAACCCGAGCTGCTTTGCGCGCAAGTCAGCGCGTTCATTATCACTTAACGTGCTTAACATTTTTCCGGCAATTTCAATATCGCCATCTGTCGGCATATCAAGAGCGCCCAGCAGATGCATGAATGTAGATTTTCCCGATCCGGACGGACCAATAATCGCAACAAATTCTCCTACACTGAACTCCGCACTCACGCCCTTCAAGGCATGTACCTCGTTGTGCTTACCAACGGAATACGTTTTTTTGAGATTGATCGAACGGGCAATGTGATTATTCATAACGAAGTGCTTCTACTGGATTAAGTTTCGATGCGCGCCGTGCAGGAAAGAATCCGGCCAGCACACTGATCACGATTGAAAAGACAAAGACTGCCACAAGCAAACGAGGAGTCAACTGAAAGAGAAGCAATCCGCTGTCGCGAGAGGATTCATTTATCCCCCATGCCATGACCGCCCCAAGACCGATGCCCACCAGACCGCCGATCACTCCAATGACGGCCGCTTCAAGCAAGAATTCTTTCAAAATTCTGCCCGACCGTGCTCCGACCGCTTTTTTGATTCCAATTTCGCGAGTACGCTCGATCACCGAAAAAGTAAGCGTATTCATGATCGAAAATCCTCCAACAATAATCGCAATTAACGCACCGGAAAGAATAATCAGATTGAAAATTGCCAGGCTTTGGCCGATTTGCTCTTCGAAAAAGGACGGGCCGTACGCTTGACCCCCTCAACCTGATCATTGATCCGTTCTGCAACTGCTTCACCCTGATCAATATCGTCTAAGTAAACAGCAAAACTTGATACCACTTTTTCAGAAGGCAGGCTTTCCTTAAATGCATCAGGGAGCGTGGAATGGACAAATTCCTGAGCATCAGCGAGCGAGACAATAGCGGTATTATCGGGAGCGGTAAGAGTTTTTTCTAAGATGCCTACCACCTCAAAGTCGCGTTCGCGCAGTTTGATTGTCTGACCCACATCCGTCTTGAGGGTATCGGCAAGATCAGCGCCTAAGACAGTTTTGTTTCGATCCTCAGCAGTGATAAACCGCCCTGTCGCAGTATTGAGTTCAAAAGATTCGTACGGCTCAGCGGCAGGGTCATACGACACGATCATTGCCGGAGTGCCGAATGTCGCACCTGTTTCATCATCCAACAGGAGACTGACGTCAGCGGAAACGTATGTGACCCCGTCAACTTTTTCAAGTTCCGCACGTTTATCCATCGTTAACGGCGCACCACCAAAAAAAGCGGATGACTGTCCGTCGACAACTAATACCTTAGTCCCATAATAATCCTCGCCACCCTTCACGAGCAAACTGAGTTTTTCCGACATGGCTCCCATGACCGTTAGCGCAAATACGCCGATCACAATACCGCCGACCGTCAGTACGGTTCGTAATTTTCGTCGAAGTAAATTTCGTAAAATAAGTTTCATACCGGTTATTATTTCTTAACAACGACCAACGTACAATTGGTCACCAGTGCGGCAATAGCGCCGACAGCGGCAAGCGGTGCGGCTAAAAATACACCGACAACGCCGATGGTAAGGGGAAATTGCACGATGTCTTTTCCTTCTTCATTCTTAATAATAATCATTCTCGCATTGCCTTCATGAATGATTTCCTTCACCTTTCGGACGAGTTCATCGCTCGATACTTTGAATTCTTCACGCTGTTCTGTCATAGGCGTACACAGATAAACAGTTAATTATTATATATCTACTATATCGATTAGCATGAGGACGTCAAGACGGCACCTCTTGTGTCTAAGGCACTACTCCTATGCCACACTTTCGGGGTGGGGAGAATTGAACTCCCTCTACACCCTCCGGGGCTTCGCTGCCGCCTTCGGCGTCATCGCTCAGCCCGTCTCGTCCCGCGCGAAGCAAAGCAGTTCGCTTCGCTTGTTGACTCGACCCCCATGGGCGCGTACTACTCCTATGCCACACTTTCGGGGTGGGGAGAATTGAACTCCCTCTACACCCACCCCATGGGCGCGTACTACCGGTATACTACACCCCGAAACTATGGCATGAACATCAGTATACAGAACTATTGCGACCAAATCAACAAAAAAAGACGGTGCGTACAATACAACACCGTGTGGATTTTTGATTTGAGTAGAGCGAGGTCTTATCTTACTCGCTTGATGCCGCCTCCGCGACCGGTTCCTGCTTGATAACTGCCGCGTTAAGCGTTAAGATTGCCGTCGCCACCATATCCCAGCACTTATGAAGATTAGCTGGAATGAGATCTTTTGGATCTACATCAGCGGCCTGACAATGAGAAAGAAATTGCCGCGCCTTTGCTATATCCATGCCATCCATACCCAGGCGCAAATGTTCGAAAAGGTATTTTGCCTCATTAACATGGCCCTGCCTTTTGAGGGGCTCAATTAGACTCATGAGATTGGCTTCAAACCCCTTCGTGTCTGCGTCGGGTAATACTTCCGATAACTCCGACATCAGATTAGTGACATGCAATCTATACTCTTCAACCAGTTGACTGATGTCGCGTGTTTTGTCCCCGTTATTTTCGTAGTAGCGATATCCGTCCATCCCAACTTTCTTCGCAACTTCCAGGATGGCGACGAGGGAGTTGAGTGCAGCCGGCAGACGCAACCTCTTGAGCATCGTGGCGCCTTCAATATTCGTTATGTATGGTGCTAAATATTTTTCCCACTCGTCTCTGTCAACTTCTCCGAAATGTAGAAATTGAGAAAAAATGGAATCGGGAGTTGCTGACCAACTTCTTGTTGCCCCATTCAACGCCGAAATCACGGCACGTACGAGATGCTCGTATGCGTGGTGAGTATTCCACAAGTTACTTCTTTCTGCCTGCGCCTTGTTTAATTCGGTACTGAGTTTTTTGTGGTCCTTGTACCACTGGCGAATCAAGGCAATAAGCAGGAGCAACACCGCAACAAACAAGAACGTGATTGTTCCGGAATTTTCCTGCACGAATAGTGAAATTTCTCTAAGCATTTCATTCCTCCGCGAAATGAGTTTATGTAATTTAACGTTCTATTTTTTTAACGTTGCACAGTACCACACGCCAATAGAAATGTCAAGGGTACACGCAAATAAAAAAACTCCCCGATGCTTTCAGCAAGAGGAGCTGTACCTGATAACAGGTGTCATTGAATCCGGTAGTCACAAATATCGCACTGATCTACCTTGCCTGTGCCGTTTATAGGGTCATGATAATCCCTAGGAAAAAGTATACCGGCATGACAGCACGGACACGGCTTGCATTCATCGATAACATTCTGATCCGTAGAATTCATGGATTCCCTCCCCGTATTGTGTGGGTGCAAGATTTTTGTTTTACAAAAAAACTAGCCTGTTGATGACTAGTCTGGCATGCGTCTTGTGTTGTTTACACGCTCTACAAACCAGTCATCAAAATGCTAGCGCCAATAATAATAATGCCCACAATAAGACCGATAACTATCAGGTTATACATCTGCCGATCTGCGAGTTGTGACTTAGATTGTTCCATATTCATGACCGTACCGGGAAGGATAGCACAATTTTACCGTTTCGTCAATGTTTTAGCGCTCAGATTCACTGTATAACGTCTCAAAATCGATCTTGTCGTATGCAAAAAGCTCTTTCGAATCAAAAAACCTCTTCAGCTCTTCCTGTGCCGCCTCAACATTTTCGGAAGCATGCACGACATTCATCTGTAAGCTCATCGACAAGTCGCCGCGAATCGTTCCGATGTCCGCTTCTCTGCCCGATGTCGCACCGGCAAGCTGGCGGACAACCTTGACGGCCTCAAATCCCTCTAAAGCGAGGACAACAATAGGCGCCGATTGCATGAAACGCTTCAAACTATCAAAAAAAGGCTTATCGACATGGTGTGCATAATGCTCACGTACCGTCGCATCGTCGACTGAAATCATTTTTATGCCTACAATTTTCAACCCCTTGAGCTCAAAACGGTGAATAATGTTTGCAACAAGACTCCGCTGAATTGCATCAGGCTTAATGAGCACTATTGTCCGTTCGTGTTTATCGGTCATACGTTATTTCTTGGATAAGACGCTCTGCACTTTTAATACAACTTCAGCAGGCGTATGGTCTGATTTGATAAAATAGTCATCCGCGCCCAATTCTTTTCCCTTATGAATATCTTCCTCCTGACCGAGATTCGTCAGCATAATAACGGGGATGTGTTTGGTGGCCTCGTCCGTCTTAAGCGCTTTTAAGACTGCGAAACCGTCCAGTTTAGGGATAATAATATCAAGCAAAATAATATCCGGCTTTTCTTTCGTGGCCATATCTAGTCCCTGCGCTCCATCGGCAGCCGTCACCACATGCATTCCCTCTTTGGAAAACTTGGATACGTACATGTCGGAAAGCATTTTTTCATCCTCGACGAGAAGTATCTTTATGTTTGCAAATGCGTTTGATTGATCCATACCATTTTTACACTAAAGTGAACGTATCGTAGCACGTATACGCGTTTTAGTCAACGCCGGCGTGCGCCATTCTTATTCTCGCCAATCAGGCAAAGACTCTGCCCCTGCCGGAAGATTCACCGCCGTCTGACCGGTGTGATCATCTGTCCACTCTTCCCCTAGCCATTTCCCTGACTTCATATATATCTGCTTCGTCGATGACGTCTCCTTCTGAGGCTTAGCCGGATTTTGGCCTTGTTCGAGAATTTCATTTTTTTCTTGGATAATTTGTCGACCATCGTTAAAGTCTTGCAAAACCGTCCGTGAAGTTCGCCACTCATGGCCAGCGTCTTTTCCCGCTTCGATGCGTCCCGTTACCGTGTGTCCACCGGTTTCGTCATCATAGGCATGTTGCTCGTATGACTGACTCTCGTTCCCGGGTACTAATTTTTGTACTCGGCGCTCGGTAACTCTGTTTTTATCGTCAAACCCAAGTTCAAAACGCTGCCAATCACTGTTGAGTTGTTGCGGGTTGTCCTGTGAAAACGTACGTTCGCGCTGATACATCGTCCGTCCTTCTACATCTGTGACTGTATGATGAAGTAGTTCACCGGTCTCAGGGTTAACGCTTTTATGTTCTTTCAAGCCTTCCGATAATTCAGGCGGGGGAAGTTGCTCAAATTCATTCTCATCGGGAATCCGAAAATCTGCCTGTGTACTATCTGATATATTTTCACCCATATGCGCGTTATGAAGAGTTAATTACTTAATAAAGATACATCTCAAAGTTACGTGCTTAATACCGGACGTCTCGTGTGCCAATCAGTTGCCTGCTCATACGCATGAGCAGCCATAAAAACCGTTTTTTCATCCCACAGCTTACCCATAATCTGCAGACCGACCGGGAGTCCTTCGGAAAAACCGCACGGGACGCTGATTGCGGGAATACCGGCGATGTTTGCCGGAACGGTGAGAATATCCGAGAGATACATAGTCAGCGGGTCATCATACCGTTCACCAAGCTTGAACGCAACCGTTGGCGACGTCGCCGATGCGATACAATCTACTTTTTTAAACACATCGGCAAATTCGCTCCTCACGACCGCCCGAACTTTTTGCGCCTGATGATAATATTTTTTATAATATCCTTTTGAGAGTGCGAAGGTGCCGAGCATAATGCGCCGCTTTGCCTCCGCACCGAATCGTTTGCCGCGCAAGGCCGAATACGCATCTGCAAGCGTATCTCCTTCTGGCAAACCGGGACCGTATCGCACACCGTCAAGCCGGGCAAGATTCGTGGAAACCTCCGATGTAAGCGTGACGTAATACACCGCGAGTGAATGCATGGCATTCGGCAGCTGAATCTCAACGAGTTTTGCACCCTGCTTTTTCAATACCTCTAAAGCGGCTTCAATATGTGTGCGTACCGCGGGATCCATGCCTTCGACAAAAAATTCGGATGGAATACCGATACGCAGACCTTTAATATCCTGCTTAATATCAGGTAACGCAAAAATTGGCTTGTCGACGGTTGTCGCGTCCTTTGCGTCCTTGCCGGCAATAGTGAGAAACACGCGCGCCGCATCCTCCACCGTCGATGCAAGCGGACCGATCTGGTCGAGCGAGGAAGAAAGTGCTATTAACCCGGACCGTGATACTCGACCGTATGACGGTTTCATGCCGACTACCCCGCATAGTGCCGCAGGTTGACGAACAGATCCTCCCGTATCGGAACCGAGCGCAACAGGCGTCATACCCGCCCCAACTGCCGCCGCTGATCCGCGGAAGAAC
>JBAZCI010000022.1:0-23179 GCA_041671025.1 Patescibacteria group bacterium | reverse complement strand
TCTGAACGCATATCAGACAGAGAAGACGCAAGGAAAAGTGATGTATACGCACCGGAGTAACTCCCCTGATACCACGAAGGCGGCGGCATATCGATGCCCTCGAATTGTTTTGCCCATTCCTTTTCGACACCCAAGACCATGGCGTACGGGAGCAGTTTTTCAAATTGCTCGGGTGTTTTCGTCGGGGGGTTATGAAACTTGAGACGCTCTGTTTCAGTTACTGACAAAAACCATTTGAACCCTTTTACTTTTTGCAACGCCTCGGCGCCGGCTACGGTCTTTTGGGGCATGATGCCGCCGTAGATAATGATTAATACGCCGGTGACAAAAATAGAGAGCCACGCAGAAATTAAGTACGGAAAACTAAAGCCTGTGGCTATTGAGCCGCCGATAACTATTGTACCAAAAACAGCGTATCCCACTTTAATTGAATTTGGATTTTTAGCATAATAGTTCCGCTGAACCAACGCTTCATATAATGCTTTTTTAATATCCGGCAATTTCGTATAATACGTATTCTTTAACGAATCCAATTTCACAACCGTATCCGCGGAAGTCGGAAACAACGATTCAAAAATGGCTTTCTCAGATGCGGTTAATGCTGCGTCCGCATTTTTTATTTTTACAAACTCATAATTCTTTTTATCGGACCCCTTGATGGTGATATACCCTTTGACCGCAAAATCAATAAATGTCGCTGAGATGTCCTTGGTATCCGCACGCTCATCCCACAAGGTGCCGAGCTCGGCGGGAGGCATCCGATCAGGCGATTCATACTCGGGAATGATCGTCGCATTGATCCGCGGATCTTTCCCTTTTTTTCTCCAATTTCTGTGCAGAATAAAAAAAGCGATCACGGGCAAAAGCACCCAGAAATTATCCTGGAGAAACCAAATCGTTTTTTGGGCACCTACCGGCTCATCAAGCGCTCCCGCGGGAAGTGTCACCACCATCGTCATGCCTTCATATGAGGAAAACTGACGTTGAGCTTCTACCGCTACTATGTCTCCCCGGGTAATCGCCTCACACTCACGATCTGTAGCGCCGGCAACCCCCGTGTAACAGCGCCAATCCACGGGAGACGTCCCTGCGGGCAAGTGAAGGATGGCGGATGCCGAAACAATGGGCGCATCCCACTCATTACCCGTAATATTCCAGTAGATTTCACTTTGGCCGCCCGAAAATGTCACTGCCCGCTGTACCGTATACGTTATGACATACGTGTGCGAACCTGAGACCAGCTGTTCTGGATCCCCTATCTTCACTTTCACATATCCGCCGCTTCTGGTGGAAGAGTACTCATACGCGTCACCTTGTGTATCCGTTACTGAAACAATGTTTACGCGCGTCGCATATTTCGTCCCGTTTTGCGTATACTGGTACGGGATATTCCTAAAAATACCGTGCCGCTCAAGATCGCTAAAGTCATATTCGATCCGTTCCGTAACCGTCAGTGTTGAATCACGTTCCACTGTAATTTCAGCGCTGAAATCTTGTATCTGTTCGGTTAACGCAAAAACACCACCGGGCAACATGCACCCGGCAAGCGCACACACGATGAAGAATTTCTTCATACGGTTACAATGGATTCAATAAAAAACTACAGCTGTTTGCCTACGCGCTGGACCAGCTCAATCAGACGCTGTGAATACCCCATTTCATTGTCGTACCAGGCAATCACTTTTACCAGGTCACCGTCGACCACTTTTGTAAGCGAAAGATCGACGATGCTCGAATGACGATTCCCGATGATGTCTGACGAAACAATCGGTTCTTCGGTAACTTCCAGGATCCCTCTCAATGCCCGGGATGCAGCCGCTTTTTTTAGCGCATCATTCACCTGATCAACGGTAACTTTTTTTCCCACCAAGAAGGTAAAGTCAGCAAGTGATCCGTCAATCGTAGGAACGCGGATTGCGAGACCGTCAAACAACCCTTTCAGTTGCGGGATGGTCTCCCCCGTCGAAATGGCGGCTCCCGTCGTCGTCGGGACAATGTTATGTGCAGCCGCGCGTGCCCGCCGCAAATCTTTGTGCGGTCCGTCGACAAGGTTCTGGTCTGCAGTATATGAATGCACCGTAGTCATGACTGCCTTTGAAATACCAAATGCGTCGAAGATAACCTTTGCGACTGGAGCGATGCAATTAGTCGTGCAGGATGCGTTTGAAATAACCGCCTGATCGCCTAACGATTCATTATTCACACCGAGAACGACCGTCTGTATGCCGCCACCTTTAGGCGGCGCTGAGATGATCACGCGTTTTGCACCGGCGGTGACATGCTGTTCCGCCAGCTCCTGTTTCACAAACCGACCCGTCGACTCGATGACAACGTCAATATCCATCTTTTTCCAGGGCAACTTGGTCGGATCTTTTTCAGCCAGTACCGGATACTCCTTGCCATCGACCAGTATCGCCGATCCTTTATGCGTTACTTTTTTTGTATATTTCCCGTACACGCTGTCATATTTCAATAAATGGGCGAGTGTTTCGGTATCGGTCAGATCGTTAAGCGCGACAACTTCCACTCCGGGTGTTTCGAGCGCAATTTTAAATGCTGTCCGGCCGATGCGGCCAAATCCGTTGATGGCAATTCGTGTTTTTTTCATATGCGAGGTGTTAATTAAGCCCGGCCGACACTTCCAAAAAGTTCAAGCCGCTCTTCGATGACCGCCTGTAGGTCAGTCATCGGTTTTTCAAAATAATCCCGTATGTCAAAGAATTCCGGATGTGCGATGAGCGTATCGCGAAGACTGTTTGAAAATGCCAGCTTTAATTCGGTATTCAGGTTAATAATCCGCATCCCGTACGCAAAAGTTTCCCGGATATCTTCTCCGCGAACCCCGGATGCCCCGTGCAATACCAGCGGCATATCCGGCATGGCGGCATGAATTTCTTTTAATCGCTTGATATTCAGCTTTGGCAGTCCTTTTTTAAGCTTCACAATGCCGTGCACATTCCCGATGGCCACGGCGAGCGTATCAATATCGGTCTCTTCAACAAATTGCTTCGCTTCGGCAGGATCGGTCATGACTTTTTCCCGCTCATCCTGAGACGCTTCCTCCAGCCCCTTCACAACACCCAGCTCTCCCTGCACCCAGGCATCCTTCTTATGGGCATATTCGACAGACTGTCTCGTCAGTATGACATTCTCTTTGAACGGGACGTCGGAATTATCAATCATGATTGATGAAAAGCCGGCTGCAATGCATTCGGCGACTGACCGAAAGCTCTTGCCGTGATCGAGGTGCAATGCGATGGGAATCTGCCCCGCTTCATCTCGCACCATCGTTTCAATCATTGCCGTCATGGTCTTCAATCCGCCGTATTTGATCGTGCGCTCCGAAATTTGAATAATCAGCGGAGATTTTTTTTGCACCGCCGCACGGACTACAACAAGTGTTGTCTCCAAATTATCAACATTAAACGCACCAAGCGCATATTCATGCTGTTTGGCGTCGGCGATAAGTTCACTGATATGTGTAAGCATAGGTTAACCCGATGCAGCTGCCTTGATAATCCCTACAAACTTTTCAATATTATTACTCGCACCTCCGACCAGAACTCCGCTCATTTCCTCTTCAGCAAGATAACTGGTGATATTTGTTTCATCGACGCTCCCCCCGTACACGATCTGAAAGTTCTTGCGGGCAATGGTTTCATGATACAGATCGATCAGTGTATGAAAAAGAACCTGGACAGTTTCTTGGGCTTCTTTCGGATCGCACGCCTGACCAGTACCAACTGCCCATATCGGTTCGTACGCGATAATGATTGTTTCATGTTCTGTCGGAATCAGTCCTTCAAGCACAGCCTGCATCTGGCGCATGACCACAAGTTCCTTGGATCCCTGCTGACGTTGTTCAAATGTCTCTCCGACGCATACGATAGGAACAAGCCCTGCGCGGAGCACATTTCTCATTTTCTGCTTCACCATTCTGTCGGTTTCACCGAGCGTGTGGCGCCGTTCTGAATGTCCCACAATAACATGCGTACAGCCAAGCTCACGGAGCATCGGCGCAGAAACCTCTCCGGTATACGCACCGTGGTCCTCCCAAAACACGTCCTGTCCGCCCAGCGAAATTGAACTCCCCGCCAACACTTCCTGGACGGTCTTGAGATACGGAAAAGACGGACACACGATAATACGTGTCCTCAGTTTCGCGTCCCCGACCTCGGCTTTCAACCCCGACGCAAGATCACGAGTCTCTTCCTGGAGGAGATTCATTTTCCAATTGCCGATAATCAATGGTGGTTGGCGCATAATTCGTTGGTAATCGATCTATTCTTCCTTAACGATACACTATTTTTGCGACGTTGTAAAAAGATTTCCGGGTGAAAAATCGTCCAATGCCCACCGGCCGAGCCTCTTTGCATCCGCAAAGCGGGAAGCGCTTGTCGGCTCACCCAGCAAGACAACCAGGACGTCCCGTTCACCCTCTGTAAACCACGCGGCAAACGTAAATCCGGCCTCATCAAGATATCCGGTTTTTACCCCCTGAACATCAATGTCCGCATCGGAAAGCAGTGTATTTGTCGAACGAAAAAAAATACGCCGTTGTGCATGCACCGTCGTCAATTCATAGTTCTCTTGACCTACTCGATCCCGAAGAGCCGGTGTTCTCATGACCACCCGTGCCATACGGGCAATATCCCGAACCGTTGAGGTGTTTTGCGGATCTAGTCCCGTGACATCTGTAAAATACGAATCATGCATACCAAGCTCTCGGGCGTACTCGTTCATAGACACGACAAAATCATCTACGGGCAATGACGTGCTTCGCGCCAATGCCTGGGCGGCATTATTCATCGAAGCAATAAGCGTGGCAGAAACGAGATCGGCCCGGAGAACCGTCTCTCCCGGCGATACGGGCAAGCGATTGTCAATTCGCGGAAGATTGTCTTCTGCGGTTATGGTCACTTCACCGGAAAATGTATGATCCAGCTCGTACGCCCGTAACGCGGTCATCATTTTTGTAAGACTCGCTATAGGTCGCTGAATATCGGCCTGCCGTTGCCAAAGTACCGCGCCGCTTGCCGGATCAACAACGACGGCCGAACGTCCTGCGAATAACGGCGGCATCACAAAAGATTTTTTTGGAATCGGCGGATACGCCCCGAGATGCCGGTCGAGCGCAGGATATCGAGGATGGGCCATCTCAGCGACTAAGGCAAAACGAACCGATGAACTCCAAACGAGATCAGCTTGTGGCGGCAGTGCGTGAAGTTGTACCAAGAGAAAGAGATATAAGTCGACCATGCGACGTCATTCTGCGGGTGTTTGTGCTTCAGGTGTGGGAGCGGGAGACTGCTGCTGTTTTTCCATCTGTTTCTCCATCAGAGCCGTAATATGTTCATGGCTTCGTAACCGCTCATAGTCGGGAAGCTCTTCTACACTGCGGACACCCAGGAACTGCAGTAATTCAAATGTGACCTGATATACACTTGCCATTTTTTTGCGGTCCTCGTTTGATTCGATTAATCCTTTAATCAGTAAGTTTCTCAATATAAGACTGCAATTGACGCCGCGAATATGCTCAAGTTCAGCTTTGGTAATCGGTCCGCAATACGCAATGATCGTGAGAGCCTCAAGAGCAGGCTTGGTTAGTTCCCCGGTCAATTCTGACTTGATGAATTCTTTTGCGATATCAGCCGTGTCCGGACTGGTCGCCATCTGATAACTTGAAGCGGTTTTCATGATATTAATCCCCCGGTCACTGTCGTTATATTCTTTCATGAGCGCTTCTGCGACTTCTTTTACTTTTTCGACTGACTGCTGAGTTATCTCGGCAATTTTATTAACCGATAAAGGCTTGCCTGCAAGAAATAAGAGGCTTTCGATTCGGCGGCGGAGTTGATTGAGATCGGGGGACATAAAAAAACGGTAGGTAAATGATCAGACTCGCTTGATTTCGATATCGGCGAAGATATTATCCTGCACGACAACTACCATGCGCTGTTTGACAAGCTCAAGCAGTGCAAGAAAAGTTACAATTACTTCTGTCTTATCTTTTGACGTTTTAATCATGTGATGAAAATTGAGCGTTGCCTCCCGTTGAATGTGTTCGCGAAGTGCGGCAATTTTTTCCTGAATAGAAATGGTCCGATAATATACTTCTTTGGGCAGGGAAACAATCGGTTCGATCGCCCGGATCACTCCCAAGAATAGGTCCTTCAGCCGTTCATCGGTAAGAGTCGAGGGCGGATTAAAAATAGGTTCAAGCGCCACCGCCGGTTTATCCCGGGGATACAAATACTTCCGGCGAAGAAGCATTTTATTGATAACTTTTGAAGCGTCGTAGTATTCCTTATAAATGCGCAGCTGTTTTTCAAGATCCGATTCATCTTCGTCAACTTCGAGAGTCGGAATGAGAATTTTTGACTTGATGAGTAATAATTTTGCCGCAACGACCAAGAAATCGGCAAGCTCTTCAGGATTCACTTCCTGCACCTGATTCAAATATTCAATGTACTGCTCGGTTACTTCGGAGAGAGCGACACGAGATACGTCAAGCTCTTTTTGCTCAATCAGTTGGAGAAGCAGTTCAAGCGGCCCTTCAAATTGTTCGATTTTGACCGTGCGCATGTACAGTATCGTTCCTATTTTTTCTTTTTTGCCGACGAAACAAACGCTCCAACCACCGGCTGTTCGAGTTTCACATAATCCTTAATTTTCAAACGAAGACTTTCTGTAAAGCTTCCCGCATGAAAAAGCGGCTTCTGGAGCTTGAGCAACGAACGATCCAGAACAACGCCGACTTTATAGAGCGACCCGAACGGGGTCATCGCACCCGGTTTTGATTTAAACTTGTTTTGCATATCTTTTTCCGGTGCAATAATCACTTTCTTAGCTTTCAGCAGTGATGCTAATTTTTTGAGGTCAAGCCGGAAATGTGCGGGAATAACAATAATACGGTACTCACGATCCACTTTGACCAGTAGTGTCTTGGCAATCGTATTCATTTTGACCTTGAGCGTTTGAGCCAAATCATACACGGTGAATACTTTGCGATGAGTGACTACGTTGTACTTGATTTTAGATTTTTCGAGGAGAGAAAGAAGTCTTTTTGAAATTGACATATTACGTTGATGATTTTCGTGATAAAAATGGAAGGGTTTGCTGCTGACCGAATGAGACACGTGCGATCCGCCGCCCTTTTGCGGTCAGCGCAATTTCATTGATAAACCACTTATGGGGAGTCCGCTTACCGAAGCCGATGAGCAACTCTTTGTCGATAAGCCGTTCAATGCTTTTCGTGATAGTATGCTGCTGATCGACTCCCCTGGCGGGACGCTTTTGTCTTGCATAAAACATCTTTAACCGGTTGCGTTGGTATTTCCCCCGCGCACCGTACAATTCCTTCAATATATATTTCTGCAGGGGGGAAAGACGCATGGCGTTATTGCAGACGAATATGCAAATCCTTTAACTGAGCCTCGTCCACTTCACTCGGCGCCCCCATCAACAGATCGCGATTATCCGTGGATTTGGGGAACGCAACGACTTCGCGGACATTGTCTTCATTGAGCAACATCATCAACAGACGGTCAATGCCCGGAGCGATGCCGCCGTGCGGCGGTGCACCAAATTCAAATGCCTCGAGCATATGCCCGAACTGCACCTTTGCCTTCTCAACATCCAACCCGACCAGCTTGAATATGTGCTCCTGTAACTCACGGGTATATATACGAAGACTTCCGCCGCCTACCTCAATACCGTTCAATACAAAGTCATGTTGCCATGATCGGACTTTTAACGGATCTGAATCGAGCAGTGCGATGTCCTCTTCTTTCGGCCTGGTAAAAATATGGTGCATTGGCGCGTAATGCCCGTTCTCGAGCTGTGGTTCAAACAAAGGAAAATCCACAACAAAGCAAAATGCGAGTTCGTTGGGATCTTTAGGATCTTTTCTCAAGTCGGGTTTATCCGTGTGGTACTTTGCCATGGCCTCTGCATAGGTTAAACGCGGCCACGGGGTCGTGGTGATATGCTTTTCCGGCAACAGGTCTTTTACAAGCGACGTGAACATGCGCTCAATCAGCGCGAGAATTTCGTCCTGATCGGTAAATGCCATCTCCATGTCCAACTGGTAAAATTGGTCCGGCGCGCGGTCAGCACGGGCATCTTCATCGCGGAAACACGGTGCGACTTGGAAATATTTTTCAAAACCGGCGACCATCAACAACTGCTTGTACTGCTGAGGAGACTGCGGCAACGCATAAAACTTTCCCTTGAACTGCCGGGAAGGAACCAGATAATCGCGCGCGCCCTCGGGGGTGCTTTTCCCGAGAATAGGAGTCTCAATTTCAATAAATCCTTCTCCTGCCAAAAAGGTTCGGATATATGTCACAAATGCCGATCGAAATACAATTTTTTTGCGGACAGACGGTTTTCGCAGATCCAAATAGCGGTACCGATACCGAAGCTCTTCGGAAATATGCTTTGCCTCGGAGTTGATTTCGAACGGTGTGGTTTTTGCAGGGTTGAGTACGGTGATTTTTTCTGCAAGCAATTCAATACTCCCGGTCTCCATATCGGGATTTTTTAGCTTTGCGGGACGCTCGTTGACGATACCCTGCACTTCTACGACAAACTCCGTATTCAATTGTGATGCGTGCTCAAAAACATCAGTCGGTTTTGACAACGCAACAACCTGAACAACGCCCGATGCATCGCGTACATTAAAAAAAACCATTTTCCCCATATTGCGGTGCGTGTGCACCCAGCCTGCGATTCGTACCTGGTCGCCGATTTTACCTGTTAAAGACTGTATGGGAATACGGGAAGTGTTCATTGTTGACATAAATTACGCTGCATAAGACACGACTGAAGAGTAAAGGGGGAAAGATACTTTTCGCACTGTTCACGGGTGAGTTTACTTCCTGCCAGCGAACAGGTGCCCATGATTGCGCCTCGGGCATTTAGGAGCACCTCGTCAAGATCGTCACAATTGCTGTCAATCACGAAGTACTGTCCGCAACTTGCCGCACGGACTATCGTGCACTCGGGAACAGACGGATGGTACCGTTCACCGCACATCGATGTAACTGCACGGACTCCTTCTTCTTTTGCCTGGGCAAGCTCCTGCTCTCCCCGCTCATTCACCGTAATCGCAATCGCATTTGAGAGTACGACCGCGAGAACCAAAAGGCTAAATATCATTACCGCAATTGCTGACAACCCTCGCCGATCGTGAATGAGTTTCGCAACAGGCGTTTGTCGTGCCATGGGTATTCAGGGAGTTATTCTATTCAGCAATCTGGGAAAAGGAATTGCTTCGCGGACATGATCAAGTCCGCATATCCACGTCACCACGCGTTCAAGCCCGACGCCAAAACCGGAATGTGGAAATGAGCCGTACTTTCGTAGATCCCGATACCATCCGAACGCTTCAAGTGAGAGATCATGTTCTTTGAATCTTTTTTCCAGCAGGGCCAAATCATCAATACGCTGAGATCCTCCGATAATTTCACCGTAGCCTTCAGGGGCAAGCATGTCGGCGCAGAGAACTCTCTCTGCATTCTCGGGATCAGGCTTCATATAAAACGCCTTGATCGCCGTGGGAAACTTGGTCACAAAGAGCGGACTGCTATATTGCTTTGAGAGTATCGTCTCATCGTCTGCGCCAAGGTCGTCACCGCGTTTGATATCGGATCCTGATTTCCGCAAAACGTCGATTGCCTCATCGTATGTGATACGCGGGAAAGGCTGTGAAATTTTTTGTAATGCTTCTACATCCCGCTCTAACACTTCCAGCTCGCGTTTCTGGTTTTTCAGAACGTCCTGCACAACACGATGAATAAGTTTTTCCTGCACATCCATGCTTTCGGGATGCTCCATAAAAGCGGCCTCCGCGTCAAGCATCCAAAATTCCATGAGATGACGGCGCGTTTTCGATTTTTCCGCCCTGAATGTCGGACCAAAGTCATACACGCGCCCGAGCGCTGCTGCGAGCGCTTCAAGGTACAACTGACCGGATTGCGCAAGATATGCCTTTGTGTCAAAGTAATCTGTTTCGAAAAGTGTTGTAGTTCCTTCACACGCTGTTGGCGTCAAGATTGGCGTATCCGTCAAGAGATACCCCTGCTCGCGTAAAAAGGACCGCATCGACCACACAATCTGGTCGCGGATACGTAAAATTGCCGTCTGACGACTTGATCTGATCCAGAGATGACGATGGTCGAGGAGAAATTCGATCCCATGCTCTTTTTTTGCGATAGGATACTCATCGGCACGCTGAATGAGCTTGATTGCCGATGCCTGCATCTCCACTCCTGACGGCGAACGCGAATCTTCGCGAATAACTCCTTCGACGCTCACTGAAGATTCCATCGTTATCTGTTCACACGCAGCAAATGATTCTTCGGATACATCTCCCCGGGATACGACAGCCTGAATGACTCCTGTTCCATCGCGAAGCTGTAAAAAAAATATTTTTCCGGATGAGCGAAAATTATACGCCCATCCCTTGAGAGTTACCGTTTTACCTACATATTCTGTCGCTTGGGCTATTGCAATATTCTTCATATTGCCTTCAGTATAGCGTCAAATACGGCAGATGTAAATTCAAAAAACACCAAAAAATGGCTGAAAAACCTATCGCGCTGAAGCGGAAAAAAATCTTTTTGACCTCAGAAAAGCCTTGGTAATCTCCAAAGTAACGATAATAAAGGCCGCGACAGAGAAGGCGAGAATCCAATCCATAAACGAGAGCGCTGTGGTATGAAAAACACGCTGAAACAGAGGAAGATACACGGCAAGCGCGTGTAAACCCAGTCCGATAATAATAGAAACAAGCAGCAACGGATTACTGAATAGTGGGATCCGGGTAAGCGGTAGGCGAAGTGAGCGGATGCTAAAAACATACATGAGCGAGCTCACCGCAAGTGCGGTAAAAGATACAGTCCGCGCATGTAGGGCATCCCCTGTTTCGGTATAGAGATACATGAATAGCAATAATCCGATGACCCCCGTGATAATACTGACGACAATAATCAAGATCCAAATGTCCTTGGTCATAATTGAGGCTGACCGTAAAATCGGCTTCATATGCATAACATCTCCCTCCTCTTTTTCAAGCGTCAACGCTAGTGTCGGAACCCCTTCAGTCAACAGATTAAGCCACAGTATCTGAGTTGCAAGCAGGGGCAACGGAAAAGGATTGCCGGTAATCCCCCCGATGAGCAGGGTCACGGCAATCATTAATATTTCTGAAAAACTGTTTGATAGGAGAAAGAGTATAACCCGCTGAATATTTTGATATATTATTCTTCCCTCACGAACCGCACGAACAATCGTAGACACATTATTATCCAGGAGGACAATGTCTGACGTCTCTTTGGCGACATCCGTCCCGGAGCCCAGTGCAATACCGATATCAGCCGATTTAAGCGCGGGGGCGTCATTTACTCCGTCTCCGGTCATGGCAACGACCTCTCCCCGCTCTTGAAGCGCATCGACAATCCGCAGTTTGTCGCGGGGAGTGATGCGGGCAAATACTGAGGCGGATTGAATCGCGGCATGCATGGCCTGCTGATCCATTTTTTCAAATTCACTGCCGTCAATAACATGCTTCTCGCTATGGGGCATGCCGAGCTCTTTGGCTATCGCCGCTGCGGTGTAACGATGGTCTCCCGTTATCATGATCGGCCGAATTCCTGCACTACGGCATTCATCAAGTGTCGCGCGCGCATCACTGCGGAGCGGATCCTTCAAACCGATCAGACCGACAAATGTCATTCCTTCGACTGCCTTGTGTCGTTCCCCGATCACTGGTGTCTCCGGCGCAACATCCCTGTACCCGACGGCAATCATGCGCAAACCTTCCTGTGAAAATCGCTTGAACTCTTCTCTCACCATCTCCCGTAATTGTGGAGTCATCGGACTCTGTGTCCCCTTGTGTTCTAAAAATGCAGACGCGTGCAACAATATTTCCGGCGCACCCTTAATAAATACTTTTTTGTGCGCGCTGCTCTCGTTGAGCGTAGCCATAAACTTCCATTCAGAATCGAAGGGAATATAATCAATGCGCTTATTCTCATTAATTAACGCACGCTGGCGTATACCCGCCTGCGTCGCCGCATGTATTATCGCCTTTTCCGTAGGAGTACCGTGAATAATCCAGTGATCAAGTGCTTCATCCGGATTTTGTATCACCGCATCTGAAGCAATAACACCGATCGACATCGCGAATACATAGTCAGGACTCGCCGCACCGATGCTGTGTTCTATTCGGGAAGCGCCGTGACTTTCATGCGTTTGTTCATATGTGACAACACGAGTTACTTTCATCTCTCCTTCGGTCAACGTTCCTGTTTTATCCGTGCAGATAACCGTTGTTGATCCCAAAGTTTCTGCCGCGGCAAGTTTCCGTACAATTGATCCTTTACGCAGTATACGCTGCATACCTATGGCCAAAATTACCGTCACCACCACCGCGAGACCTTCCGGAATGGCCGCTACGGCTACCGCCACAGCAGTGGTAAACATTTGCCGTGCAGGATAATCAAAAATAATGCCCGCGAGAAACAGCAGAAAACTAATACCAAGAACAATAAAGCCCATCGTTCTGCCGAATGCGGACAGTCGTTTCTGCAAGGGCGTCGCTTCATCAGGAGTCTGTGCGATCATTTCGGCAATCTTCCCGATTTCTGTTCTCGCGCCGGTTTCAATCACCACACCTTCTCCACTGCCCCGCACCACCGTCGTCCCAAAAAACGCGCAGTTAATGCGTTCGGGAAGTACGACTGCATTCGGCACCATCTCGTGAGTCTTTTTTACCGGCACCGATTCGCCGGTCAACGACGCCTCTTCAACCTCAAGCTGAGTAACACAAAGTAATCGCACATCAGCGGGCACACGATTGCCAGCTCGTAAAAAAACAATGTCTCCCGGGACAAGCTCAGTAACAGGAACCTCAAGCTCTTTCTCCTCCCTGCGGACAACTGTCGTAAAGGTTACGATCCGCTGAAGTTTTTCAAGCGCCCGTTCTGCGCGAAATTCCTGAATAAACCCGATACAGACGTTAAACAAAATCGCCGCGGCTATAACATAGGCATCGACCGTCTCTCCAAGCATAAAACTTACTACCGCTGCCACCATCAAAATACCGATCAGCATGCTGCGGAATTGATTCGCAAATACCACCAGGTATGAAATACGGCGAATATGCGGGAGTTCATTAAACCCGTAGCGTCTGCGACGGCGCTCGACCTGCTCATGATTCAGTCCTTCGCGCCGGGCATGCAGGCGAGACAAGGTTTTCTCAATAGAGAAGGTGTGCCAAAGATGAGTATGCATGCAGACAGTATACCAAAATATGGGTAATAATGCAGGGAAACAAAAACGGCATTCATCCCTTGAATGCCGTTTTAGAGAAAAAACTATGCGTCTATACCTGCAACATTTTCGCCCGTTCGTATCACAAAGATGACGATTGCCCAGGCCAAGAGGACTACAACTAAGCCGACAACTGCTGCGGTAATAATTTTCTTTGCAGTTTCAACCCGTTCTTCATTCCCGCCGGCTGTCATCCAAATGAATCCGCCGTAGAGAATCATGATTACCGCAATCAGGCCGAGAAGTCCTAAGACCCACTGTATGATTTTAGTAACAGTGGACTGTAAATCCGACGTTCCAAGTCCAAACGTGCTACCAAAAGTCTCATCAATCAATTCCGCCTGTGCTACAAGCGGCAAGAGGATCAATGAACCGATGAAAAAGATGCTTGTAATGTATTTTGCCAGTTTCATGGATGTAAGGTGAGTGAGAAAATCACATGCTTAAGTGGTGATTTCCAAAAGGATATACACTGGTATACCTTCGACCTTTCGTTGAGATTATAGCAAAAAAACCGATAATGTCAATAAAATTAAGCTACAATTTATTTTTCGTATACAGATATACAACCCCCAGAAAAATAAGAAGCAAGATGAGTATGAAAATCTGACCGCCATTTAGTCCCATAGTTCGTTGTTACCTGTAAATACTACACCGATAGTATAGCAAAATACAGGCAATGTACCTATTACCTCTCACGTTCCGACTGGTGGGTCGTAGTAGAGGAAGTTCGAACCTTTTATGCTTCTGGAAAAAGAGAACTTACTCTGGAGTAACTCGGGATGCTCAGTTTGGAAACTGCTCTAGTAGATTCCTATTGTCAAATTCAAGTATTAGATGGCCTGTCGATTTGCGATCCGTCCAATACTCACCCTCAAGTCTCTTGTTTGGACTTAAGACGATTCGGAGTCGAGCGGCGCCGAAATGAATCTCACTTCGATCACGTACTCCTGATTGCGGTATATTGCCATACGTGTACGTAAGAATACGTTGACCTTTATCAAGGTCTATACACAGGGCTGATGCATCACTGTGTGATACCGACTCTTTCGTGAACGACGAAACGTGAATCTCATGAAGTGTTTGTCGAATTGTTACGTAGATTTCAATGGGCAATGATGCTACAATATTGGATTCCGTCCATGTAGTTTTTAGTTGGCCTTTCCAAGTGCCCTGCAAATCGGGTACGGTGACCAGCCATCCTCCAAACATTCGCCAGCGCCACATCCACTTGTTGAAGGCTAAATAGAGAAGAACGTAGATGCTAATCACGTCGGGCAATAATTTGATTGCTTCCCACGGAACACTCAAAGAACGGCCCGTAATAACAATTGCAATCAGCCACAGAGCCACAAAAGCGGCAATTGCAAACCAAATTGAAAGTTCTTGTCTCATGACTTAAGATACTAGTTATAATTGGCGAAATTCCACGCATCACCGAGGAATGTATGCGTTTGATCTCGTGTCCACGGTTGTCTTAGTCGAAACAAATATTTCAACTCATTTATCTCGCCCCACTCCTTGCACTGCTCATCATCCATCGTTTTATTATACAGATGTGCAAGAATATTCTGCACCATGTCTCGGTACGTCGAAGTCGCAAAGCTTGAATCGGGGACATTCCAGATCAGACACTCCAATAAGTAGGACGAAATTGGTTTAGCCGAGCTGATTGATTTTTCGTCCATGAGATTCCGTAGACACTTGAGGATCCGAACGCCAGCCTTAAAGTTATGATTCGTCCGCTTATTCTTGGTCACGCCGTTTTCGTAGTTCTGTTCTGGCCAGTTTATGATTTGACCGCCATTGTCTGGGCGAAGTTCTGTTCCAGTATTATAGTAAAAACTTCCGTCCGCTCGTTTCATATATCGTCTATGTTCAAAACATGCTACAACATCCGCATCGATTCTCAACTCACTTTCGTGAATATCAAACGCTTTATTTCCACGAGAAACTATAGATCGGCCGAATCGAGACACTAGCGCTTCCTCGACTTCATTCTTGAATTGAACATAAGTATACGACGAATCGACTAACCCGACACTAGCCTGAGTGAGGTCATTTGACATTGAATAATCCGTAAAGCAAACGTCGGTGCATAACACGCACACGTCAACATCGCTGTCTTCACGGACGTTGGTTCGGTTGCGATATGATCCCTGGGCAAATACACTTACCGTGTGGGTAGCTAATGCCTTTGACCCATCAATTGCCTTCTTTAACTGCTCAAGAGCATTTTCGCACTTATCCTGTTCGGTTTGGCTAGGTGGTTTTGCCCACTTTGCAAATAACTCTTCCCACGTCATATTCGTATATTCCGAAGTGACTAGTTAATTAAGTTTCTGATAAACCCCATCAATCATCTCGTCTCTAGCAAAACCACCGAATTCGTTTTTCTCCACAGTCTACTTATAAGTGTCAGAATATGACTCTTTCTTAAGTTCTTTGTCGTCATGCTCTGAACCTCAAGCTTACAGGTTTCTTTCTTTAAATGAGAGAGAATTATTGCCACTGGCTTCTCAAAATCCAATTCGAGTACAAGATTATGATCATTTGGTCTAAGTCCTTGCGCAAACGATTGGGTTGGATCCATTATAGTAGTCTGCCACTTTGAATTTCTCAGTCGATCACTTTGACTCTTGCTAACGCCTTTTGGAGAGTGCCGATGCGTTCGTTAATCTAGTTGCCGCAATCATAAGCGACTGCGGCATGACATTCAACAGGGTAGAAGTTTCCCATTTGCAAACTACATCCAAACATGAATACCGTCAAGACGAATATGCTACATATGGCAAGTGGCCCATGAGTGACATCAAAATTCCGAGTTAAGCAATATTAATTCAAACTATGAGAACGATTACGATTTACGTGCGGAAATCGACTGAGTCAGAAGATCGCCAATCGCTTTCGATAGAATCGCAAATAAGCGAACTACAATCCTATGCTCAACGCATGAATCTACAAGTCGGCAGTATCATGACAGAGAGCATGTCGGCAAAAGCACCAGGACGTCCTCAATTCGGCAAGATATTGCGACTCATCGAGCACGGAAAGATCAAGAGCATCTTATGTTGGAAACTTGATCGCCTAGCACGAAATCCCGTTGACGGAGCTGCTCTGATTTGGGCCTTTGAAGAGGGTAAGCTCGAATCCATTCACACCCCTTCCAACACGTTTCGTAATACTCCAAATGATAAATTCTGGCTTCTGCTTGAATTTGGAATGGCCAAGAAATATGTGGACGATCTCTCAGACAACGTGAAGCGTGGACTGCGAGCACGTCTCCTCAAAGGATGGTCTCCACAACGTGCGCCGTTAGGATATTTGAATGACTCGGCCAACGGGACAATAGTGATAGACCAGGACAGATTCTTCATTCTCAGGAAACTCTGGCATCTCGCCATTACTGGAAATTACACCATGAGACAGCTTCACTATATCGCGTGCCATCAATTTGGACTGCGCACCCGCGGGAAGCAGAATATGCCCGGTGTGCTTCTCGGAATGTCGGGACTCTATGGCTTGTTCCACAGTCCGTTCTATTATGGACACATAAGGCATATGGGAGTACTTTATCCCGGAAATCATACACCCATGGTGAGTAAGGCGGAATTTGAGATCGTCCAGCGAGTTATTTCTCGAAAGACTCAAACAAGACCCAAGAGACACTTCTTCCCTTTTACCGGCCTCATGAAATGCGGTGAGTGTGGTGCCGCGATTACAGCTGAAAAGAAAGTAAATCGATATGGGTATCACTACACTTACTATAGGTGCACTAAACGCAAGGTTGGAATTTCCTGTAGCCAAAAATCTCTAGAGGCAAAGCAGGTAGAGCAGCAAGTCCTCGCATTCTTTTCCCGACTTAAGTTACACGAAGGTCTCTGGCATTGGGTACAACAGACCGTCCAGAGTCAGATTCCCGAAAAACTCCAAGAACATCGCTCGGTGTTAAGATCGATTGAAAGCGGACTAACCCTCGTGAAGAAGCAGCTGAATAGCCTATTTGAGATGCGACTGAGCGGACTAATCGATGACAAGACTTATTCAGAAAGAAAACTTAGTCTCTTAACACGTCTTCAGGAGTACCGAGAACAAGTCAGAATTGGGCCGCCTGAGAAGATAATTGAATCTGATAGACTCGATTCGTGTGACGAAATACCGGAAAGACTGCAATCACTCTTTTGCAATGGCAGTGATTACGTCAAGAAGATGCTGGTTCGGCTTGTCTGTGAGAGTGTGTTCCTTCATAGCAGACAGATAATTATTCTCGCCAGTCGCGCTTTTACTATTTCCTAACCACTCGTATGGACATCAATAGACTAAACCTCGACTTACTTCGTAAAATCTTCAATCATGAGCTTGCGATTGACCTTGATCAAGCAGAGACACAAGATCTCGCGATACGAATAATCGAGCTTGTCGGACTACTACAATCGGACGACCCCAGCCAAACGATGTTCGAATTCTAACCTCAAGAACCCCTCTGGGAATTTGGGGGAGTTTAGTCACGAAGGTCGACAGAAATTCCTGATTTTCTGGGTCGATTTTTTGTCAATTGTCTAGGTAGACAACTAATGTGGATATCTGGGTCGTGGAGGAATCGAACCTCCAACCTTGGGCTTAAAAGGCCCCTGCTCTACCAATTGAGCTAACGACCCATGCTTTACACATGGCTCTGATATATGACAGGAGTATTGTATATTCGCACAGCAACGAATGCAAGGGTATGCTTAGCGCACCCGAGATCCGTACTTTTGCAATTCCCGTTCCATCAATTTAATAAAAACTTCGCGCGTTGTTTCAACGTCCGCCATTGCGCGATGGGCCTGGGATTGCGGAACGCGCAAATACCTTGCTACATTTTCGAGCGTATACCGCGGAAGGATCAAATGACGGCGGGCAAGCTCGCAGGTGTCAACTACCGAGTGCATCAATGGCGAACGCCCCAACTTTATCAAATGTGCATTTAAAAAAGACAGATCAAAGGGAATATTGTGGCCAACCAGCGTCGCTCCCTCTATAAACGGAATAAATGCTTCCAGTACTTCTTGAATACCTCTTCCCTCGCGCTGAAGAAGATCCGCGGTAATACCATGAACAGCTTCTGCTTCTGCTGAGGACGGCCGTGTAGGCAGAACAAGTGCCTGAAAAGAGTTCAGAAGCGTATTCCCTGCAATACGCTGACCCGCAAGCTCAATAATTTCATCACCCTGCTCAGGACTAAACCCCGTGGTTTCCACGTCCAGGATAACAAAATGCTGCTGTCGATCGTTTGCGTTGATCATACATGATGTAGGGGCAGTGTAGCCTACTTTGTATGGTTGATCAAGTAAGCCCATAAACATGATTTTGGAGTGGAAAACGTGTGGATCATACCTGCATAATATAGACCTTGCTTGGGGACATGACGCATGGTAGGATGAGATACGCTAAACACCAAGCCTATGGCTGAAGATCTCGTCGGAAAACTTCCTCCGCAAAATCTCGAG
Source organism: Patescibacteria group bacterium (assembly GCA_041671025.1). Classification (GTDB taxonomy): domain Bacteria; phylum Patescibacteriota; class Patescibacteriia; order UBA10025; family UBA10025; genus JBAZCI01. The sequence continues at coordinate 4,352 of JBAZCI010000022.1, read as the reverse complement.
GCAGAGCAATCTGTTCTCGGTTCATTATTAATCGACCGTGATGCAATTATCCGTGTGTCGGATTTTTTGACGTCGGACGACTTTTACGCTGACAAGCATCGAATCATCTACGAAGCAATGATTGAGCTATACCGCCAGCATGAGCCAATTGACGCCCTCTCATTGGCTAACCGACTGACCGAACTCGGTAAGCTTGATCTGGTCGGAGGACGAAGTTACCTCACCTCCCTGACCACTATGGTGCCCACATCATCACATGTTGTTTCCTATGCGCACATTGTACAAAAAAAGGCTACTCTACGCCGCTTAATTGAAACAGCCGCTGATATCACAAAACTCGGATACGATGAAGGTGACGATACCGAACAAATTCTTGACCGCGCAGAACAGCGTTTATTTAGCGTTTCTCAAAAGTATATTAAGAGAAATTTTGTCGCACTGCGCGACGTCCTCTCCGAAGCATTTGAACGTATCGATGAAGTGCACCGGGAATCCGGAAAACTCCGCGGTGTACCGACAGGGTTTCACGACCTCGACAACCTCCTCGGCGGACTTCAAAACTCGGATCTTGTTGTCCTTGCGGCCCGCCCCTCGGTAGGAAAGACATCGCTCGCACTTGATATTCTACGCAATGTCGCCACCAGCGCAAAAGTCCCGGTAGGACTATTCAGCTTGGAAATGTCAAAAGAACAAATGGTAGACCGCCTCCTGTGCGCAACAGCAAATGTTGATCTATGGAAGATGCGTACAGGTCATTTGTCTGATGAAGAAGATTTTAAAAATATCGGACATGCAATGGGCGTACTCTCTGAAGCTCCGATATATATAGATGATTCTGCAAACGCAAATGTAATGGAAATCAGAACAAAGGCCCGAAGACTGCAGGCAGAACACGGGGTCAGTCTCCTGATTATTGATTACCTGCAACTGATGCAGGGCAGGGACCGTGACGTGGAAAACCGTGTACAGGAAGTTTCTGAAATTACCCGGGAACTCAAAGGCATTGCCCGTGAGCTTAACATTCCGGTGTTGGCGCTCTCTCAACTTTCCCGCGCCGTGGAAACACAGAACCCGCCGATCCCCCGTCTTGCCCATCTCCGGGAATCGGGATCGATTGAACAGGACGCCGACATCGTCATGTTTATTTACCGTGAATCAGTATACAAGCGGGATCTCCCGCCGGAGCGCAGGAGTATTGCGGAAATACATATCGCGAAACACCGCAACGGCCCCACCGGAGTTATCCAGCTTCATTTCAATGAAGCCCGCGCCAGTTTTAATAACTTAGAAAAAGGACATTCGATAAATCCGCCATTTTAAACATATGTTTGAAAAAATCAAACAGCTCAAAAATCTTCGCGATCAGGCCCAACAGATCAAAAGCGCTCTCGAGCAGGAAGTTGTTGAGGGTACCGCGCACGCCGGTAGCGTACGGATCCGTATGAATGGAAATCAAGAGGTCCTGGCGACTGAGATAGATTCAACCCTTATCGATCTGCAAAAAAAAGACGAACTGCAAAACGCAGTTGCTGATGCAACTAACGATGCGATCAGAAAAGTCCAGCAGGTCATGGCATCAAAAATGCGGGATATGGGCGGCTTTCCCGGCATGTAATTATGTCACAGCATCCGTCACCTATCCAAGACCTGATTAATACGTTCCGCACACTTCCGGGAATTGGAGCAAAGTCTGCCGAGCGTATTGTGTTTCGACTTCTCTCGCTCCCGAAGACAGAGCGAGAAACTTTTGCAAAAAAAGTGGCCTCGCTTGATGAGGGTATACAGGCATGTGCTGAATGCGGCCGGTACGACACAGCTACACCCTGTTCAATATGCGCAAACCCGCGCCGCGATCGGACTATCATTTGTCTTGTCGCTGAACCCCAAGATATTCTCGCTATAGAAAAAACGGGAGACTACTCGGGAGTGTACCATCTGCTCGGCGGGGTTTTGAATCCGCTCGAAGGCATAACTCCTGAAAAACTCCGTATTGAAGCCTTGATAAACCGTGTCAAAAGGCCTGCGCCAAAAATTCGTGAAATCATCATAGCGACTAATCCCGACATGGAAGGCGAATCAACGGCACTCTACATTGCCCGCCTGTTAAAGCCATTTTCTATCCTTACCACACGGCTTGCCCGCGGTTTGCCGCTGGGAGCAAACATTGAATATGCAGATGAGATGACGCTCGGCAGTTCACTCAAGGAACGGAAAAAGATCTAACCGAGAACATACCGTCATATTAAAAAAACCGGCTGACTCATGCGAGACAGCCGGTTATGTGAAATAGATTACTTTGTCGGGGCCGGAATTGATGTAATACGTACTTTCGTAAAATGCTGACGATGTCCTTTATTTCTCCGGTATCTTACCTTCGCCTTAAACTTCACAATCCTGATTTTCTCTCCCCGTCCATGCTCGACAAGCTCTGCTTTCACCGTTGCTCCCTTGATTGATGGGGTTCCTACACTCACGGCATCTCCGTCGGAAATCAGCAAAACATTGGAAAAAGCGATATTCTTCCCTTCTTCCGGCATTCGCTCAAGCGTGACGACCTGGCCTTCTGAGACTTTGTATTGTTTACCTGATGTGGCAATGATGGCAAATTTCATATGAATGTGAGTTTGATAATACCAAAGGTTGCCGGGAGTGTCAACACCCGATTGCCCACTCAAAATATACGGTATATGCCCGGCACTTCTTACGGAGCAAATAATATCTCTACTTCATCCCCTACTCGCGCACCCGAACTTTCAATGAATTTCGCATTCGTCTCAAGCATATACTGGGCGCTCACAGACGGTGTATACAGTGCGGGGTCCTCTCCGATAACCGGCGGAGGCGCATTATCTGCCATGTACACGATACGGCCGCTGCTGATCCACAGAATGTCGATAGGGATGACCATGCCGCGCATCGTAATCCGGTGTACACCCTCAACACCGGGGTCAAAAAGCATTCCCTTACCCAGTGGCATTTTTTTACGTCCTGCAAGACCTTTTGCCATCTCATCAGGCGTGGATACCACTTCTGTCTGGAGTAATGATGTTCGAATGCGGACTTTTGCCGTCTCCCCCTGAGCGCCTTTGAGATAATAGGGAATATAACTGCCGATGTCCTGACCGCCAAAATACCAAAACATAACACCAAAAAAAAGTGCCACAAAGAGGAAAATAAACGTTGTTTTATTCATGCCGCTATCGTATTGACAAAATAACTCATTAACCCTATAGTATCACGTAACATAAGAAACACAAACTTACCGTTGTTCACTACAAACCAAGGAAGGTTAGGCGCATTATGGGTAAACGGATTGCTGAAGTGGCTCCCGGAGGAAAGTTAATTTTTGAAGAAGTGCCCGACGAGCAAGATCCAGACATTATCGTAGACGGATCAGTACCTGAAAATGTACTGATCGATTTCTACGCCGACGATGACGAAAGACAGCAAATGCTTAAGGCGACTAAGGAGCGCCACATCAATGAGTTGCTTGATGGCGTCCGCAACATGTTCTTATACGAGTACTCGCTAATACAAGTTGCGGAATTATTCACGGAACTCGCCAAAAGACGCGCCCCGGAACGACTGGTCCATGCAGCGTACCTTGAAGCCTGTACTTACTATTCTCTTTTCCATCCCGGAGAAGAAATTCCCTTCGTACACGAGTAATAAAATAAGGCGGGACAAATCTTAACTGTCCCCCTTTTTTTTATACTTGCGAACAACAATACTCGCAATGACCAGCATGACGACCAAGAGAAGAAACAAGACAATCAATTTCTCTTTACCATGAAACAATAGAGCGGAAATCCCGAATGCAGCAGTAACGGCATACAGAATGAAAACAACGGCACGATGAGATAAACCAATATCAAGTAAACGAAAATGTAAATGCTGACGATCAGCATGCGTTACGGATTTACCTTGGAGTAATCGTCGCATGATGACCCATGCAACATCCAAAATAGGGATGCCGAGAATGAGCAGAGCAGTTGCGATTTTCGCTCCGGAAATGATCGCAAGCGTTCCCAAAATAAATCCCATCCACAAGCTCCCGCCCTCGCCGAGAAAAATCTTTGCCGGATGAAAATTAAATATCAGAAATCCCGCTGCGGCACCGGCAAGAATGACGGCCAGTAACGCGGTTTCAGGTTGTGCAACTTCACGGGTAAGACTGAGGACAAAAAGGACGATTGCGCCAATTGTTGTTACTCCGGACACCAGACCGTCGAGTCCGTCAAGAAATTTTGTCGTATACATCATCCCCATCATCCATACAAAGGCGAATACATCCGCAAAAAGGATGACACGATATGGAAGATCATTAAATGTAAAAAGTGTTACTCGCACCC
>JBAZCI010000021.1:18144-24018 GCA_041671025.1 Patescibacteria group bacterium | reverse complement strand
CGACGCTCGACGCACTTCTGGTACAAGGTATCAATGTTGCCGGTGATAGTACCGCCTAAATGTTTAATCCGGACTACAATCCGATTGAAATCCGTAGGATAGTCACAATATGTGAGACGGGAATTCAAAATTCGGATTTGGGTGGCTATTGGCAGGTCGGACGAGGGATAGATGTAGTCGTCCATCGGACTCATTGCGTGTGTTGGCGTGAATTGCAGTAGGATTCCCGCCAATAGTATGACCACGAATACGACTATGCTTCTATGCATGTCTGCACTCCTTCTCTATTGAGTTGTTGTTGAAGTTAAAGGTCTATGTTATTAACGATGTACGCTATCATTTTGTATGTAAGTTGTCAATAATACCCTCTATTGAGGTTTTTAGTGTAAATAAAAAAAGTTCCTTGGAATAAATCCTTGGAACTTATTAAGTTGTGCAGTGTTGCTGGAGAGACGAAATGTTATCCGTGGCTTCTTTTGTCGCACTCTCTTCGAAGCGAGTCGAGATTTGAAGGCAGTCGGCCACCCAGCTCCTTGAGCTCATTGGTGCAGGAGTCGAAGTAGAGTACGCTTGTTGTCGCTGAGAGTCTGCCCTGAAGAGTTTTGATGCGACGATCGATTGCATTCTTGCGTAGCTCCATGACATTGTCGCTAACTTCACCCTTCAGCTGTTTGATATCCTCGATCAAATTGTCGAAGTAGGCTATGTACAGATAATGCGGTTTACCACCATTGACTGTCATCTGCATCCAGTTGTGGGGCTGGCTCTCTCTGGCGACATACTCCATCGTGGATAATTCTGTCAGAATTTCGGTCACTCGCCGGTCGATGCATTGCTGACGTAGCGAATCGACATAGGGGGGCAGCGTTCCGCCTAACAGTTTTATCTCAGTAGTGAAACGGTCAAAATTTGATGGAGCAAGATCCACTGAAAGGTGGTGAATGAGGAATTCAATCCGTCTGTTGACGCAGAGTTGATATAATGAGTCGAGATTGTCGGGCAAGTCACCGTGGTAGCTTTTGATCATCGTGACTGCGGCATTGAAGAACGTAGGGTCGTCTTCGCTCATAAGGGCTTCGGTCCATGTGTGTATTTCTTCCTTGTGCGGATTTTCTGAGGAACACATCAACATTCCTGAAAAAATGACAAGAAGTGCCGCCAGCATACTTTTACGCATGTTCGCATCCTTTCGCTATTGAGTTGTAGTTGAAGTTAAAGGTCTATGTTATTAACGGTGTACATTATCATTTTCATGTGTATTTTGTCAAAATGGGAGCTCGATCTATGTTGTATGGAGACTCTTTTGGGTGTACGCTTGAAAGGTAAAAATTTATTATGAAAATCAAAAAAATATCCAAGGATTTTGTACGTGAGCTGTCTGTCTGGCAGCAGGAGATAGAGGTTGAGTCGAATCACAATATATTACCGTATGTTTTGGGCATACGGTGTTCGGTTTTTTTCTTTTTTCAACATAAAGGAATTACTACTGCATATCGGCTCCAGAACGAACGGAATGCATTGCCAAAAGGATACGAAGCCCTTACGCACAAAAAGAATTTTGCCAAGAAGTTATTTGCAGAAAATAGTCCAATTGTTGACGCGATAAAAAAAGGAGCAAAACAGTTCTCGCGCAATCCGAAAAAATTCGGCATTACCGAGCTGTACGATTTGAGGAACTATTTGCTCATGATTTGGCCTGCGTATCTCTACGGGTACAATATTTTACGGTATAAAGAAAAAAATCTGCTTATTCCCAAGACGGCTATCGAGAAGAATAATTTTATCTGGGCAAAGAAATTGCATTATCGACTCGAAGGCATTTATGACACGGCTGAAATTTTGCTCGGTACGATCTTGAAGCCGAAATTAAAAAAGGTTGGTCTGGAGAGCGCATCGTGGCGTAATCTTGAAATGTCGGATATTGCGTTATTGCTTGTTGGTGCTAAGAAAAGTTTCAAGCAATTGATGCATGGAGTTATCGACGAGCGGGGGATTCATCGTACGGCGTTATCCGCGTACGCAAAAAAGAAAGGATATCGTATGCCCATCGATAATGTGAAGCCAGCCGCTTTGCTCACCGGAACTATCGCAAGTCCGGGAATTGCCACCGGTCGTGTCAGGATATTGCACAAGAGTCATCCTGAACGGTTTAAGTTATTTAAAAAAGGAGAAATATTGGTTGCGATGACGACATCTCCGAGTTTTATACCGGCTATAAAAAAAGCGGCCGCGGTTATTACCGATTTCGGCGGGTTAACTAGTCATGCCGCAATAGCCGCCCGTGAATTAAAAAAACCATGTATTGTTGGAACACGTTCGGCTACGACAACACTGAAAGATGGGGATATGGTGAAGGTGGATGCGGAGAGGGGAAGCGCATCAAGAGTTTATTGACTACTTTTAAATTTTGATATTTCTTTGCTTGGGTGTAGTATGAAAGATATTAAACAAATAAAATTATGGCGTTAAAGATATTGACTAACAACATTGTAGTTCTGTTCGAGGCTAATATAACCTCAACTTCTTTGGAAAATTTACAAACGAGTATTGTATCTATTTATCGAGACAAAAATCCTCAACCTGTGACTGCTAAATTTCCAGATCTAGCGGCACTCAACATTCCTGAGGCTCAATTATCTCTTCTTTTGCAGGGCCGTACGGCTGTAATAACCGACCAAAATATCGCCCCGTACAGTTCTAAAGAAAACGAAAAACTTTTAAGAGTTGCAATAGAAGTAGTACATGAAATCAAAACACCAATTGAGGCTTATGGTTTTAATTATATTTTTGAATTTGAAAATGGTACTTTTGATAATCTTAGTCAAAAAATAAAAACAAACTTTTTTGCACAAGACAGTGGATTAACTTTGCCCGCTAGTTCTAATTTAAAGTATATTTTACCCTTTGTAGTATATGATTATGAAGGTAAGAAAGTCTCAATAAAAGTAGAACCGGTAGTGGAGAATAATATCGAGCAAGCAAGAATGAGAATTAGTACAAATACACATTTTGCAACTAGTTCATTACCTGAACTTCCACAGCTGTTGTCAAGTTACAATGAAATTGATACGCATTTGGAGGAATATATCGGTCGTATTTTTTCTTAATATGATTTATGAATCTTTTTGTCTCATCATTCCAAAGTTCCGTTACTGTTGAAAATTATTACACAACTTCCCCAGAAGCATATTTAACTTCAAGAAATTTGAGTTATACGTCTTTGCATGGGCCAGTTACCGATGGGACAACTGTTACAAAAGACTATCTTTCTACACTGGGTTATATTTGGGATAATCATACGCCGACTTTTAGTGTTTTAAGACTTTATGACAAAATACGAGGCTATGAAAATGATTATCATAAATCTTCGGATGAACTCTTAAAGAAATGGCGTCAGGGGACACTCGGTGCTCGTGATAGTAGAATTAATGATTGGTTAATGAGCTTTTTACAAATAAAAGAATTTATTAAGGAATGAATAACGTCGAGGAAAATCTTGGTCAAATATTAGAGAAAATAAAAAGATCTTTTAGGTTATTTGAGCAAATGTTTGAAGTGTCTGTTCGATCAAGTTTTTTTAGGAATCCTTCACGGAGTCTTCATTCTATTGGATCAACTAAGTTCACCTCTTTTTATTATCCAAAAAAAATTAGTATTGATGAAATTGATGGATTCCCTTTGAAGGACAATAAGGGATTTGTTTCGATAGAAGAAACGTATAAAAGTATTAATCGATCTGTGTTTACTAAAGTTTCCCACGTTTATCGTTTTGTGACCTCTGAACATGTATATAATTATGTGCATACACCCACTGGCAAAACAAAATTTGCAATTAATTACAACTTCCATTTTGATTCCGACTTGGAATATCCTATAGACACTTCATCCCATCCCCTAAATCATTTTCAGGTACTTCAATCTCACCCTCGATTTAAAACCGAAGAGGTAGCTATTGAGGATTTTCTTATGGAGGTGCGTAATGCATGTTTTAGGAACGACAATTACGAACCGTTACAAGAGCCAATTTTTTCTCTTCGTAGAGCAATGTAATTATTTTTTTAATCCGTAGTGAGTTGTTATTCGATAAATTAGGGCTCTTTACTTTCTTTATTTCCGCTTGTAAAACAGGTTCAAATATGCTATGGTGAAGGCAGAAATTGAGCCACTTTTTTAATATACAGATACCCAGGTTATGTCACTGAAGTATTACCTCATCATCATGTCAGTAGCGACCCTAGTCTGCTGGGTGGCATGGCTGATGGTTCTGTACTATATCAACCCCACCGAAGCCGGCGTGGTCGGTTTTTTGATTTTTTACTCCAGTTTTGCGCTTGCAGTGCTCGGAACGTTCTCATTGCTGGGCTTTTTTGGGCGTGTCTGGTTCTCCAAAGAGCAGATCATCTTCAGGCATTTGGGAGTCGCATTCCGGCAGGCGGTCTGGTTTGCCATTTTGCTCGCCGTCTCGCTCATTTTGCAGAGCCAAGGATTGCTGACCTGGTGGAACGGGCTTTTGTTGATCACTTTTTTAACTATCGTAGAATTCATGTTTTTGTCGCGGAAAACGGCAGGGCAATAACGTATGGCACTTATTGAACAATTCGGTGAAATGCTCGGGAGGGCGTTGGAGGACGTCAGTTCTTCGCATACGCCCGCTGATCTGGACGCCGTGAACGTGAAGTTTCTCGGGCGCCGGGGAGAACTTGCCGAGCTGATGAAAAAACTGCCGTCACTGCCTGCCGAAGAACGGCCTGATGCGGGCATGCGCGCGAACGATGTGAAGCGGCAGATACAGGCGGCACTCGAAAATCGGGCGCTATCGTTCGGCGGCGACAAGCCAAAAGCGAAGTCAACGCTTGATGTTACCTGGCCGGGAGTAAAAATTCCCCGTGGACATCTGCATCCGATTACGCAATTCATACGAAAGGTGGAAGATATTTTTGTATCGATGGGATTTGAGGTCGTTGACGGACCTGAGGTGGACACCGAAAAAAATAATTTTGATTTGTTAAATATTCCCAAGGATCATCCGTCGCGTGATATCATGGACACGTTTTACCTGACGAATGGCGCCGTTCTCCGGACACACACGTCTCCCGTACAATTGCGCGCTATGGAAACACGAAAACCTCCCGTACGACTTGTGTATCCCGGCAGGACATTTCGTCATGAAGCGACTGATGCGAGTCACGAAACGACTTTTTACCAATATGAATGTTTGGTGATCGATCAGGGTATTACTGTCGCCAATCTGCTCGACGCGCTGAATTCTTTTTTCAAAACACTTTTTGGGCCACAGGTAAAAATTCGCGTGGTCAGTTCGTACTTTCCGTTTGTCGAGCCCGGACTTGAAGTGTCCATGAGTTGTCTGATCTGCGAAGGCAAGGGGTGCTCTGTCTGCAAGAAGACCGGTTGGCTCGAGATGCTCGGCTCCGGCATGGTGCATCCGAGAGTACTCACGAACATGGGTATCGATCCCGAGAAATATTCAGGGTACGCATTCGGCGGCGGATTGGACCGGTTGGTCATGCTGTACTACGGGATTGATGACATCCGTTTGCTGTACGGAGGCGATTTACGTTTTCTGGAACAATTTTAAATATGAAACTACCGTTAAGCTGGTTAGCAGAATTCGTAACAATTAAAGAAACGCCCGAAAAACTGGCCGAACGATTAACGCTGGCCGGAATTGAAGTTGAATCGATTGCCTACTTGGGTAAAGGACTTGAATCCGTCATCGTCGGTGAGATTAAAACGATTATCAAACACCCTGCGGCGGACAAGCTTCAGGTAACAAAGGTGTCTGTGGGTGCCGGTAAATTGCTTACGATCGTGTGCGGCGCGCCGAATATAGAAGTAGGCCAAAAAGTGCCGACT
>JBAZCI010000021.1:0-18134 GCA_041671025.1 Patescibacteria group bacterium | reverse complement strand
AGGGATGCTGTGCGCAGAGGATGAGCTCGGACTTGGCACCGATCATGGCGGCATCATTATTCTTGATCCGTCGTCAAAAGTAGGGGAGAAGTTTACCGATGCGTACGGACTGAATGACGTCGTATTCGATCTGGCGATTACCGCTCAGCGCGCAGACCTGTACTCAATCTATGGACTTGCCCGCGAAGTCGCGGCAATCACCGGTGCCAAGATGAAAAAAACATTCGCGCATACCGCACTTGATGTCAAAGCGGGGAAGCCACCGCTTCTGGTGCTTATCAAAGACGCGTCACTCTGTCCTCGATACCGGGCGACATATATTACCGGACTGAAGAAATCGGTAACGCCTGCGTGGATGCGCGGCCGCCTGCTCGCATCGGGCGTGCGGCCTATACACCCGGTCGTTGATATTACGAATTACGTCATGCTTGAGACCGGCCAGCCGCTTCACGCATTTGATTATGACAAGCTTACCCGTCAGGGAACCAAAGTGGTCGTCGCCGTCCGCCCCGCACTCAAGGGCGAGCAGATTAAAACGCTGGACGCCAAAGAACGTGAACTTGATCCGAGCGTGCTGGTGATCGCTGATGCCAAGCATCCTATTGCGCTTGCCGGCGTCATGGGAGGACGGGATGCGGAAGTAACGGCATCAACAAAAGATATTATTCTCGAGGCGGCTATTTTCCCAGGATCATCCGTCCGCAAAACTTCGCTCAAATTCGGTTTGCGCTCAGAGGCGAGCCTGCGGTTCGAAAAAGGAATCGGCCTCAATCTTCCCGAAATGGCGAGCGCGCGGGCCGTTGAACTTTTTACATCAATCGCTTCGGGCAAGATTACCCATACGATCATCGCGGAGAAAAAACAGAAATTCGCGGTGAAGCCGATCCTCGTCCATGAAAAAGAAATTACCGGACTGATCGGTGTAGCCATACCTGCGGCATCGATCGTCGGTTATTTGAAACGTCTCGGATGCGAAGTAACAGAAAAAACCGGGATGTTTTCCGTACTGCCGCCGGCATGGCGTTTGGATATGAAAATCAAGGCTGATATCATCGAAGAAATCGGCCGCCTGCACGGATGGAACAGCGTTACGCCAAAACCGCTCCATGCGGACATCCGACCTGTTGCACTGCCTGCGGATAAAAAACTGTACCGTTCTGTACAGGACGCGTTTGTGATGTCAGGCTTTACTGAAATAGCGAGCTATTCTTTTTACGGATCGCACAGTATCAATGCGCTACATATGGATGCGAGCACCCATTATGAAGTTGCGAATCCGTTTAACTCCGGCCAGCAATATATGCGCACGACTCTCGCAGTCGGGCTTCTCGAAGCCGCGGCTAAAAATATGCCGATTCGCGATACTGCGGATATATTCGAACTTGGCCGTGTATTTCACAAGGGCAAAGGCACTCTTCCCCATGAGGAACGTATGGCGGGAGCGCTTTCTGCCGGCAAGGTGTCGCGGTTCTCTCAGCTCAAAGGGGCATTGAATAACTGTTTTGCTTCTCTCGGGATTGATGAACATACGATACGCTTTGAAGAATCTTCACTGCCCTATGCGTCCGTTGCCGCCCGGATGATGATTGGTTCCACTGACGTCGGGTATATTGCCGAGATGGATGATGCCGCACTGTCGAAGTTTAAAATACGAACACGCGTTTCTCTATGCGAACTGTCACTTGATATACTTGAGACCTGCGTATCAGAAAAGCGTACATACCGGCCGCTTTCACCGTATCCCGCTGTCGTGAGAGATTTTTCATTTGTTGTAAAAGATTCTGTTGCATATGCAAAAATTGAACAGACTGTGCTTGAAGCCGATCCGCTCATTTCACATATAGAAGCATTTGATGTGTACCCGATGGATGACGGTGTCAAAAGCATTGCAATACGGGTAACTATCCAGCCGACAGAAGCAACGCTGACATCAAAAGATATCGATATAATTACTTCAAAAATCACTACTGTGCTTGAACAGAGCGTCCATGCACAGCTTCGTTTAGCAACTGAGCGACAGTCGTAGTTTCTTTTATCATTTTTCATCATTTATTTACCTATGCCAAAAAAAGCGCCTGCATCCCACGCAAAACCAAAAAAAGACGAATCCGGAGAATATACCGCTAAACAAATTGTAGTCCTGGAGGGACTCGCGCCCGTTCGCAAGCGGCCGGGCATGTATATCGGCAACACCGCGTCAGAAGGTCTGCACCATCTGGTATGGGAAGTCGTCGATAACTCAATTGACGAGTCGATGGCCGGACACGCGAAGAATATTACTGTCACCATGCTTCCGAAGGGACGCGTATCCGTGCAGGACGACGGTCGAGGCATTCCGGTAGAAAAGCATAAACAAACCAAGAAGTCGGCGCTCGAGACGGTTATGACGACGCTCCATGCAGGAGGCAAATTCGGATCCGGCGGGTACAAAGTATCGGGCGGTTTGCACGGCGTCGGTCTTTCTGTCGTCAATGCGCTGTCGGAACATGTAACCGCTGAAGTGAAGCGTGACGGAGCGCTCTGGCGAATCGAATTTGAACGCGGCGAGCCCAAGACTAAAGTTGCCAATGTCGGCAAAGCCAAGGGCACCGGAACGACGATTACCTTTAAGCCGGACGCGGAAATTTTCAGCGTGCTTGATTTTGATATCACGACGATCAAAGACCATCTGCGACAGCAGGCGTATCTTACGAAGGGCGTCAAAATTATTCTGCTTGATCAGCGCAATAAAGATGCGGATACGGTCGCGAGCTACACGTTTTACTTCGAAGGCGGCGTTGCGTCATACGTCCAGCATTTGAATTACAACAAAACGCCAAAGCATGAAACGACATTCTACGTCGAAAAAGAGGTAAACGACGTTGTGGCCGAAATCGCGCTTCGGTATACGGATGAGTATAACGAAACGGTCTATACCTTTGCCAACAACATTCACACGGTTGAGGGCGGTATGCACATGATCGGTTTCAAGACCGCATTGACCCGTGCACTGAATTCATACGCACGTAAGCAAAATCTGCTTAAGGAAAAAGACGACAACCTCTCAGGTGAAGATGTCCGTGAAGGGTTGACCGCCGTTGTCAGCGTTAAGGTACGTAATCCGCAGTTTGAAGGACAGACGAAAGCGAAACTGGGAAATGTCGAGGTGAAGTCGGTCGTTGATCAGGTCACCTTTGAAAGTCTCACGGTCTATCTTGAAGAGCATCCGCGGGACGCCGAGGCCATTATCGGCAAATGCGTTCTTGCGCAGCGCGCACGCATGGCTGCCCGAACGGCACGCGAGTCCGTGCTTCGCAAAGGCGCACTCGAAGGATTCATGCTTCCCGGGAAACTTGCCGACTGTTCGACACGTGATTCAGAAAAGTCCGAGCTCTATATCGTCGAGGGAGATTCTGCAGGCGGTTCCGCAAAACAGGGGAGAGACCGAAATTTTCAGGCGATCCTACCGCTCCGCGGAAAAATTCTGAACGTCGAACGCGCCCGCATTGATAAGATGCTTGCCAATAATGAAATCAAATCGTTGATTATTGCGATGGGCACGAATATCGGGGAACAGTTTGATATCACCGGCCTGCGGTACGGCCGCATTATCATTATGACTGATGCTGACGTTGACGGCGCGCATATCCGCACGCTGCTTCTCACATTCTTTTTCAGATATTTCCGGGTACTGATTGAAAAAGGCCATCTCCACATTGCCCAACCGCCGTTGTTCCGCGTCCAGGTGGGTAAAGAGGTAGAATATGTCTACAACGAGGCGAATTTAGAAAAGACGCAAAAAGAACTGCTCGCCCGAATGAGCGAACGCAAGAAGAAATCCGGAAAAGAAAAAGCTCCTACGGCGAATGTCGCTGCAGCGGGTGCTGATGTTCCTGAGACGACCGCGACGGTCTCTGTCCAGCGGTATAAAGGGTTGGGAGAAATGAATCCTCAGCAACTTTGGGAGACGACTATGGATCCGATGCGTCGCATGATGACCAGAGTAACCATCGATGATGCAGCTCGGGCTGACCAAACATTCGATGTCCTGATGGGTGACGAAGTGGCTCCGCGCAAGAAGTTTATCCACACGCACGCAAAGAGCGTTAAAAACCTGGATATTTAGACTGTCCCGGCAGGCGCGTTTTTCTGAAGAAATGTGCCCGGTTGACGGGAAAGGCAGGCTGTGGTAATGTGGGAACTGCCCCCACTGGGGGGTTTTTAGGACCAAAAAAATAACCTTTTTTCTATGTTTCGCAAACTTATTGCCTATATCAAAGAGTCCCGCGACGAACTTCGCAAGGTCATTTGGCCGTCACGGCAGGAAACGGTGCGTCATACATTCCTGGTTATCGGCGTTTCAGTCGGTGTAGCCGTATTTTTGGGTATTGCCGACTACGTCTTCACCATCGGTTTTGAGCGTTTCTTTCTTAACATCTAACAGGAGCAGTTTATTGTATGCCTAAACAGACACTTAAACAGGGACGAAAATGGTACGTGCTGCATACGTACTCGGGGTATGAGGAAAACGTTTCGCGTAACCTTCGCCAGCGTATCGAGTCTATGGATATGCAGGATAAAATTTACAGCGTCCTGATTCCGACCGAGAACAAAATACGCATCAAAAACGGCAAACGCCGCATTGTCACCGAAAAGATTTTTCCGGGGTACGTCCTTGTTGAAATGGTTGTCACCGATGATTCCTGGTATGTCGTCCGCAATACGCCAAATGTCACCGGTTTTGTGGGTTCGGGCACGACGCCGACGCCTATTTCTGACGATGAAGTTGTTGAAATCCAACGGCGCATGGGTATTACCGAACCGAAGTACCGAATTGATGTTACCGTCGGTACCGCAGTGAAGATCACCGACGGTCCGTTCAAAGAATACGAGGGCAAGGTTTCTGAAGTTGATGAAGCGCGCGGCAAGGTCAAGGTGCTCGTCTCAATGTTCGGACGTGAGACGCCTGTTGAACTGGACTTTTTACAAGTCAAAAAGATTTAACGATCTGTATGCCTTCGCGTCTCCCGCTTTCTCAAAAAGCAATTCGCGAGCTCGGATTCAAGGCAGCATCGCTCAAGTATTTGCAGGCAGCGGGACTGTACACAATGCCGGTACTGTACCTGAATACACTTCCACCGTTTAAGGCATTTGCCGAACAGATGAACGAAGCGGGGTTCAGGGCAGGCAAGGATCTGATCGCCGTTCGGTTCAGTCCACATACAACTGTACTTTACCAGCCCCGCTTCTGGGGCGCAAAAACATACCGACAGGTATATGCGTACCTGCAGGAATCGTCATCCCTGTTTCGAAAAGGGACATTTCTCATCGTTCCGAGCATCAAGCCGATCTACATGTCGACGCTGTACGTACAGTCAAGACAGTCGCTCTATGCGGAGATCGTTCCCGGGACATGGATGACGAGTGCTGTTTCTCCGAGCGATCGGATACATATTACGACGAAAGGCATTCGTTTTGAAGCGTACCAGGAGCCGCGCAAAGTATTGAGCTCCTGGGATGCCAAGAAAAAGCAGTTTCGTCCCAGCGCTGCGCTCCCGTTGACGAAACCGCAGGCACAGCGACTGGCGAAGATATTTTGGAAGCTCAGTAAAAAAGTATTTCCTCTGCATCTTCCGCACTGTCTGCTGGAAATTCAAATCGTTCCGCCGCTTCAATTGGAAGTTCGCGAGATCAAGACGGATCGGATTGATCTGACTGAACGGACGGTAACCGGCGAGGTATTCGAACTCAATCATCACACGGATTTTGCCGCATGGGACAAAAAGACGCCGCTTCTCGTCAACGTTCCTGCGGATAAATTCAGCGCCGAGCACTTTTTCACTCTCCTGAAAAAAATTCCGAAGTATACCAAGCGTGTCTATATCAAGTACGGTATGCTCACGCATCCGGCGATCTTGATCCGGGAGGCGGGTATCGAAACTCTCCCGTATCGACAGAAATATACTACCTATTCATTCACTTTTTAACACATCACTATGGCAGGCAAAAAAGTAAAAGCACTCGTTAAGCTTCAAATCGTCGCGGGTAAGGCCACTCCGGCCCCGCCCGTCGGTCCTGCGTTGGGACAGCACGGCATTAATATACAGGATTTTTGCACGAAATTTAACGCGGCGACCAAGGACAAAGGATCAGATATCATTCCGATTGAAATGACGATCTTCGAGGATCGTACGTTTACGTTTATCACCAAAACTCCTCCCGCTTCCGTCCTGCTCAAAAAAGCTGCAGGTATCGAAAAGGGTTCGGGCAACGCACTGACATCGAAGGTAGGCAAGGTGACTCGCAAACAGATTGAAGAAATTGCAAAGGCCAAGATGGCTGACCTGAACGCAAAGGATCTTGAAGGCGCGATGCACACCATCGAGGGTACTGCGCGGAATATGGGGATAACGGTAGAAGGCTAATATCCGCCAATCCTTACGTTCCTATGATGGCACTTTCTTTTCTCAGTCCATTTATTATCTTGGCGATTATCGTTTTCGCGATCGCCGCAATTATTGAAGGAAAAAATTCTATGAAAAAAGGATCAATCATCCGCAGTTTGTATTTTTATCTCACATCGTTGGTTACGTTGGCGATCGTTGTCGGTTCGCTTGTCGTTCTGGTCAACCTTGGATTAAAAGCGTGGGTGTTCGAAGACGCAAACAACGGGTATGATTCGGTGCTCGGACCGCCTTCGTCATTGTATTTTGTTGAGACGTCGAGTCCCGATAAGGCCGCACTTCCGATAACGCAAGGCTTGACCTGTACGGACGGATGTACGTTGACGGACAGCCAGCGGACCAGTATCCAGGATTGGAAAACATCATTTCAAAGTTGGCTTGAGGCAAATGCAAATCCCGGATCTCGAAATGCGCGCGACGCCGTAACAGCGCTATCATTCCTCATTGTTGCATTACCTTTTTTCCTGATCCATTTTCGTATTGTGCAAAAAGATGCCAAGGTGGCCGGGGACGAAGAGAAAACGGCGATCCGTCCCACATATTTCTACTTTGTTTCTCTCGCTTCACTGCTTATGATTGTTATCGCCGGCGGCTTCTTGATTAATATTGTGCTCAAAACCTGGGTATTCCCAAGCGCAGGTGAGGCGGATGAGCTCGCATCAAAAGTTTCAACCCCTGTAGACTTCTCCGGAGACACTGCAGTTGCGAGTCTCGTATCTTGCGGTGAAAAGTGCGGCATTGACCAGGAAACGATTGCGCTTGCTGAGCGATGGGATGATGAATATATGACCTGGCAGGAACAGAACTCCCGTACGATAAATAATCGTCAGCGCCAGGCGGCGACCTCCATTCCATTTGTCCTGCTCGGCATTCCGCTATTCTGGTACCACTGGTTTGTTGTCCGCAAAGAAGCGAAGGAAAAGAAGCACGACGACGTGCCTCCCCATTCATCAATATAACTTATTAACTATTGTGGGACCTCGCCCTGCACGGGTGGGGGTTCGCACCACGAAAGGAAAACATATGTCAACACGTTCGAAGCGCTTTACAGAAGCGCAAAAAAAAGTAGACGCGACTAAGAAGTACACTGTTGTGGAAGCCGTGGCGCTTGCCCGCGAGACATCAACGGTTAAGTTTGACGCAGGCGTTGAAATTCATCTTCGGCTCGGTATTGATTCTAAAAAGGCTGACCAAATTGTCCGCGGTTCCGTCTCATTACCGCACGGTACGGGTAAGAAAAAGAAAGTCGCCGTCTTTGCCGAAGGTAAGGACGCTGAAGCCGCTAAGAAAGCCGGTGCTGATATGGTTGGTGGGCTGGAGCTGATTAAAGAGATTAAGCTAAAAAACGCCGCTGATTTTGAAGTCGCCATCGCGCACCCGTCAATGATGCGCCACTTGGGACAGATTGCGAAAGTGCTTGGCCCGAAAGGCTTGATGCCAAACCCGAAGAATGAAACGGTTACTCCGGATGTTGCAAAGGCGGTCAAGGATGTCCAGGGCGGCAAGGTATCGTTCCGCAATGATGATACCGGCAATATTCATCAGCTTGTCGGACGCGTTTCATTTGAAACGAAGCAATTGGAAGAAAATCTGAATACATTCCTGGAGGCGATCCAGCGGGCAAAACCGCAGGGAGCAAAAGGCGCATATATTTTGACCGCCACGTTGACCTCTTCAATGGGGCCGGCTATCCTGCTTACTGTATGACGCCAAACGCCACAGAGCATAAAAGAGCTGAATATCTCTCATGGGATGAATGCTTTATGCTCATGGCGCATTTGATTGCCGAGCGGTCAAAAGATCCCAGCACCCAGGCCGGGTCCATAATCGTCGACGAGCATAAGATCGTCGTCGGTTTGGGGTACAACGGATTTCCGCGAGGCATTCAAGACGAGGAGCTTCCCTGGGGACGCGAAGGCGGATTTCTCGATACCAAGTATGCGTATGTTGTTCACGCCGAGGAGAATGCTATTTACAATTCCAATGCAAAGACGACCGGGTGCACGATATACACTACTTTGTTTCCGTGTAATGAGTGCGCAAAAACGATTATTCAGAACGGGATTACTGAAGTCGTGTATGCCAGTGATAAATATCATGACCAGGAGGTTTGGGTTGCTTCACGGCGTCTGTTTGACAGTGCGGGCGTGAAGTACCGTCAGTATGATCCGGAGCACGACATGAAGCTGGAAAAGAAATAGTCCGCGTCGACCGAATCATTATGATAATTGGATTAACCGGACTTCCCGCAGCAGGCAAAGGGACTGTTGCGAAGTATTTGGTTGATAGATATAAAGCGAAACAAATCAGATTTTCCGACCCGTTGCGAGATATTGCCGCACGTCTCTATGTCAAACCTACGCGCGAGCATCTCTCACATCTCGGCGTTTTTGTCCGTTCAGAATTCGGTGTTGACGTACTCGAACAAACGTTGCTAAAAGATATTGAAAAAACATCTCACCCGTTATACGTCCTAGACGGCGTACGGTTCCTTGATGAAATTGAGGCCCTGTCGAAACGGCCGGACTTTTCGCTGTGGGCGCTTGATACGACATTTGAAAAAAGGTATGAGCGCATCATCAAGCGCGGCGAAAACAGCGGAGAGAAACTATTGAGCAAAGAGCAATTTGAGGCACATCAGAATCTTGAAACTGAGCGTAGCATCCCTGACGTAATGAAAAAGGCCGCTGTCCTCATTGACAATAACGGTACTATTGATGAACTGTATAAAAAAGTTGACGAATATATTACCAACTTACAGCGATGATGTTCAAGGTAAAAAAATTACATCCCGACGTTCGGCTTCCGGCATACAGCAAGCCGATGGACGCGGCGTTTGACGTATACTCGTGCGAAGATGTCGTCCTGAAGCCGGGCGAACGACACCAGTTTAAGCTCGGATTTTCGGCTGAATTTGATGAAGGATATGTATGTCATGTCTGGGATCGCTCAGGACTCGCCAAGAAGGGCTTAACAACCCTTGGGGGTGTCATAGACGCGGGATACCGCGGAGAATACGGCGTAGTGCTCTATAATGCGTCAGGCGAGCCGGTGGACATCAAGAAGGGCGATCGTATTGCCCAGATGGTCATCCAACGCGTAGAACATGTTGAAATACAGGAAGCTGAAGCTTTGTCCGATACCGAGCGCGGAACGGGCGGGTGGGGAAGTACGGGGAAATAGTAAAAGTTTATTAGTTAATTCAGTTAATTGCATTAATGAGTGTACCCCTTCTGGAGGTGGGTTAGATTGTGGTACATTTTTTGTTTGACAGAAGTACTTTCAGTATCTATGCTTAATTTAAGAAACATACAAGACATTAAAAACACAAAAGGAGCGATCACATGTCGGAACGGTTTGAAGTTGTTTTAAGAGATGGCAAGTTTGGCGTCTCGGTAAATAATGCGGAGCCATTACAGCTCTTTGACGAATCGCCCGTCGATATCGAGTGCCTTGAGAGCGGTATACACTATACCGTTAAGGGAGAAAAGCACTCCCAACCGTGGCATTCACCAGACTAAGCTTCGTCAAACGACGAAGTTTTTTTTGACAGAAAATAGCTTATTTGGTAAGCTCGACGCAAATAACGTACGTTTCCATTATTTCGATAGAAATCCCTGCATGTCTCTTTGAAAGGAGAATAACATGAGAGTACGAGTTGGTGGCTGGTGGACAACTTTTACGTTGTTTATGATCATTGCGGCCCAGCTTGCGTTGTGGACCTTACTTTACCTTGAAAAAGGGTACGGCGATGATTTTGCAATGCTGACGCTGGCGGGAACCTTTATCGTGGGCGTTGTTCTTATGGGAAATTCGTTTAAGCAGATTCCGTGGAAAGTTCCGTTCGGAAAGTACCTGATGCCCGCGCTGTTATTGATTGCTACATTCGGCTGGTGTGTATCGGCGCCGTACGGACGTTCCGGAACAACGGTCATGTATTCGCTTCATGATCCCGCGGATACGGAAGAAATTTCCGGTTGGGTAGTGTACAATCCCTTAACACACGTCGTCTCTGAGGTGCCATCCGAATGCTCTGTGTATCTGGGAGGATGTAGCTTTCAATTCGCTTTTGTCGGCACGCCGAAAGACTTTGCGGAAGAGTTCGGAAATTTCAAAAAACTTCAAGACAGGCTTGAAGCGATTGTGAAACCGTTTGACTTTGATTACTGGAGCAGTCTGAGCGATATGGAGCGTCTGCGCTACATGTGCGAACTTGACGGTCGAATCCGAACACTGTCCCTGCCTCCGGGAGTTGCCTATCGCGGCCAGTCGGCGTAGGAGTGTTTCAAAAGGCTCTTCAGAATGTGGTACTTTACTGTGCCACTCTTTTTTTACATTGATTACCGTATGTTGTATACTCTGGTTACTATGCGCCAGTATCTCGATTTACTCAAAAAAATTCAGGATGACGGGGTAGAAAAAAGCGACCGAACCGGAACGGGTACCCGGAGCCTTTTTGGGCATCAGATGCGGTTTGATTTGGCCAAAGGGTTTCCGCTGGTTACAACGAAAACGGTCCATTTGAAATCCATTATTTACGAACTGCTGTGGTTTCTCAAGGGGGATACCAATATCACCTGGCTCAATGAGAACGGGGTACGTATATGGAATGAATGGGCTGATGAGAAAGGCGATCTGGGACCGATCTACGGCAAGCAATGGACTGCATGGGAAGGTAAGGACGGCGTTAAGATAAATCAGATTGCAGAAGTACAGGATATGATCAGGAAGAATCCTGACTCACGTCGGCTGATAGTCAGCGGATGGAACGTCGCGGATTTACAGAGCCTTATTGCGGGAAAGAAAACAGCTCCGCCGCCATGTCACACGATGTTTCAGTTTTATGTAGCGAATAACAAGTTGTCCTGCCAGCTCTACCAGCGTTCGGCGGATGTCTTTTTGGGCGTGCCGTTTAATATCGCTTCGTATGCGTTGCTTACGATGATGATGGCGCAAACGACGGGCAGAGAACTCGGTCATTTTATCCATACGTTCGGGGACGTGCACATATACAATAATCATGTTGATCAGGTCAAGCTGCAATTGTCCCGAGAACCCCGCGCCCTTCCGACCATGAACATCAATCCGGAGGTGAAGGATATTTTCGGCTTTACGTTTGAAGATTTTACGCTGGAACATTACGATCCGCATCCGCGGATTTCGGCGCCGATCGCGGTGTAAATTACCAAGGTATGTCTGCACCGACTATAAGCATGATTGCCGCTATTGCGAAGGACCGGGGGCTTGGATATCAAAACAAGCTTTTATTCAGTTTGCCTGACGACATGAAACGGTTCAAAAAAATTACGAGCGGGCACCCGATTATTATGGGACGCAAGACGTACGAATCGATTGGCAGGCCGCTTCCCAACAGGACAAATATTGTGATTAGTCGGACTCCCGACTTTGCGGCTCCGGGATGCATCGTTGTCGGTACACTTGCCGAAGCGCTGCAACAGGCGCAGGAAACGGGCAGTACGGAATTGTTTATTATCGGGGGCGCTCAGCTCTACGGACAGGGTATCGGCATTGCTGATAAGCTCTATCTGACCATTGTTGATGAAAAAAAAGAAGCGGATGCATTTTTTCCGGAATATCCTGATTTTACCCATGTGGAGAGCAAAGAAGAAGGAGTTGATGCCGGTCATATCTATTCTTTTCACGTGTTAACAAAGGTATAGTATGACCCGAAAAGGACGATTCATGATGATCGACGGGATTGACGGCTCGGGCAAAGGCACGGCGGCGAATGCAGTCGCAGAGTGGATGAGAAAAAAAGGGAAGAAAGTTTTTGACGTGGTCGCGTATGAAAAGGAACACGGCACACTTCCTGAATTGGCTGATTTCAAATCGTTTCATCTACTCGTTGTCGCTGAACCTACCCATTCGCTCATTGGCAAAGCGATACGGGAAGAGTTGATTCACCGAAACGGACGGTCATATTCTCCTGAAACGATTGCGCAAGCGTTCAGTATGGACCGACTGATTCTCTACACCAAGGTTATCCTGCCCGCGCTTGCCCGCGGCATTGATGTTGTCCAGGAGCGCGGCGTGAGTACGTCGATCTGCTATCAGCCGTTACAGTCGAAGTCATTAACCGTCCAGTCAGTAGCGAAACGGGAAGGGAATGCGCTTGCACTGCGCCACACTCCCGATATTTTGCTCATTATGTCCCTGTCGGCAGATGATGCGCTACGCCGGTTGCGTGGACGGACATCCAAACGGGATAACTCCATGTACGAAAAGTTGGCGTTTCTCACGAAGGCGAATCGGAGGTTTCAGTCGCGGCAATTTCAAAATTTTTTTGCCAAGCGGGGATCACGAGTTGTCGTAGTAAATGCCGGGGTGCCGATCGCCAAGATGAAGCGTGCTGCAATAGAATTATGGGAAAAATATATGGAGTAAACGCTCCTGTGCATGCAGGTTGCAATCGCCATTTCCCGCCTGACGGGATTTTTTTTATGTGATAAAATACCTGTACACCTTATGGAACCTATACGTCTCGAAACAGTAATCGGTCTGGAAACGCATGTACAGCTTCGTACGCAATCGAAGCTCTTTTGCGCATGTGATAATACGGGTGAGGATAAAAAGCCAAATACTACAATCTGTCCGGTATGTATGGGGCATCCGGGAACGCTTCCCGTGCCTAATGCAACGGCGATTGAATGGGCCGTAAAGGTAGCGCTTGCGTTGAATTGCAAAATCGCGAGCCGAAGCCATTTTGACCGTAAAAGCTATTTTTATCCCGATCTCCCGAAAGGGTATCAAATTTCTCAGGACAGCGACCCCATCGGGTCGAATGGTCACCTGAATATTTTTGTCGGCGGCAAAGAATATCGAGTTCGTATTGAACGTGTCCACCTCGAAGAGGACGCAGCAAAAATGATTCATGCGTCGAAGGGCGACTCTCTCGTTGACTATGATCGTGCAGGGACACCGCTGGTTGAGATTGTCACGAAGCCCGATATCGCATCTCCTGAAGTGGCAAAAGCATTCCTGCAAGAAGTGCGGCTCATTATGCGATATCTTGGCGTTTCAGACGCCGATATGGAAAAAGGCCATTTACGATGTGATGCAAATATCAGTCTGAAGCCCGTGCCTGAAGATTTTCAGTATGCCAAAGAACAGCTCAACCTGGACGGAGATATTACGACGCTTTTTCCGAAGACTGAGATAAAGAACTTGAACTCATTCCGTTCCGTCGAGCGTGGGCTTGCATTCGAACAACGGCGTCAGACAAAGCTCTGGGAAGCAGGCGAGCCGCCGATGGTATCTGTGACCCGATCGTGGGACGATGAGCATATGACGACGATAGAGCGCCGTAAAAAGGAATCGCTGAATGATTATCGATATTTTCCCGAACCCGATATCCCGCCGTTTGAATGCTCAAAAGCATTCGTGGCAGAAATTGAGAAACACATTCCGGAACTTCCCGCCATGAAGCGTGCACGGTTTGCCGATGAATACGGTATAACCCCAAAAGACGCGAACGTCATTATTGAGGACAAGCATGTTGCGCACTTTACCGAGCAAGTCATCTCTGAATTAAAAGCATGGCTTGTGGCGACGCAGGGAGAAACGGGAACCGCCGAGGATATATGGACAGCAAACAAAAAAAAATTGGTGAAACAAGTCGTCTCCTGGATCACAAGCCGCTTGTATACGCTTCTCAATGAACGCAAGATGACGATTACCGACATGAAAATTTCTCCGGAAAATTTTGCCGAACTCTTGACGCTCCTTTTTGAACGAAGACTCAATTCATTGTCAGCGCAAAAAATTCTTACACGAATGTTTGAGACAGGTGAGGATCCGTCGGTACTCGTAGAAAGTATGGACTTAGCACAAGACGGGGATGCCGGCGAACTCTCAGTCGTCATTGATGCGGTACTTTCTGAGCATGCGGATATTGTTGCACAATACAAAGCGGGAAAAACGGTAGTTCTGCAGTTTCTCATCGGTGCGGTCATGAAGAAGACAAAAGGCAAATCCGACCCTGAAGCGGTGCGGGAAGCGATCACGCATAAGCTGAAATAAAGAAATATGATGTGGATAACTATCCTAGCGCGATACAGCGTACTGCTGGTATGATGTGTGGGAATACATGAAACAATTCCACTTCCTCAACTCATCATTCATTCATCTGGATTCACATTGATTCTCCGGCAAGCGGAGAATTTTTTTATATATACATGAAGAACACGACTCGGCAACCGGCACAGCTGGTATTGAAAGACGGAACGGTCTTTACCGGGTTCGCATTCGGCGACGCGCATTCTGTCGCGGGTGAAACTGTTTTTTCTACGGGAATGGTCGGATATCCCGAATCGCTGACTGATCCCTCATATCGTGGCCAGTTACTCGTCTTTACATATCCGCTTATCGGCAATTATGGTGTTGGTATGCTTTCGAGCAGGCGGGATACGCCTCAGGCCGATTTTGAATCCGATCGGATCCATGCCGGAGGACTGGTGGTCAGTTCGCTTACCCGGACGCCAAGTCATTATCGATCGCGACAAACACTTGATCAATGGCTGAAGAAAGAAAAGGTGGTCGGTATCGAAGGGATAGACACTCGCGCGCTCACGACGCATCTCCGCGAACACGGAAGCCTGCTCGGCAAAATTGTCGTGAATACGCCTATCGAGTGGTATGACCCTAACAGGGAAGCGCTTGTTGAACAGGTCAGTGTGCAGGCGCCGGTTCGATATCATGGAAAAGGTAAGCGCATTGTTGTTGTCGACTGCGGGGTGAAACACGGTATCCTTTGTTCATTGTTAAACCGTTCGTGTGACGTGCTCCGCGTGCCGTGGAATTATCCGTTTGCTTCGTTACCGCATATCGACGGGGTTGTCATCTCAAACGGTCCCGGAGATCCTCAAAAGGTATCGGAAACTATAGGAGAAATAAAAAAAGCATTACACGGTAAACTGCCGATGCTTGGCATTTGCCTCGGGCATCAGCTTATTGCACTCGCGCTCGGGGCGCGGACGTATAAGCTTCCCTACGGCCACAGGAGCCACAATCAACCGGTTCTAGATGTTCAGACGGAAAAGGCGTATATCACCAGCCAGAATCACGGATATGCGGTACGTGAATCCACTCTACCCCAAACTGTGCAGAGTTGGTTTAGAAACTTAAATGACGGTACAAATGAAGGGTTGAGACATCGATCACTTCCGGTGATGACCGTCCAATTTCATCCCGAGGCTTCGCCGGGGCCGACGGATACGGCATTTGTGTTTGATGAATTTATTAAAATGGTATATGCTCGCCCGAGGTAAAAAAATACTTCTCCTCGGTTCAGGCGCGCTCAAAATAGGCGAGGCTGGAGAATTT
Source organism: Patescibacteria group bacterium (assembly GCA_041671025.1). GTDB lineage: Bacteria > Patescibacteriota > Patescibacteriia > UBA10025 > UBA10025 > JBAZCI01. The sequence continues at coordinate 2,349 of JBAZCI010000021.1, read as the reverse complement.
GATTACGCCGGTTCGCAGGCAATCAAGGCGTTGAAAGAGGAGGAGATGAACGTCGTGCTGGTGAATCCGAATATTGCCACGATCCAGACGTCCGAAGGAATGGCTGATGAAACGTACTTTGTGCCGGTGCAGGCTGATTTTGTGGCGAAAGTAATAGCCCGGGAACGTCCTCATGCTATCCTGTTGGGCTTCGGAGGCCAGACTGCGCTTAATTGCGGTTTAGAGCTTCATCGCCGCGGCATATTGAAAAAGTACAATGTCCGTGTTTTAGGAACCCCTATCCGTTCAATCGAACTGACCGAGGACCGTCAACAATTTGCCGATTTTTTACGCAAGCGTCATTTTTCTGTCCCGGAGAGTCATGCTGCGACGACCGTCAGCGCGGCGCTAAAGGCTGCTACAAAAATAGGATACCCGGTTATGGTGCGGAGCGGATTTGCGCTGGGCGGCTTAGGGTCGGGCATTGCAAAAAATGAAAAGCAGTTGAGGGCGATTGCTGTCTCGGCGTTTGCGCATGTACAGCAGATTTTAGTTGAAGAATGTTTGTCGGGCTGGAAAGAAATCGAATATGAAGTTGTCCGTGATACGGCTGATAATTGTATTACGGTGTGTAATATGGAAAATTTAGACCCGTTAGGTATTCATACGGGTGAGAGTATTGTCGTCGCCCCCTCTCAGACATTGACCGACAAGGAATATCAGATGTTGCGAACCACTTCGATCGCGGTGATACGCGCTTTGGGAATCGTGGGGGAATGCAATATACAATATGCACTTGATCCGCATTCGAATACCTATCGGATTATCGAAGTGAATGCGCGTCTCTCCCGATCTTCCGCTCTGGCCTCAAAAGCGACAGGGTATCCGCTTGCCGCGGTTGCCGCAAAATTATCACTTGGCAAAACGCTTCCGAGCTTGCAGAATGCAGTCACGGAAACAACGCCTGCGTTTTTTGAACCCGCTCTCGACTATTTGGTGGTTAAATTTCCCCGGTGGGATTTTTCTAAATTTCAGGGAGCTGATCAGCGTCTGGGAAGCCAAATGAAAAGTGTGGGAGAGGTGATGGCCATCGGCAGGAGTTTTCCCGAGGCGATTCAAAAAGCGGTGCGGATGCTCGATATCGGCAGAAATGGTATCATCGGTCCAAGGCCGGAAACCGTATCGTTCAGCGAAGCGGTTGTGCCGACTCCGCTGCGCATTTTTCACCTTGCCCGCAGTCTGTATCACGGTGAGTCGGTAAAAAAACTGGCGCGTGCCACAGGTATTGACCCGTGGTTTCTTGATCAGATACGATCGGTTGTTGTCCTCCAGCGGGAACTCGCGAGGAAACGAATACGCCGTGTTACTCCGCAGATTTTGAAAACGGCAAAACAGCACGGCTTCTCTGACAAACAGCTTGCAGGACTATGGAAGGTACCTGATGACGCGGTGCGGTCTCTTCGAAAAAAATATAGGATAGTGCCGTCGGTGAAACGCATCGATACGGTTGCTGCAGAATTTCCTGCAAAAACTAATTACTTGTATTTTACCTATCACGCAGAACGATCTGATGATATTGTTCATGCGCATCCGACCGCCATTGTATTGGGCTCGGGTGTGTACCGTATCGGTTCGTCCGTTGAATTTGATTGGTGTGCGGTAAACGCCGCTCAGGAACTGCATCGGCAGGGGTTTCGTTCGGTGATGGTGAATTGCAATCCCGAGACGGTATCTACGGATTACGATGTATGCGACGCTTTGTATTTTGAGGAGCTTACCCCGGAGCGGATTCTCGATATCGTTGATGTAGAAAAACCTATCGGTGTTGTCGTGTCTGTCGGCGGGCAGGTGGCTAACAACCTTGTCATGACGCTCGCAAAACACCGTGTGCCGCTCTTTGGGACATCAGCGAGGGAGATTGACCGCGCGGAAGACCGGCATAAGTTTTCTACTTTGCTCGACAGGCTCAACATTGATCAGCCGGAGTGGATCGAGGCCCGTTCGGCAAAGGAAGCGGAGGCGTTCGCACAACGTGCCGGATTTCCCGTGCTTGTACGGCCAAGCTACGTATTAAGCGGATCGGCGATGAATGTCGCGACAAATCCCGGCCAGCTAACGCGATTTTTACGCCAAGCAGTTGATGTATCGCCTGCGCATCCGGTGGTGTTAAGCAAGTTCGAAGTTGATGCGCGCGAAATTGATGTTGATGCGGTAGTCCAGAAGGGAGTCATTATCGCATCGGTCGTTTCAGAACACGTTGAAAACGCCGGCGTTCATTCCGGTGATGCAACGCTCGTGCTCCCGCCTCAAAAAGTATATGTCGAAACGGTGCAAAAAGTTCAGGCCGCTGTTGCCCATATTGCGCGTGAA
>JBAZCI010000020.1:0-24509 GCA_041671025.1 Patescibacteria group bacterium | reverse complement strand
GCGTGTACTGGTGCACGTTCGTTTGTATCCCGTTGATGTAGGCATTGCATGGGTCGTTAGCTCAATTGGTAGAGCAGGGGCCTCTTAAGCCCAAGGTTGGAGGTTCGATTCCTCCACGACCCACCAAGGCAGATTTTTGCGCAAGTTAACCCTTCTTTGACTCAGGGTTAAGTTAATTACCGATAGAAATGGAAATAATAGGAATCATTCTTGGACTCGCTGGGACTATTATCTGGGGCTTCGGGACCGTCGGATTAAGTGGGAGGACTGCTGCGATTTTATCTGTTCAACGCCATGGTTATAATTTAAACATGGCGGCGGAAATCGGAAAACAGAGAATGGCCACAGTCATAGGGGTTAGCGTCAACGCCTTAGGGGTATTGGCGAGTATTGTGGCATTGTTCGTGTCAATTCCTCGTACCGCGATGCTCGTTGTTCTCAGCTTTTCCGTCGGGATGCTAATTATTGTTATTTATTTTATTGTGGTTCCTCGGTTAGTAGCGAGGAGCACAATGCTAAAAACTCTGAAATATTTCTATTTTGATATGGATAACAGGGCGTCATCATGGGATACAGACAACAACGTAGGCGGATGGCGTGAACGTACTGCAAAGATGGTTGGAGTAGATCCTTCGATTACTAAGGAGTCATTTGAGCAATTGATTAAATCCCGATAAGTCGGCTTTGTTTCACATGACTGCTCAGTAAATTCAGCATGAATACCGTGAGATTTATATATTTAATAATCTCACCTTACCCCCTTCTTCAACAGTGCGGCGATTTTGGCTTCCTCGGTGGCAGTTAACTTCTTGAGCGCGAAAGCAACTGGCCACATCGCCCCGTCGTCGAGTTTTGCTGTGTCACTGAAGCCTAATGACGCGTATCTCGATTTGAACTTGCTCGCTGCTTGGAAGAAGCAGACAACTTTATCGCCTTTGGCATAGGCAGGCATGCTGTACCAGGTTTTTGGTGAGAGACCCGGGGCATGCTTCGTGATAAGGGTATGCAGCCGTTTGGCCATACTGCGATCCGGTTCTGACATCTTGGCGATAGCTGCGAGAATGTCTCGCTCACCCTGAGCGTTATTCTTGCTCGCGCGTGCTTCCGCGAGCAGTTCTTTGGCGCGGGCTTGCATCGCTTCCCGTTCAAATTCTGAGAATCCCTCGTACTTCTTTTTTCCTGTCTTGTTATTCTTTGTTGACATAGTGAATTTCTTATTGTTAATAATGAGGGGACTATTAGGACATGATTAAAGTTGGAGGCAAGAACGCCGATACCTAAACCCACCCATCGTGTTCACAGGTGGGTGTGCGCAGATCCATTGGCATGTGACTGCTATTTTCCTTTTAGCGCGTCCTTAAGTGCTTTTCCTGATTTGAATTTAGGGATAGTCACAGCACCAATCTGGATACGCTCGCTGGGATTCTGGGGATTGACTCCGGCGCGGGCGGAACGCTCTTTGGCCATAAATGTGCCAAAGCCGGTGATAGTTACTTCACCCTTTGCCTTCAGAACGTCGGTTATGGTTAAGGTAAAAGCCTCAAGCATGTCTTCAGCCTGCTTTTTGGCGACGCCAGTTTTTTCGGCGATTGCATTAATGAGTTCTGCTTTGTTCATATGCGAAATTTATTAGTTTTTTTAGTATACTACACTTCCACAATTCGATCAATTCTCTGGATGGCGGTCGCTTTATGGGTAGATGCGTCAATATCGATACATACCATATTACATATACAGGTGCCCGATTCAGGAAGGGTATGCCGTGCAGGTTGTTGGGTAAGAAATTGCTTGATAATCACATCTTTATCTACGCCAAGTACGCTATTCTGTATGCCTACCATGCCCACATCGGTGATGTACGCGGTACCGCCAGGTAAGATACGTTGATCTGCGGTACCGATATGCGTGTGTGTACCCACAATTGCAGATGCACGACCGTCGGCCCACAGACCAAAGGCGACTTTTTCAGACGTTACTTCTGCATGGAAATCCACAAAGACGGCATCGGGATGTTCTCCTGCGTGTTCGGAAAGTTCGCGTTCAAATGTACGGAACGGGTCGTCCAAGTGCTGATTCATAAAGACGCGTCCCTGCACATTAATAATCTGCATCGTACGCGCTCCGACTCGGATAACTATTGAGCCTTTTCCTGCGGAACCCGTGGGAAAATTGGCGGGGCGAACGAGAGGAATCGTGCCTTCAGCAAAGATCTCAAGTACCTCCGGCTTGGTCCATACGTGATTTCCCGATGTAAACGCATCAACACCGGCCACGCGAATTTCTTCGAGCGTGGACCGGGTGATTCCCGTACCGTGGGCAATATTTTCTACGTTAGCGATGACGCAATCCGGGTTCAGTTCTTTGCGGAGTCCGGGGAGAGAGGATGCTACAGCGTGTCGGCCAGCCTTGCCGACGATGTCGCCGATAAACAGTATTCTCATACAGCTCGTGCTTAACGGGCGTATTCGATAATCCGCTTTTCACGGATAACGGTTACCTTGATTTCACCGGGGTATTTCAACTCCTGTTGTATTTTTTCAGCAATATCTTTGGCCATCTTGGTTGCCGCCCAGTCGTCGATCTTATCGGGGGTAACGAATACACGAACCTCGCGCCCTGCTTGTATCGCAAACACCTTATCAACCCCTTCAAAGCTTTGGGCAATACTTTCAAGCTCTTCGAGACGCTGAACGTATTGTTCGTAGGTGTCTTTTCGTGCGCCTGGGCGTGCCCCTGAAATAGCATCGGCTACTTTTACGATGACCGCTTCAAGTGTCTTAGGCAGATCTTCGTGGTGCCCGATACAAATGTAGGCAACCTCTTCAGGGAAATTGAATTTGCGTTTCATGATGTCGTAGCCGATCTCCGTATGTGATCCTTGGATTTCGTGGTCGACAGCTTTTCCAATATCGTGAAACAGGCCGCCCTTTTTGGCGACGGATACGTTTGCTCCAAGTTCTTCCGCGAGCATCGCAGACAGATGTGCTACTTCAATAGAATGACGTAGCTGATTCTGTCCATAGCTTGTCCGGTATTTCAATCGTCCCAAAATCTGAATAAGCTTGGTGTCAAGTCCTGCAATGCCAACTTCGTATGCGGCTTCTTCTCCGGCTTCACGAATGTCCCGCGCAAGTTCCTTTTTTGCCTGGTCGATTGCTTCCTCGATTTTTCCGGGGTGAATGCGGCCATCCTGGATAAGCTTTTCAAGTGCGCGTTTCGCAAGATGTCTACGGATCGGACTAAATCCAGAAATAAGAATTGATTCAGGGGTATCATCGACAATAATTTCAACTCCCGTGAGTTGTTCAATGGTCTTAATATTGCGTCCTTCACGGCCGATAATGCGGCCCTTCATTTCATCTGAGGGGAGGTGGACGACGGTAGTAGTTGTTTCCGCAGCATGAGATGAAGCCCAGCGTTGCATAGCCGTGCTCATAATCTCCCGCGCCTTCTTTTCATATTGCTCTGACCCTTCCCGTTCAAGTCGTTTGACCCGCTGGGTCAGATCTTCTTTGACACTGGTTTCAACGTTATCAATCAGAACTTTTTGAGCTTCGTCACGGGTAAGCTCCGCGATTTTTTCGAGTTTCTCAATCTGTTTTTCGCGTATACCCGTAATTTCCTGGCGGACATGTTCGAGTTCCTGTACTTTTTCCTGAACCTTCTGCTGGCGGTTTTCCAGGTCCATCAGCTTTTGGTCAAAAAGCTCCTCGCGCTTTTCAAGCCGAGATTGGACTTGGGAGAGTTCCCGCCGACGATCATTCTCTTCTTTTTTTGCTTCCTCTACAATACGAAACGCCTGATCCTTTGCCTGGAGCAGAGTTTCCTTCTGTTTATTTTTTGTTTCCTGAGTGAGCTGATGGAGTCTAGCCTCTGCGGTATCGATCTGTTTGGCCGCCCACACTTTGCGAGCGTAATAGCCAACGATCATACCGCCGGGTAACCCAACGACGGTCAAAATGACCCATATCAAATTTTCTGCGATCATAAAATAGCTGAATAATCATGGACTCAAGGTAATTAATATAAAATTGAGTCTTTCACAGCGTAACATAAAGCGACTCTTGGCGCAATACCCCAAAAAGACCAAGATTCATGGGATGAACCGGGTATATTGCCTAAAATGCAGGGGTATTGGAGAGAAAGTTCCCGGATTACGACGGCGTTTGCTCGATGATTTTATCGATAATGCCGTACTTGGCGGCTTCTGCAGAAGACATGAAAAAGTCTCGATCTGTATCGACTTCAATCTTCTTTATCGGTTGTCCGGTATGTTTTGCCAGGATTTGATTTAACCGATCGCGGATTTTTAGAATATGTTCAGCGCGGATTTTAATGTCGCTTGCCTGCCCCTCCGTTCCCCCCATCACCTGATGAATCATTACTTCGGCGTTAGGCAGTGCAAACCGTTTTCCTTTGGCACCCGCAGCGAGCAGTGTTGCAGCCATCGATGCCGCAAGTCCGACGCAGATTGTAACGACGTCAGCCTTTACGTACTGCATGGTGTCATAAATGGCCATGCCGGCGGTTACTGATCCTCCCGGAGAATTTATGTACAATTTGATATCCTTGGTGCGTTCCTGTGAATCAAGGAGGAGAAGTTGGGCAATGACGGTATTGGCAACGGCGTCATCGACAGGACTACCCAAAAAGATAATTCGATCCTTCAAAAGACGCGAATAGATGTCGTATGCGCGTTCGCCAAATTGCGATTTTTCGATAACGGTAGGGATAAGGTACATATGCCAGTGTATTATATATTAAAGCGTATTTAATAGTAGGGATGATAAACTACTTTGTCAATTATCTGGCAAAGATGATCGCGGGTATCTTAAAAGAAGTGTCATGCTTTCGTATGAAAAGCTCCCGTGTATGATTTTGTGGCTTATACGACTTCCCAGCCTTTTGTAGTTTCCTTGAGCTTGCCGTCAACGGTAAATCCTGCGGCTTTTTTGTGTCCGCCGCCGCCAAACGTCTGCGCAAATTTAGATACGTCTACATCGGGATGTGTCGTGCGGAGTGACGCCTTAATTTTTCCCGGCTCAGCCTCTTTCAACACCATGACCATGCGGGCATGGCCCAGATTATTCAAAAAGTTTGCGATACCTTCCGTCTGTTCGGAGGCGATGCCGAGTTCATCAAAGTCTTTACGGGTAATGACGGTGGTTACGACCCCTGTTTCAGGGTTTTCCTTGAGCCGGGACAACGCGCGGCCCCACAGCTGGAGATTCACCAGCGACATATTGCGGACGGTATGCTGGGTAATATCTTTAATTTTTGCACCATACGCCATGAGTCTCGACGCCGCCTCAAGAGATGAGGGGGTAGTCGCCAGGTTTGAAAACATCCCGGTATCAGTCAGGATGCCGGTGAGTAAACAGGTCGCCGTTTCGTGCGTCATGGGATGACGAACTGCGTCCAGGAAATGGAAAATCATTTCCGATGTGGAAGACGCCTGTTCGTGAACCAGATTAAGGTTGCCGTAGCGCGTGTTGGTCGGATGATGGTCGATATTAATAATGAGCAACTTCTTTCCATTAGCTATTCTGGATTGGATTATCTGTTCGATGCCCGCATATGACAGATCTCCGGAATCCAGTACGCAAATCACATCCGCTTCCTGCAGCGCAGGATGTTCGGTATTTGCAGTAAACTTTTCCGATGTTGGAAGGAAGGCGAGATGAAATGGGACCTCATCAATACAAAAGCACGTATGAGGCTTTTGGATGCTTTCAAGATAATGTGAGAGTGCCAAAGATGAACCCAGGGCATCTCCGTCCGGTTTCTGGTGCGCGATAATCACCACGTGAGCTGCCCCATGCAAATGATCTCGGATTGTCTGAAAAATGTGATTAAACTCTGTCATATCTGATGTAGTACATAAGTATGACAGTCTACGTCCCGGTGTGCTATTTGTCAAGGGAGGAACATTGGCCGTCTGTGTCTTTTCTATCTGCCAAAAAAATTACCCGGATGTCCGGGTAATTTTTGGTGTTGAGCGTGCGCTCTGGATTTTCTTATTGCACTTCACTTATGCATTCGACTGGGTGTTGTAGAAAACTGTCAGTATACGGGTGCCCAAGGGAATCATAGAAGTACACCGTGCGGTTATCGCCGGCAGGTATAATTTCGGGAAGGCATAATTCGAGTGAACCTTGATCTGTCACTAACGTGAGTGTGCGCTGGGGGTAAGAGGTGCGAAATGCAAAGCTCACGTTGAAAGGTGAACGGCTTCCACTGATTGCGTTGCTGGACGATTGAGAAAAAGTATTGTTACTGAAACCGCCTAAGTTGTACAAATCGCGTCCGAATGAAAGTATATGCCCGCCAGTTGCATGTGGGTCATTGGGGTCTGGTTCATCCGCGTAAGGCTCATTGAGGGATGCTCCTGTTAGAGAAATAGGTGTAAATGACGACTGTAGCATTTCCCCACAATTGGGGATGAGGGCAGGCTGAGTGAGAAATACATCATGATACGGCGTGCCGTCCTCTTTAAAGTACCAGGTTACTTTTTGTCCGGCGGTATACGTTGTTTCAGGGAGGCAGAGGGTATAGACGCCCATATCGGTGGTTATCGCAAGAGTTCGCGCAGGAACTGTTCGTGCAAGACTATCTTCTGCGCTGATGATCAGAGGAGACCTGCTACCGGTCCATGCAGATCCAACTGGCAAAATGACACCTGGATTCCCGGCTTCGTTAACATAGTTACCGACTTCAGTGTTGTCGCGGATAAGCTTCATACTGATACCTGAGTACATCCCTACTAACTCTTGACTTAATCGGCCGCCCGTAACAGACGCCGGTGCGAGAGATTCCGAGAGGAGTTGGTCGCAAGGAGTGCTAATCGCAGGCGTTCTTAGATTTGAATCCCGATACGGTGTGCCGGCAAAATCATAGTAGTACTTTGTGATACCGGTGAGCGGGGTGACCTGAGTTTCCGGGATACATACCGTTGTTATGCCCAAATTTGTTTGAAGCGCAGCGGTGCGCGCAGGTAAGGTGTGTGTCGATGATGTACCAGAAATTTGGATTACCAAAGGAGCAGAACTTGTTGCAGGGACAAGTTTGCCGGTGCTTATAATTGTCCCTCTCTCGTAGTACGCCAGGGTGATGCCATTACGAAGAAATCCTATATTCTGTAATTCGGTTAAATACGATTCGCTCATTGCCCCGTTCGTAATTTTTGTAGGTCGAAATGCTGACGAAAAGGATTGTACGGGTGTTGAAGGTGGAGTCGGTCTCAAGAGTGCAACTGCGAAACTCCCGGCAATACTAAAAGCAGCAACCATTCCCATGAGAAGGGCTGTCTTTGTTGCAATGTGCGTTTTAACTCCACTTGCAACGGCAATTTGAGGTTGATCCATTGTTTTTATGTTAATTTTTTTTTATTCTGCGCTAATTATAGCGCATTTTTTGACTTTTGTCAACGAAACAAGGTAAGAATGGTAATCTATCCCTTGCTTGGAGTACTTAATACAGTGAGTGAGTACTATCTTGAGACTTACCTCGTGCACGAGTTGTCCTACTTCGGGCTTTCCTTATGAATTTGCTCAAGGAGCTCTTCAATGCGGTCCGCTTTTTTTTGGGCCGTATCAAGCTCAAAGCGTATTTTGGGAATTTTGCGGATGATCACTTTTCCATTGAGCTCGTGTTGAAGAAAACCTGCCATAGATTTGAGGCGGGAGAGCATATGGGGAATCGCGTCGTCGGGAGTAATCGTGACAAGTACGGTGCATGCCGAAAGGTCTGCGGCAGTCTGTACGTCAGTAATCGTTACAAAATTTTCATGCCCTAAATCCGCCTCTTTGAGAAGAATCGAGCTGAGCTGTCGTTTAATCAGTTCGTTGATCCGCTCCATGCGGTCTACGGGCATATGCGCGAGTGGGGGTTACTCTTTACCTGCGAGTTTTCGGTACCGCTTGACCTCGGTGAATATATCCAGGAAATCTCCTATCTGAATGACTACAGAGCCTTCATATGAAAGTCCGCATTCTTGATTTGCAAGAACTTCTTTAACATTTTGTTTGCCCGCCTGAAGTCCGGTAATTTTCCCGGTACCCATCTGCTCGACACCCCGAAGTATATTGACTTGGGCATTAACAATCGCGCGGCCTTTAGTTACGGTGCCGCCAACGATCATATGCTTTTTTTCCGTTCTGAATATTGCGAGCACTTTAACCCGCCCTTCCTCTGTCCGTACAATCTCAGGTACGAGAATTTTTTCTCCCTCCTGCTTCACATCCTGGATGAGTTCGTAGATAATATCGTACATTTTTACGGGAAGATTTTGTTCGGAAGCGATTTGGGCGATCGGCGGTGTCATCTGGACATGAAATCCGTAGACGATTGCATGAGTCGCCTGTGCGCTTTCAAGATCTGATTCCGTGATGTTGCCCAGTCCTTTTTTAATAACGGTAATTTTGAAATCCGGAAGTTCAAGCGTTTCCAAAGCCTGTAGGATTGCTTCCTGAGATCCCAGCGTGTCCGATTTTAGAATGATAGGCATTTTTTGAATGCGCTCGTCGTCATCGCCGGTGCGCGCATCAAAGCTCGCGCGGTATTTCATTTTATGGAGTTCGTGCTCTTTGAGAGTTTTTTTCAATGCCTTCACGTCCTGCTGTACCTGAAGAATGTCGCCTACCGCAGATGCGGTTTTGAGTCCTAAAATTTTTACCGGTGTCGACGGCACTGCTTCACGGACATCTTGCCCTCTGAAATCTTTCATAGTCTTCACCTTGCCTCCGATACCGCCGACGCTCACCAGGTCGCCGGTGCGAAGCGTACCTGATTGAACAAGTACCGTTGCAATCGGCCCCTCGGCCTTGCTCACTCGGGACTCAATAATAGTTCCGACCGCCGCACGATCGGGATTTGCGCGGATGTTATCTTTTTCCATATCTGCGACAAGGATGACGGTATCAAGAAGTTCCGGAATGCCCTTGTTCTGTTTTGCGGAGATAGGAACGGTAATAACCTTGCCGCCCCAGTCTTCGGGGAGCAAGTTTTTTTCTGCAAGCTGTTGTTTAATGCGCTCGATGTTTGCTCCCTCTTTATCAATTTTGTTAATCGCAACGATAAAGGGCAGTTCAGAGTTTTGGATGATCGTAATCGCTTCCTGTGTTTGCGGTTTAATGCCTTCATCGGCAGCGACAACAAGAATGGCGATATCGGCCACGCGGGCGCCGCGTGATCGCATGGTGGTAAACGCTTCATGGCCGGGAGTATCGATAAATGTCAGTCCTCTTTTTTTGTATACTACCTGGTAGGCACCGATGTGTTGAGTAATACCGCCCGCTTCACCTTCGACAACATTTGTTTTGCGGATGGCATCGAGCAGCTTCGTCTTGCCGTGATCAACATGGCCCATGACCACAACGACCGGTGGTCGCTCAACCAAATGTTCCTCGGTGTCCGAAGCGACGAGGCTCTCGATAGTCGCTTCCGCGTGCGTTTCCGCTTTTTTTGTCAGCTCGGTTGCAAATCCCAGATCTTCCGCAATGATTGAAGCGGTTTCAAAATCGATCTGTTCATTGAGCGAGGCGAGAATGCCGCTGTTCATCAGCTCTTTAACGACTTGCGTGACGGGCATCTTGAGCATGTCGGCAAAATCACGAACGGCAATCTGTTGGGGCAATTGAAGGGGGCGTGATGTGTCCGCACCTGCGACCGCCTTCTCTTCTGTTTTGACTGCCGCAAGCTTCTTCTTCCGCATGTCCTCGAGCAGGTTTGGCTGACTCTTTATCTTTTTAATGATTTGCTGCGCAACACGGTCATCTACCTTAATCGCTTTTTTCCCGACATCAAAACCAAGATCCGGGATTAAGTCCCGGAGAGAATCAGTAGGAATTTTCAGTCGTCGAGCGAGTTCAGTTACGTTCATGTGTGGCAGTCATCAATATCAAAATCGTAGTTTAGTATAGTGAAAATGGATGTTTTCGTCAATGTACACTAAAGCAAAAAATGCGGATTGCGGATATCCGTTGTCTTTGCCCTCCGGTGCTATGCGTGAAAGGCTCGGCGCTTGCCGACAATCATGGTGAGCTTTTTCGGGGCAACCTCTACAGTGATCGGCGTTTTGAGCATGGTTTGCCCGTCGGCAATGACGGCGACGTTTTCCCCCTTACTTCTGATGTGTATCTTAGTAAAAGGAAATACGCTTGGTCGCATGGATCGGTGGCCAAAGGTATTGAGCAGTGTTCGTTTTATCGGTGTGCGAATCACCGCCTCCAGTACTCCGTCCTGGGGATCAGACGGTATCCGGTCAAATGAACTCTCAGCATATCCGAAGTTGCATATCTGGACGACACTGTCCGGTCCATCTGAGGTAATGTTGTACCCGTCGCAATCAAGTGTCACATGTGAGGCGTCGCGAATTTCCAGCTGCGATAAAAAGTGACGGCCGTTTACTTTCCCCAGGTCGATGTGTTCCACAATTCTACGCGAGAGAATATCGCACGCTTCAGCTCCTTGAGGAACGCCAAGCATATCCGCGATGCTATTGTGCGGACCGATCGGAATAATGCCCAGAACGACTCGTATTCCCGATAAAAAACTGATTGCCTGTGCTATGGTCTCATCATTTCCTACAAGGACAATTGTTTCACTCTTTCGAGTAATGGCGTCTGCAATGATCTCCTTGACGCTTTTCAGCAGGGATAGTTTTTCTACGCGTCCGTTAATGCCAAGCTCTAGCAGTCTCGTTTCGATTCGAAAAAGAAGCGACTGATATTTTTTTTCATTGACAAACGAATCGTAGATGTAGGTGTACATGCACTCGTGCCCGAGCTATTATTTATTTGGACGCTTCTCGATCTGCGGTTCTCGATTTTCTGCAATCATCGTTATTTTTCCCTGGACAATTGCACCGGTCTCGACTGACAAAATCTTTGTTTCAACATTTCCAAAAATCTTCGCGGTCGATAATATCTCGGTTCTCTCTGTAACCTTCATGTTTCCTCGGACCTCACCCGCAATATATACATTTGCTGCCTGCACATCAGCTTTCACTTTGGCGTCTTTGCCGACTCGCAAGTTATGCTGAGTTTTGAGTGTCCCACTGATTGAACCTTCAATCACAATATTTCCCTCGCCGGTAAAGTTTCCTTCGACCCGCACGGACGGTCCGATAACGGTTTCTACCTCCTTGCCTATCGTTTTTTGAGCATCTTTTTCAAACATATTTTTTAGATAAAAATAGTAGAGAGCGTCCTCATTGTAGTATGCGTGATTGTGCATGTCAAAACGATGTTTTACGCTTATTGTCCCGTTTTAACTTCGTACACCTAGCTGCCTATACCTCGCTCGATCCATTGATTAAATGAGGTTTTCTTTGTACACTATGTACGATATGGCGAACAATGAGCAATTATCGGCTGAATCACAATCGCGGGATGTTGAATCCCGTGTCGTACGCAAGGAGCTGGTAGGTTCACTTGCGCTCATTGTAGCTATTGTCCTTTTGCTCTTTGGTCTGTATATGTATGATCAAAGCTCAGGGATCGTTGGAAGAATTTCATCAGAAATTTCAAGTACTTTAATAAAATAGTTTTACGACACATTATTTTGGCTAATTATAGATAATATCTATAAAAGTAGTATATTAGTCTGAAATTATATCCGAGTTGTAGAGTAATTAGCAATAACACCTGTTTTTACAGGTTTTATTTTTCTTTGAAATAAAACTTTCCGCCCCCATAGTTCAATGGATAGAACAATCCCGTCCTAAGGGATGGATCTGGGTTCAATTCCTGGTGGGGGCAAGAAACGCAATCACTTTATTAATGGGCCTCTAGCTCATCTGGTAGAGCGCTTCCATGGCATGGAAGAGGTAAGGGGTTCGAGTCCCCTGAGGTCCACTTGTGGGCCTATCGTACAGTGGTAGTACGGGGCATTCGCATTGCTCAGACGGGAGTTCGATTCTCCCTAGGTCCAAAAAAGTGAAAATTGTTCCACGTGGAACAATGCGGAAAAATGTCTATATTATTGATGAATTTAAAGGTATGCCTGAATTAGGTTCTGAGCATGATGTAGGAAGAGAGGACAGCTCTCAGGATTTTGGCATTGAAAAGATGGAGTACGCGAATCTTACTGAAGGTTCTGAAGCGCTGGTAAACTCAATGCTAAAATGGGAAGCAGATCACCCAGATGAGAAAAACTTTATAATTATTGCTGGACCTTCCGGATCAGGAAAAGATACCTTGATTAAGGAGATAGCACATTCCCCTGATGAGGAAACTCATCTGTCTTTGGATAGGTATTATCTGGGATCAGAATTACAAAAAAGGCGGCAAGGTCGTGTTAATTTCAGTATCCCTGAGGCTTTAGATCAGGAAAGGATACAGGATGATATTGAAAAAATAAATAATGCACAAGTCGGCGATGTCGTAGAGGTTCCGTTATACAGCATGTCTCATAGCAAAAGAGTTGGCCAGGAAAGACTTCATGTACGACGTAGAATTATTATCGAAGGAGTATATGCTTTAAATCAGGTGCATCAGGATACGCCTTTTAAAATTTATGTTGATGCGCGGCCAGATACACTGTTGGAAAGAAAATTGCACAGAGATGCGGAAGAACGGGGTATACATCCCGATCTTGTGAAGAAAAGATTTCAAGAAAATGTTTTACCTGCAACCGAAGAATTTGTTGTTCCGCAAAAGGAGTTGGCATCTATCGTTATCCATAACGATACTGGGGTAGATGAAAAAAAAGAGTAATCCAAAATTGTTCCACGTGGAACAATTGTAAATAGGTAATAAAAAAGCCCCTTTTGGAAAAAAGAGGCTGCTAGAGGTTTACTACGATATATGTCCTCACGATATCTCCACCCTGTTTGAAGTGGTATGTTTGAATAAATGTAATCGGGTGTATGGTGATCATGAATCTCGGCCCATATCGTACATCGGATTTCGTGAAAAAATAATCCGATTCGACGCCACATGCCACGACGAGCTTTTTTGATTTTGTTATGTAGTAGGATGCAGATGAAATGAATGCGCTTCGTTTTTTTCTAAAAAAAGTTTCAAACGCTATCTCTCCTTTTGAAAAATCTTTTTTCGATCGTACATCAAATATGAAATCCATCGCATCGCCTTTCTCCTTTTCAATATTTGTCATGCCATTCGTCATCACACCGACCATGAGCTCAAGCCACTGGCTGCTATCTTTGTACATAGGTCCGCAAACAATGAGCCACCGAAGAGGATTTACTGTACTTGCATCGGGGATAATGGACCAGCCGGCAATTCCAATTTTTGTAGCCTTTTGAGTAAACTGTTTGTGGATGAGGATTCGGGTTTGATAATCAGCCTCTTGTCCATGGCAAATTGCGGGCGCCAGAATGAGTGCGATAAGGGTTATTAGGTTTTTCAATGTTCCTCCTGTTTGTTAGATTCGGGTATTTGCTTTGTTAACAGGGAAGAGTAGAATATATATAAAGAGTGGCCAATAACACCATAGGGTGATAACTAACACCACATAATATGTATCAACAGATATTTGAAAGTTTAGGGCTTAGCCCTAATGAGGCAAAGATATATGAAGCGCTTGTTGAAAAAGGTGAGTCGTCGGTGAGTACTATTGCTATCGCCGCAAAAGTGCATCGTCGAAATGCGTATGATGCTATTCAGCGTCTCATTGATAAGGGGCTGTGTTTCCAAATTTTTTCTACATCTGAGCATACGTACAACGCGGTTGATCCTGATAAGCTGGTAGAAGTATATGCAGAAAAGGAGCAGCATCTTCGTGACGCACTCCCCGACCTTCGTAAAAAATTTGAAAGCCGTTTCGCTCCGCAGGAAGCCTATATTTATCGTGGGCTTGAAGGACAAAAAAACATCTTCCGTGACATGTTGCGCATAGGCAAGGACAGTTATTTTATCGGTGCGAAGGGCGGATGGTATGATCCCCGGCTTGAATCATCGCGAAAAACTTTTTTCAAGGAAGCTCAGCGCAAGAAAATGAAATTTATCCAGCTTTTTGAATATCAGATCAAAACTAAGTACCCGGACTTTGCAAAGAACTTTGGCGGCACATTGCAGTATCGTTTTTTGCCTAAAGAATATTCTACAAATTCAGCTATTCATATCTTTGGCGATTATGTGGTGACGTATACCGGACTGGGATATATGGAAATTTCTGATGATACCGTATTCTTCATTTTACACAGCGCCGATCTGGCGCAGAGCTATCGTACATGGTTCTCCTACATGTGGAAGCAGTCGACGGTGTAATATCGTTATACTCCCGAATCATGGGCGGTTTGAGCAGTGTTCCACGTGAAACAAGGCGGTAGTTGACATCTTTTTTGTCAGTTGGTAACATACCCCCACAGGGTATATGAGCCAAGACGATATTCTCCACCACCTTCATCGAGTACAGGGCCAGCTGCAAGGCGTTGAACGCATGGTGCAGAAATGCCGACCGTGCAGCGAGATAGCCATGCAGTTAATGGCTACGCGGTCCTCGATTGAGAAAATTACTCTCAAACTGCTCGAACAGGAAACCGAGCTGTGTGTACGGTCTTCAGACAAGAGTACGCAGAGGCGTCTCAAGGACGTTGCGCGGACATTATTTCACTATACATAATGTCTGATGCGGGACGCAGGCTTGGAAACTGTGCTGTCTTGTTTTGAGAAAGATGAGGGAGTATACTAAATTTCACGTTTTATTTTTTTATTCACTCTACACATATGGCAGAAATTAAATTAACCGATGGTACATTTCAGCAGGAAGTACTCAATGAAATGGATAAGCCGGTGCTTGTAGATTTTTGGGCGGAGTGGTGTCCGCCATGCAAATTACAAGGACCAATTATCGAAGAGGTTGCAAAAGCGTATGAGGGCAAGGCAAAAGTGGCCACTATGGAAGTTGATCAGAATCCGCAGTTTCCCCAGCAGTACGGAATCTTAAGTATTCCCACGTTGATTATGTTCAAGCAGGGCAAGCCGGTGTGGCAGGGTGTGGGGTTGCAAGACAAGGCCAAAATTGACGAGGCGTTCGAAAAAGTTCTCGGGAGCTAATTCACTGTATTCATCACTATGGCCACAAATCCGTTTGCTTCAGCGATGGAACAGTTGGATAACGTTTTGTCGTATTTGCAGATTGACAGTTCAGTTGTTGCACGGTTAAAAAAACCTCAGCGGATTGTTGAAGTCTCTTTGCCTCTCCGGATGGACGACGGTTCCACGAAAGTATTTACCGGCTATCGGGTGCAGTATAATGATGCGCGAGGGCCGTTCAAAGGCGGTATTCGATTTCACCCGGATGTAAACCTGAACGAGGTAAAGGCATTATCGTTCTGGATGGCTGTGAAGTGTGCTGTTGCAAATATACCTTTTGGCGGAGGCAAGGGCGGTGTGAAAGTTGATCCACGCGTTTTGAGTGTTGGCGAATTGGAACGTTTGAGCCGGCAATGGGTCGATGCTTTTTTTCCTGTTCTCGGACCCGATGTTGATGTACCCGCGCCGGATGTGTACACCAATCCGACGATTATGGCATGGATGGCCGATGAGTATGGCAAGCTTGCCGGAGCATATACGCCGGCAGCATTTACGGGGAAGCCGCTTGCCGCAGGCGGATTAGACGGCCGTGAAGATTCTACGGCACAGGGCGGTGTCATGGTCATCAAACAATTGGTAAAAAAATTAAAGCTGGTTCCTGCAAAGACGCGGGTTGCTGTTCAAGGATTCGGTAACGTCGGGTATCATACGGCGCGCCTGTTGTATGCCGAAGGATATCAGATTATTGCACTCTCGGATTCACGAGGAGGTATCTTGTCGCTGAAGGGGAAGAGCATGGATCCCGATATGGTGATGAAGGCAAAAAAGGAAAAAGGATTAATTGACGGATGCTACTGCATCGGAACGGTTTGCGATTGCGTCAATTTCAAAACAATCACCAATGCACAACTTCTCACAACGCCGTGTGACATTCTTATTCCCGCAGCGCTAGAAAATCAAATCACCCGGAAAAATGTATCAAAGATCCGGGCAAAAGCCATTGTGGAAATGGCAAACGGACCGACTACTCCCGAAGCTGACGTGAGACTTCACCGTCGGGGCATCCCTGTTGTACCCGATGTGTTAGCGAATGCGGGAGGAGTAACGGGAAGTTATTTTGAATGGATGCAAAATCGCGAAGGATCACAGTGGACGCAAAAAGACGTATTGGAGCGGTTGGAGAAAATAATGACCTCAAGCTTTGATGCGACATGGCGTGCCGCTGAACAGCACAAAACCGATCTGAGAATAGGAACATACGCAGTCGCTATCGGGCGCATAGCTGAAGCGATGAAATTGCGGGGCTAGCAGTTTTCTTCATGCCCAACGGGTATATATTGCCTAGATCATGCAGTATGATCCGGGGAGAGGCTTGACTTAGCCAAATTTTTAGTGTATACTACAGGGGTAAGCTCAAAAACGTTTAGCTTAACTATTTCGCTTGATAATGCCTTAGGGGGATGGCCAAGCAGAGAAACAAAAGACAAAAGTTTCAGATATTCAATCGAATATATATTCCTAGGCTTCTTGTCGCCCGATAAGAGGGTTTTTTTGTATTTATTACATTCAGCAATAATCATTAAGATCACATTCATGACAAAAAATATTTGTCTGGTGAGTTTCGGGGTATTACTCCTTGTTCTAGGAGTAGCGTTTGGGTTCACTCAGCCGGCGTCAGCGTCGGTCGCTGTTTCGGGAACCATCGTTAGTCCTTCGGGAGCGGCATTATCCCAGGCCGGAGGATATGTCAGTATTAATCCAACGGTTCCGGGGCCGGGCAATGGTGCGTCAATTGACCCGACTGGGGCTTTTTCGGTCGGAAGTATTTCCGCCGGTCAGTATGAAGTGCAGATTGCTTACCAAGGCAATGACGGAGATTATGCAGGGCCGACTCCGTTTAAGATCAATGTTGGAGATAGCGCAGTCAATTTGGGAGCTGTTCACCTGACCAATCCGAGTATCGTGGGGTATGTTACGGCACCGGACGGGACGACACGAGTCGGCAATAGCTGGGTACAGATCCGTACCGCCGATTGGACATTTAACACGGGAACAGGCACGGACGATAACGGCAATTTTAAATTTGGCGGCATCCCGAACGGGTCATTTACCATTGACGCACAACCTCCTCAGGGATCTGCGTATACTTCTTCACAGACGCCTCTTACGTTTTCCGGCACCCCTGTCACCGGACAGATTATTCGTCTGGATACTCCGAATGTGATCGGTACAGTGAAGGATCCAGACGGCAATGCACTTGATCTCAGTCAGGGAAATGTCAATTGCGACATTTTTAATCAGGATCGAACGGTACAAAAAAATTCTAATGCAAATCCTGTTGATGGCAGTTTTAGATTCGGCACCTTACCTACCGGTGCATATACGATTGAATGCCGTCCCAATAATTTAGTTTTTACAGCGGCAGTTCCAAAAAGTGTGAGCGTCACGTCTGGCACACTGCTCAACGTCGGTGTCATTAAGCTGACCACCGCGCAGGTGGTAGGCACGGTGTTTGGTCCGGACGGTTCAACGCCCACGGCAAATGCAAATGTACAGGTGCATACAGATGACTGGACGACAAATTCTTCCGCTCAAAGCGCTCAAAATGGGCAGTATCAGATAGGTGGATTGCCCGCAGGGACCTACAAGCTTGAAGTACAGGCACCCTGGGGATCCTCGGGTCTTATTTCACCTGAGCAGCAAACAATTACCATAAGCTCAGGCGTCATTACGAAAAATCTGACATTTGTAAGCGCTACCAAATTTCTGGTAGGACAGGTCAAGAAAAATAACGGTACGCCGGTGGGAGGCGCTATGGTCAATGCTAATAAGGATGGAGGCTTTGGGTTCAGTAACACAACCACGGATTCTAACGGTAACTATACCTTGGCACTTTCAGGCGGACTCTGGAATATTATGGTCTCGCCAAACATGGGGCCCGGATCACAGGCGGTTGACTGGTTTTTTTCCGGTCCGCCTCAGCGGGTAGAATTTTCTGGTAATTCCTCAACGGAGAACAAAACACTCAACTTAACTGTGCAGACAGCCAACGCATCTGTGACGGGAAGAGTGGTGAAACCGGACGGATCGGCGATGACGAATGCAAATGTTGATGTACGAAATCAAGAAGGTATCGGCAACAATGGGCAGGTACGACCGGACGGAACATTTACCGTAAATGTACAGGCGGGATCGTATCGGGTAAGCGTATTTAGTCCTGATAATCAGTATACGTTTTCAGAAATAAATATTACTATCGGTGACAATGAGGCAAAAGATATCGGCACGCTAACCGCGAAAAGCAAGTCTGCGAAAATTGTCGGTAAGGTCGTCAAATCGGACGGCACGGGTGTCGGTGGTGTGTACGTCAATTCATTCATGCATGGACAGCCCGGGTGGAGTAATACACAAAGTGACTCAGAAGGAAATTTCACGCTCGCCGTTACTTCAGGGCGGTGGGGAGTAAATATTGATCAGGGACGCAATCAACGCTATGTCTACAGTGGGCCGCCGGTTGATGTTGATGTTCCCACAGAGACTTCTACGGTAAGTGTCCCTACTATGGTTCTCACTTTTGCCGACGCGACCATTAGCGGCTCGGTTGTAGACATGTCGGGCAATGTTGTGAGCGGATTTTGCGCGTATGTCGAGGCACGGCCGGCAACTTCGGGCATAGGCGGTTTCGGTCCCGGATATGGCGGGCCGGTCAATTGTCAGAATGGGTCTTTCAGTATTAGTGTTCCGAGTAGCGTAGCCTCAACATATACGTTGAGCATTCATACGCCTCCCAATGCCCCATACTCTGCAGTTGATAATCAGAATGTCGCAGTATTCGCCAATGCTACTTCGACAAAAAATATCCAGGTCAAGGCAAATGATGCGACAGTGGAAGGCCGGTTGATTGACCAAAATGGGCATACCATTACATCGTGCGTTTCTTCAAAAGGATGGTTCGGCGATGTTCATTTCGATCGGAGCGGTTCATGGAAAGGCGGAGAGATTCGATCTGACTGTACATACAGCGTCAGTTTACTCTCCGGCGAAGGGTATCACATGGGGTATTTCATTGAGTCTTCAAACGGCTTTATGATGAAACCCCCGGATCCTACACCGATCACCATTGCTGTGGGAGTCACCACGATGAATCTCACAGTCAATAAGGCGGATGCAACGATCACCGGACGCGTTGTTGATCCGAACGGAAACGGCGTGGATGCGTTTGTGTTTGCTGGTAACTGGGTCGAATTTGAGGGTCAAGGTAATAATCCCGAGAATTTCAAGAACGAGTTGCATTCTGATGTAAAAACAAATCCAGACGGAACTTTTTCTCTTGGCGTGCTCAAGGGTCATCGCTATGAAGTAGGCATGGGCCTCCCGCCGGGCAGCGCATTTATTCCCGCTGACTTTGAAAAAGTTGATATGCGTACGGCATCGACGGCCAATATCACATTACGGCTTGATAAGGCACTAGGCACAATGAGCGGGACGGTAAAAATTGCCGGTACGCCCCTCAATATGGGATTTGTACATTGTTGGGAAGAAAACGGCGGATTTACCGGCGGGCCGGTCATGTTTGGCGGCGCATATTCAGTGAATTATCGCGCAGGAACGTGGCATTGCGGCGCTGACAGTTTTGACGGTACGTCATTCTACCAGTCTGATGAAGAGATCATAACGATCACGACGCAGACCAGCATTACGAAGGATTTCCCGGTCACCGCTTCCAACTTTACTGTTCCTGCTCCTGTTACCACAACATTTGATGCCGGTACGGCTCAGGTCATTAATCTGGAGAACGGCACGAGTATCACGATACCGTCAGGTGCACTAGGCGATTCTGGAACGAATGTAACCGTTAGCGCAAACCCGACAGTAACCAATCTTTTCCGCATGAAAAATGTACAGCCCTTTGGTGTCGGGTATGACTTGACAGCACTTGATGCGGATAATAATGAAATCACCACATTTAATTCAAATGTGACGATCAAATTTCCGTATTCTGAATCTCAGTTGACTGCGTTGGGGATAGATGAGGGTACGCTGGTCAGCAAGTTTTTTGATGAGACAACCAGCAGTTACCAGAATCCTATCGGTGTCGTGCAGGACAATGACAACAACACGATTACTATTCAGACGAACCATTTCACGACCTTTGTGCTCGTCTCAGGAGCCTCGGCGGGTTCAAACCGCGGGCCGGCTGATATTCTCGCGGTGCCGGCGGCAAGCGGAGGACCTCAGGTGATTCTGGCAGATGAAAACGGCAAAGTACTCGCTAATTTCTTCGCGTACAGCTCGACCCTTCGTATCGGGATTGAGGCGGTTACCGGTGATGTAGACGGTGACGGTGTCGAGGAGATTATCGTTGCTCCGGGCAGCGGCGCAGGTCCGCAGGTCCGTGTATTCAATAAAAGCGGAAAACTGCTATCTCAGTTCTTCGCCTATCCCGAGTCCATTAAAACGGGTATTCACGTGACATCCGCTGATATCAACGGAGACGGTACAGACGAGATCATTACTTCGCCCATGGCGGGCGCAGGTCCGCAGGTCCGTGTCTTTAATCGCAGTGGGAATGTTATTCACCAATTCTTCGCATACAATTCAAGTTTCCGGGGAGGATCCAGAGCATTGACCGGTGATGTAGACGGTGACGGTGTCTCGGAAATTGTTACGGTCCCGGATTCTAACGCCGGTCCGGAAGTAGGCGTCTTTGAAGCGAGCGGAACGGTGATTAAAAGATTTAATGCCTATGCTGCAGGCGTTCGCGGAGGATTTAATGCCGCGCTTGGTGATATGGACGGAGACGGCGATGATGACATAGTTGTTTCCACAAAGGCGGGCAATGGTCCTCAGGTTGCAGTCTTTGATAAGAATGGGGCTACACTCTCGCGCTTCTTCGCGTACGCTTCTACATTCCGCGGGGGCGTGAACGTCTCAGTCGGAGATGTCGATGGCGATGGGTCAAATGATGTTGTGGTTTCACCGATAAGCACCGCGGGACCGCAAGTTCGTGTTTTCAGCTCAGCAGGCAAGGTAAAATCACAGTTCTTCGCGTATGCTTCGCGGCTTCGCGGGAACTTCACATCGTTTGTCGCCGACCTTGATGGCAACGGTACAGCTGAGGTCGTGACGGCACCAGGGGCAGGAATGGGTCCACAGGTCCGTACCTTTTCCCGCAATGGTGGCGCACTTTCACAGTTTTTCTCCCATCACAAAGGATTCCGCGGCGGTCTGACTATTTTCCCCGCATACTAGTTTTCTTACAAACTAAGGCTCTATCCTTGTGTACGGGATAGAGCCTTTTTGGTAACTCTATACTTCTTTTCCATTTCGTGTTACACTGCTCACGGGTAGAATTTTGCTACCTCTCTTGGCATCAATAATTTTTTTATTCTGCATATGACAACACTATTTACTGCAAAAATGAAATCCAGATTGGAAGAAGAAAAGAAACGATTGGATACACAGCTTGCAAAGTTAATTACCAACAATTCCGACGGTTCTTCGGAACGCGTTGAGTGGACTGATATGGGATCAAAAGATGATGAGAATGCAGCTGAAGTTGCGACGTATGCGGAGAAACTCGCCATTCAGCAAAATCTTTCGCATACACTACTTGACGTGACGACTGCGCTACAGAAAATCGCAGAAGGGACATACGGTCTTTGCGTTCGGTGCGGAAAAAAAATTGACGAGAAGCGTCTCGAAGCATTTCCTGCGGCGATGCAGCACACGGAGTGCAGCGTGTAACAGGAACGTACTTCGATGGAAACGAAAGATAGACGGCGGTGGCTGATTATTCACGCCGTGCTGTTTTTTGTGGTCCTCATTGACCGAGCACTTCGGGTAATTTCTCTTCAGATCGACGGGACGCATGAAATCATTCCGAAGGTGTTATCTTTTGTGTATGTGCGTAATTCGGGCGTTGCCTTGAGTATCCCGCTTTCCAATGTGTTGGCGATAATTTTTTCCGCTGTGGTTATCGCAGGAGTAGCTTTCGTATGGTTGAAGAGTTATCAACAGGGACGTCTGACGCAGGCCGCCGCCGCCGCAATGGTTGTTTTCGGTGCGCTTTCGAATCTGATTGATCGTATCATGCACGGAGCGGTGGTGGATTACCTAGACTTTTTTTCCTGGTCAACGATAAATACGGGTGATATACTGATTTTCTGCGGAGCCGTCCTGATGGGCATTTCCATACTTTTTCCCCGTACACGTTAGGACGCTGCGCCATTCACTTCTCACTCTTCTCGTCTTTTCGCGAAGAGCTTTTTTGCTTTTCACCATAGTATGAATATAAATATACATGCGGCGGCGGTTGTCGGTATTGATGCGCGACTCGTTGATGTAGAGGCGGATATTCTGTACGGACTGCCGCATTTTAGTGTTGTCGGATTACCTGATGCCGCTGTGCAGGAAGCGCGGGAACGGATTCGTTCGGCGATCAAAAATTCCGGATTTGCTTTTCCCCGAACGCGCATTACAGTCAATTTAGCCCCGGCAGATATCAAGAAAGAAGGTTCAATGTTTGATCTGCCAATTGCGCTCTCGATACTCATCGCTCAGGGCATTGTTATTTTTCGAAACACGGGCACTCGGCTTTTTGCGGGCGAACTTGCGTTAGACGGGACTACCCGTTCAATACGAGGAGTTATTTCGATCGCTGTACATGCGCGAGAGATGGGCATCCGTGAATTGTACGTTCCCGCGTGTGATGCGCGAGAGGCGGCAATGATTCCGGGTATCGATATTTATCCAGTCAAAAATCTGCACATGCTCGTCGAGCATATTTCGGGTGTGAAAAAAATCCCTATTCTCAAAAATATTCGAATGCAGTCGGCTGATTCTGGGCACCAGACACGTGTAGATTTTTCTGACATTAAGGGTCAGCAACATGTGAAGCGGGCGCTTGAAATTGCGGCAAGCGGTGGCCACAATGTTCTTCTTACCGGTCCGCCGGGAGTCGGCAAGACAATGTTGGCTCGGGCGATGATCGCCATACTCCCTCCGTTGACGCTTGAAGAGTCCCTGCAGGTAACAAAGATTTACAGCGTTGCCGGACTGCTTTCGCGAGCTCAGCCGCTTGTTACCGCACGACCGTTTCGCTCACCCCATCATACGGCATCTGGCGTAGCGCTTGTGGGAGGCGGTGCGACGCCAAAGCCCGGCGAGATTTCATTGGCTCACCGGGGGATATTGTTTTTAGATGAGTTTCCGGAATTCCCCCGTGTAGTTCTCGAAAATTTACGCCAGCCACTTGAAGACGGCGTCATTTCAGTTTCACGTGCGTCAGGGACATACATATTTCCCGCTCAATTTACGCTTATTGCCGCAATGAATCCATGCCCGTGCGGGTATGCCGGACATCCTCAGCGGCAGTGTGTGTGTCCGCCCGCCGCTGTCACCAAGTATCAGAAGAGGATATCAGGCCCGCTCCTCGATCGTATCGATCTGCATGTAGAGGTGCCCCATGTGGAATTTGAAAAACTCACTGATACGAGTGTCGGTGAAACATCTGAGCAGATTCGCAGTCGTATAATTTTAGCCCGCAACTGTCAGCAGAAACGGTTTGGAAACCGCCGTATTTTTACAAATGCAGAAATGTCTCCTCGGGAGCTTCGGGCATGGTGTGCCGTGGATTCAGCATCAGCACAGATTCTGCGCCAAGCGGTCGAGCGGCTCCGGCTCTCAGCGCGGTCGTATATTCGCATTCTCAAAATTGCCCGAACCATCGCCGATATTGAAGGCCAGGAGTGTATCGGGTCAGTTCATGTCGCGGAAGCACTGCAGTATAGATCGAAGGCTGAATAAGCGATAAAAAACCGGGCTTATGTGTCGTGGTGCCTTTTTTTCTTTTACGCCCACGATTACTCTTTTAACTGGTAAAAAGTGCGGTGTTTGATTTTTTTTATAAAAAATGATATAATACACATAAAGAAAAATAAAATCTCATGGCCGAACTATCATCGGTAGAAAAAAGCGAAGTAGAGAAATTAGCAGCCCGAGAAAAACTCGGTCGGTTGAATTGGTCAGTCAGCGTACGATACGCTGTCATTTTGATTATTCTCGTAGTCGCACTGCTCGGAAATGCAATAAGTTTTACGTATGATCTGGGCGGGATTTTTGTTGCCGTTGCGCTTGCATTCATTTTTAATGTTGCAAGCAGTTTTGTGTATACATCCGTACGATACCCCCGGGCCTGGCCTTATCTGGGTATTTTTGTGGATATGCTGGTCATTACGATCGTTGTACATTATACCGGCGGAGTTGCAAGTATCTTCCTCCCGTTGTATGTACTGCAAATTGTCGGGTCCAATGTGCACTTTTCAAAGTGGGCCGGTCCGATAAACTTTGTTTTCGGCGGAATGGTATTTGTCGGACTTCTGTTATTTGAGTACGCCGGCTATATCCCCCATCTTGCTCAGCCCTACCTCTACGGTGCCCCCCTTTTTCATAATGCCTCCTACATTATTGCATTATCCGTATCGATGCTTTCATTCATGGGAATCAGCA
>JBAZCI010000019.1:5495-25202 GCA_041671025.1 Patescibacteria group bacterium | reverse complement strand
AGTTTTCACCACCAAATTTTTTACATCATCATACAGCACAAAAGAGGCATTTGTCTGGTATTGGGCGCCCCTGCGAAAATGCCGTGCTGTGACAAATCCGATTGCCGCCAGCTTTTCAAGATGCTCCTTTGCGGCTTTTGTCGTTATTTTGAGCCTGCCCGCGACATCTTTTGCAGTAAAAGCCGCGGCCTCATTGCGAATAAATAACTTTATCACGCGCATTCGTTTTTCGGCATCAAAAAGCCTTTCGAGAAGCGCGTCTGAATGTTCTTTTTTCTTCATACGATACTATAATTATCCTCACTGTGATAGTAAAATAAAATTCGTGTAAAATCAACCCCGCTCGTCATTGTCCTTGTAAGACACGCGTCGGCTTACCCTGCGGTTCGCCGCGCTCCCACCCCGCCTGCCGAGGCCTTTTCCGTGATTTTAGTTTAAAAATAATTTTTATCATATAATAAAAGGTTTTGGTCCTACCATATCAGCTCATTGGCATATGGCGGGCAGGTCGAGTATTTGCTCCGATAATATATCGGGGACCCTGCCAAATACTCTCCGTGAGGGTCTTACAAAGACAATGGCTCGCCCTGTTAGAAATCTTATCCATGTCCTTAGTTATACCAACTCCGAAAGCAAAGCGGCTTCGCCTTGCGTTATCTTTATTACCATCCATAATTGCTGAGATTCTAACAGGGCTCGCTTAAACTTTAGGGAACAAGCGGGAAGGCCGTGGCAGAGAACGAAGTGCTCTGCTAATAGGCCGTTATCCCAAGTATTATTTTGCATTCTTTCGTCTTTTGTGTGATAGTAATAATAGAGATACTGAATATGCACCACAATCTCGAACTAAAAGTACAGGAGCTCGTGTGGAACCACAAAAAGAACGGCATTCATGTCGAAAGCTTTGTGTTTGAGCCCTCGGCGATCGAAGAGGAGGAAATGGGAAACCTGTATATCATTATGCAGGCATACCACGAAGAGCGGCAGTCCTCCATCGCAAAGAAGTTCCATATTCTTGCTTCGCTGTTCAGAAGAGAATTCTACCTTCGGTACAAAGAAAACCCCAAAGACAGCTTTGAAAATACTCTGCGCAGGATGAACATCACTATCTCCGAAATGAAAAAAGCCGGGGAGTTCCATAAAGTACACCTTGATTTCTTTATTGCCAACATCAGGGGGCTCGATATTCAATTTACGCGCTCCGGCAATATATCCGCCATGTTGCTGCGGGGAGACCAGCTCATTAATATGGCAAAAAAGATCGTAAGAAGCCGTGAAAATCCTTCTTCAAAAAAATTATTCGATACTATTGCGACAGGCACCCTGAAAGAGAATGATCTGCTGATCCTTTCTACGGTAAATCTATTCCATCGCGTACGCATGAAAGCGGTGCAAACGCTGCATTCTTCGCTGCCATTCTCCGATTTTATGCGCCACATGCATGAATATGCGAAACCCCCAAAAACAGACAGCGGAGAATCGCAAGAAAGCTGTGCATTATTGTTCGTTAAGGTTGCCCCTGAAATAGAAGAGCAGACGAACGACCTTCCAAGCGCTATCCGCAAAAAATACGTACCCCAACAGCATACTACTACAGACGAGGAAGCCCCAAGAGTTGCCCTGTCTCCATCGAGATCTTCCTTTTATACGATCGTCGCCAGGTACGTTGCTTTCGGCTTCTCATACCTGTGGCTGCTGACAAAAAAAGTTTCAAAAAAATCTTTTGAAATGCTGAAAAAAAGAAAACCGATATTGCCGGATATCGAAGCATATGTCCCGAGAGCAAAGAACTTTCACCAGCATGCCGCTATATTCCTCAAGCATTATGTCGGCTTTGTCATCATTGCCATTGTCATCATTGCGGGCATCTATTATAAGTTTTATTCGGTGAACCGGTCATTCCAGGCCCAACTGATAACCATACAACAGGAAATGGCACAAGCATCGCACCTCGCCGAGACAACACAAGACAGACAACAGGCAAGCGATATCCTGGCAAAAGCACGCGAGAAAGCAAAGGGAATTCTTGAATATTTTGCGGCAAAAAATGATATCAAACAGGATGCCAAAGCCATTATCGACGAAACACTCGGCATAGAGGACAAGATTTATGGCAATAGGATACTCCCAAGCCTCACTCCGATCACCGACTTCAAACACGCCCTGTTCTCTTTATCTCCAAAAAGGATCGTAGCGGATGAGAATACCCTTGTCGCAATAGGAAATCCCCTATCACTCCTATATCGCTACCCCATGGGAGAAAAAGAAGGCTCATTCTCCATCGTACCCATCGCGCCAGAAAAAAATACCCGTCTTCTCGCCCACAAGGCAGACAGCGCCTACTACGTTGTCGATGAATCCAACGATCTCTATTTGCTTGATGTGCGAATATCTTCCATAGCGTTACAAAATACCGTTACAGCGATCAAAGAAAAGAATGCCACAGCCATCGCCGCATATGGTGAGGGTATCTATCTGCTTGATACAAAGGAAAACCAGATATATAAAGCCGTGCCCGGAGGAAAAACAACTCCATGGCTGAAGGAAAAAATCGATCTTGCCTCTGCGGTTTCACTGGCGGTTGACGGGAGAATACATGTACTTACCGCAAACGGCACCGTGTTTGTATTGAAAAACGGAAGGGTCTCAACAACCGTCAAATTGTCGTTCCCGCAAGAAACATTTGTACGTCTGGCCCCGCAGCCGGACGGAGGATTCATTGCTATTGCGGCATCAGGAAGGCTATATTTCTTCGACAACAACTGGGGCTTCAAATATCGGCTCATCGCTCCCCAGATCTCTTCCGTTGAGGACGTATACGTTAATACCGGCTCGGGAATGATCTATATCGTCTCCGGAAATACGCTCTATTCATCTCTGCTCCCTTCCGTCGGCAACTAATGCTCTTGATCTCATACAATATAAAAACTCCCCGATGGGGAGTTTTTATATTGTGGATAGCTTATTTCAACACCACAACCGCACCGGCCTCTTCGAGTTTCTTCTTTGTCTCTTCTGCCTGTGCCTTTGCGACGTTTGCCTGCACTATTTGCGGTGCAGCATCAACAATGTCTTTTGCTTCTTTCAATCCTTTGCCGGTAAGCTCACGGACCACTTTGATGACCTGGATCTTCTGAGATCCGGCATCCTTCAGTTCGACGTCAAAAGATGTCTTTTCTGCCGCGCCTGCACCCGCGTCGGCTGCAGCCGCCGGAGCCGCTCCCGCCATCATCATGGGGGCAGCCGACACGCCGAATTTTTCTTCAAGCTCTTTCACAAGCTCAGAAAGCTCGAGAACGCTTAACCCTTCAATTTTCTTTATGAGATCGTCATATTTTCCGCTCATAGTGTTGTTTGATTAATATTATGCTGATTTTTTTTGCTGTATCTGTTGCAAAGCATAGATCAGTTTTTTTGTATTTCCGTTGAGTACGCCCATCAGATTCGTAACGGGTGACGCCAACACATATGCCAATTGCCCCAAAAGCACTTCGCGCGAAGGAATAAAAGCAATGGCAATGATCTGTTCCTTCGAGAGAACCGATTGATCCAGCAATCCGCCGAGGATCTTCATTTTTTCGTTCTCTCTCGCTTTTGCAAATTTTGCGATGATCTTTGGTGCCTCTATTTCACTGTCAAAACCGATCGCAACCGCGCACGACCCCTTAAAATTATGGAGAAGCGCCTTCGGATCAAATCCCGCTTTTTCCAGAACAATGCGCAATAAGGTCTTTTTTATGACCTTGTAGGCAACATTTTGTTTGCGTAATTCTCTCCGCAGTTTGCTTATTTGCGCGACGGAAAGACCGGTAAAATCAGAGAATACAGCCACCTTTTTCTCTTTGATCTTCTTAAGAAGATCATCAACGATCAACTCTTTATTTTTTTTGCTTAACATACTTGTTCCTCGTATTATCTATGCGTCATTCCGACCTTTGCGCAGAAACAAAAAGTTCTGCGTGCCGCAGAACTCCAATATTATAGTTGGGTTGTCTGCCTAAAGAGGACTTATGAATGCCTCTTGTCTACGGCTAAAAATAGTATACAGCTTTTCCTTAACGAGTCAACCCCGTTAGACATCTTATCGATATTCTTGGTCCTGCCGTTGCCGTAAGCGGAGCGGCTACGCCTTACAATGTCTGTTATACATACATCATTGCTGAGATTCTAACGGGGTCAACCCTGTTAGCGCAGATATTTATTCTTTGCCGCAATGTGCTCTTCATAGGTGCGGCTGAATACCGTCTCTCCATCAGGCTTTGAGAGATAATAAAGATACTCCGAGGCTTCCGGATAAAGAGCCGCTCGGATCGAGGACAAACCGGGGCTTGCAATGGGCCCCGGCGGAAGACCTTTATACAAATAAGTATTATACGGCGAATCGATCTCTATATCTTGCGAGGTTAGCTTGGTTGTTTTCTTTTTTACCAGATATGCGATCGTTGCATCTATTTGCAGGGGCATTGAGAGAGAAAGACGCTTATAAATAATACCCGAGACAAGGGCCTTGTCTTTTTCGGTTCTGACCTCTTTCTCGATCAAAGATGCGACAGTGACAACATCATGCAGCTTTTTCCCGCTCTGCGTTATCGCGGAAAAAATATCGCCGCTGATCTCCGTTTCAAACTGAGTGATCATTTTTTGCAGCATCGCATGCGCGTCTTCTTTTTTTGGATCAAAGCGATAGGTTTCAGGAAACAGATATCCCTCCACGCCCGCCGTCTGCGGCGCTGCTGTCATTATGTCGCGTGAAGACGTAAAATCGCCAATACTGTATGAAGCGATAGTAATTGCGATCCCATTATCGAGAAACAGCTTCTGGACCTCATCGATCCGCAGTCCTTCGGGAAACGTAATAGCGACATCACTCGTCATCGCCCTTCCTTTTGTCATTGTGTCAAGAAGCGCAGAAACAGAGCATTCATTTGTAAAAATATAATTACCCGCCTGAAGCGCCGTTTGTTTTCCCTTGAGCATCGCATAAATAATAAAAATATATTTATCGGATACCAATTTTGCCCCCTCGAGTTTCTCCCCGATGACCTTCAATGAATCGCCTTTTTCGACAACAAACTGCATACCGGCCACGGTACATTCGCGATGCGTCTCTGCATCGACAACAACAGCCCTATAGAGAAAAAACAGCAGGGACAAGATAATAACAAAAAAAACAGCCGCGGCAGCAGCAATTATTGACGTAGTCTTATATCTTGCGCCATGTCCCGGCGGCTCGACTTCGCTGATCATATGTTCGTGATAAGAGGTACAAACGCAAACCCTGGGAATTCTTTTCCTTCGACCTTATCTTTGTCTTTCTTAACAAAGAGCCAAATACTCTTCTCAAGAGGTATCACCATGCGCCCCCCGATCTTCAACTGCTCGATCCACGCCTCAAGCACCTGCGAGGTTGTTGCCGCAGAAATGATCTTGTCAAAATAGGGCGCCGGCTTTATTTTTTCGGCGGCATCGGCATGCATGACCTTTACTATTTTCTTTTTTATATAGCCATATTTTTCTGCATTCGCCTCTGTCATATTCTTTAGCTCCTCAATGCGCTCGACGGCAACCACCTCACCCCTTTTCCCCTTAGCGCTCACTATATAGGCAAGAAGTGCCGACTGCCACCCTGACCCTGCGCCAATATCAAGTATTTTATCGCCCGGTTGCGGCTTTAAAAGATCAAGCATAAAAGCAACCGTGTAAGGCTGTGAAATGGTCTGGCCAAAACCGATGGGAAGCGGATTATCAAAATAGACAACATTGGCAAGATGCTCGGGAACAAAATCCTTCCGGTCAACGGCCAAAAACGCCTCTTTTGCCAGCGGCAATTTAAGCACATCCTTTTTCCTCAGCCATTCTACAAGCTCCTTGTTTGTGCCGATAACCATGTCTATATTGTAACACATTTTAGAATTTTTCTCAAAGAGTGCAGCTATGGCTAATATAAGCAAAAAAACCTCCCTATTTGGGAGGTTGTGGTTTATGAGCGTCGATATAAATATATTTTTGCGCTCTTTTTTGCTCAGGATCGTAAGGTTTTCTTTTATTCCAGTCGATGGTGACCGTAACACCGGGAAGGGTCCATTCTTCCTTGATGATCTTTGCGGCGTCCTGAGGCGCAATGGCGCCAAAGAGATCCCTATAGGCCTCTGCGCCTTCCGCGCTGAGCTCTTTCAGTGTGCCATCTTGTGCAGTCCAATACTCCATAACAACATAGATCGCCTCTTCGGGCGTAAGCGTAAAAAATAATTTATGCCACTGATTGTGAGCGTGGATGCTTTTTTTGATCTGAAGATCCCTTCGCGACGTTGGCCACACATGGTGATAATTGCTGTGCAATTTTCTATAAAATATTTCCTGTTCTTTCTCTTCGGGGGTCTTTTTCCTTCTTGGCTGACCCCCTTTCTCCTTTTTGCTAACAACTGCCTCGCGGATACGTCTTGCCGAAGGACTTTTTCTCTTCAGACAATACACCATCTTCGCTCCTTTTTGGACGCAGTGATTTGAATCGAATTATGAACGAACTGTCTTCTGTGTTTACGTTACTTAATTATTACAAAAAAGTAAATCCCTACACCCACAAATATGGATATGGGAATGAACCTCCTTCATCTTAAAAATCTTTTGGTAAGTTCGGGCGTATGCATGGAGTAAAAATGAAAAATCCGCCCTTTGGGGGGCGGATTGGATATGAGAAGCTATTTCTTCTCTTTCTTTTTGGAGCCGTTTACAACGGCCGTTTCTTTCTTTGCTTCGCTGTTCTTGCGGACCAGCGCAAGCGCCTCTGTGCCTCTGTCGAAGTATTCCACGCTGAATCGCGTGAGAACTCCTTCGGTGCTGTAGGTAACGGAGTGGATCACGAATCCGACATCGGAGATCTTCCCGAGACCGGAGATAAACCCCGTTTTGCCCTGCAGACAAGGCAACAGAATGAAGATGAATCCCTTGTATAGCATCGAGCAATATACGTGTCCGCCGCCGGAAAGAACCGCCAGCACCTTTCCCTTGTAGAGAGAGGTCTCCTTCTCAAATTCCTTGAGGAGCCCCAGCTCAATGACCTGCTGAGGCTTGTAGGACTTGGCGTAGCCGGTGCCCCAGTTGAAATGGCGCAACAGCGTAATAACCTTTCCTTCGGTGAACTCACCCTGCTGGATGCCCATACGGATGATATCCGGCCGGACCTGCGCGATCACGTCGA
Source organism: Patescibacteria group bacterium (assembly GCA_041671025.1). Taxonomy (GTDB): domain Bacteria; phylum Patescibacteriota; class Patescibacteriia; order UBA10025; family UBA10025; genus JBAZCI01. The sequence continues at coordinate 18,004 of JBAZCI010000019.1, read as the reverse complement.
GAAGGTCATACCCGACCTCGTCGAGGAACCATCTGTCGTGATCGCCGGAGATCATCTTGGTGACGACACCGTCACGCTTGGGATATTCGCGGATCACCTGATTGGTGAGGGGCGTTGCCCTGAATTCGAGCACTTCGCCCTTCATATGCTCCCGATGCTTGGGAGAACCGTTGGTGATGTCGCCTGTGTGATTGACGGTCTTGATACCGCGCTTGGCAAAAACATCGTATGCCTCGTGCAGTATCTGGATCAGCTCCGACCCGTGACCGAAGTGGGTATCGGAAACGTCTCCATGAACGACCGTCTCATGGAAGTAGGTATCGAAATCAATGGCGATATCGTGTTTCGGCGTAGACCGCGCTCTCGCCTGAAGCTTATAGTGCTTGGCGATCTCGTCGGGCCCCTCGATGGGGTAGCCGGTGCGCTTGAGGCTGGCGATAATGGCGCAAACCGACTTATCGCTTTTGTTGATGGCCTGTGCGAGCTCTCCGCGGGACTTAGGAGTCTCCTCGAGAAGCTGCAGAACCTTCCGTTCATAGCTGTTCAGCTTCTTGATCTTCTGTACATCTTCGGAATACTTTTCGCGATAGTCGTTCTTGGTGCTCTGTAGCGGATAACAGCTGACAGTCACCTTGAATTTCTCATCGCCGTTGAACGTGACCGTGATGATCACGAAACCGATGGTAGGAACCACCGACCTGCGCTTCTTCTTCATCACGGACGGAGAGACCATCCTGACCCCGGGAGCGGAAAACAAATGCTTGATCACGCCGCCCGACAGGTCGCAAAAAACACCCTGGCCGGCGACGACCACGATCTCGGGAACCTTTTCGGACACGAGATCATTGATGTCCTGAACGAGGTTTTCCGCAAACCCCTGCACCGCATACGACTTCGAATACGGGCTGTCATCGCCACCGTGATAGGCGGCCTTTAACGTCGGCCACTTCTCGTTGGCGCCCCTGCGGAGCGGAAAATCGGACTGATAGTCGCCCCGGTAGATGAGATCGCTGCGCTGCTCGCAGACTGCCGCAAGAATGTTTATGCCGTCCTTGCGCCAGGTCATATCGTGGTACCCCGAAATAAAACGCGTCTTGAACTTGTTCGACAACGGATAGGTCTTGACGATATGCTCGATCTGCTCTTCCGCGGTGAACTTATGGAACTCTTCCTTCTTGGCAGGCGTCGGTTTGCCGGCGCTCACGCCAAGGTGGATCATCGCATTCACGCCTTCTTTTTCGGCGATCAAGATTGCCTTCCGCAATGCCGTGGGCTGCTCGTACTTGCTGCCCATGATCGTGTCGGCGATGATGCCGATCTTTAAGACAGACTCCTTGATGTTCATGTGCTCGGGCGGGAGCTCGATCGGAGAGCTGCCGAGATACACAGCTTCGCCATCTTTCCAGACGGGGATGCCTTTGTTTCTCAGCTTCTGCGCCAGATCAACGATTCCCGCGGAAGACTTGTCCATATACTCGGACAATTCTTTTTCCGTGCACCACCCGTTCTCCTCAAGATATCGAAACAGCTTATTTTCCTCTGCCGTCAACTCCGGAGGCTTCTGGGCCTTTACCATTGTGGTACCTCCTTCCCAAATATGGGTTTGTGAACGAACTAGTACTACTTTTCTTATACCGCATCCCTAAACGCTGTCAACCCCGTTAGAATCTCAACAATGATATGTGGTATGAAAAATAGAGCAAGGCAAAGCTGCTTCGCTTGCGATAATGGTATCGCAAAAAACATCGATAAGATTTCTAATGGGGTCAACCCCACACATCAACCTTTAGCCTCTTAAAATATAGTGTTTGCGCAAAAATATCGTGTATGGTCATTAGTGATGATAGTATAGTTATGGTGGTTCACTTTGTTTCGCTGTGCGGAATGAAAAGGCCAAGATTGTATTATAGGATCAGCCATTTGCCCATCTAAAAACGGCGTCATCGACGCCGTTTTTAGATGGGCAATAAAAACTATTCTATTGTTTTGGCACAACCTCGCGCCATTCCGGGATGATCTTCAAAATTTGATCCCCTAAAAGCGTCTTCCTATTGCCTCCATTATTTCCAACCTCGATATTGGTTGTTTCGGGACACTGCCACGCACCACTCGACGCGCATATATTTCCGATGCCTGTTGGCATAACCCAGCCATAACTCAAACATTGGGCGTTAAAGACCGTAGTTGTAAAATCTGTTACCGTCGTAATATCCCTAACGCTCGGCTTGGGATCGCAAACGCTGTCGAATGTCCACTTGTAACTCGAGCATCCGGCGGGCATCTTTACATTATAACATGTTGCCGTACTTTTTATGGTTGCTGTCTGGCCTATGGACGGGAGTTTTGGCGTAACGATCATATCTACACCCGTGGGAAACAGGCTTGTCGGTATACTTACCGACGCAACCGACGAGCAGCCGGACAAGATGTATGTGGAAGGATTCGACTGCCTTGCCGCCGCTTTTGACCGCACATGCCAGTATACTCTGTTTCCAAATGCGGAATCAGGAAGATTCATCATTGAAAAAGGATGATAAGTAAGACGCGGCGTAGATCCCGCGGAGCAATATCCTTTTTCGCTGCAACAAGCCGCAACACCCGCGGGACACTGCGGATCTCTGTAGAGAGTCGATGTGAAAGACCCATCCGCTCTGACCGAGGAATTTAAAGAAAGCTGCAATTCAAATCCCCGATGATCCTGACAAATACCATAAAAGTCCCATGAAAATTCGATCAACTCCTCTTCGGGCGTCAGTTTATACACAAAATCAGGAGCGGCCTTTAGGTTTGTGGGTGACGAGGTAAAGTTGATCTTATCGGCGTCTATCTTAATTCCATAATCGCTTGTCGTACACTCGGCAAGATCGTCCGGCTCGCCATTGCTTCCGTTTTCACAATTGAAACTCATCCAGCCGATATTTCTGTTCTTTATATCATATGCATAATTATAGTTGTCCGAGCTCCCCCACGCCCACCCCGCCAACTTGCATTGCTTCCCGTCATCAATGAGGCGCACACCAAATCTGGGAGATGCCCCCCGCATCTGTAACCACCCATCCCAATTACCCGTCGCCGCAGAAGCCAGAGTGCTTCCGGAGCAGTTCGAGCTTGAAAGCGCCGAGCAATATTGCGCCCATCCCTTGACCGACTTTTCTGCCGTTGAAAGATCTATATATGTTGCGGCGCTTGTATTCTCTTTTGGATCATTCCCTCTTTTTGCGCAACACATTTGCCCTGTCGCTGTGCACATTGCCAGCGTATCCTGATCCTCGTTAGGACGGCATGACGTTCTGCAGGTTCCACTGCACGGATAAGGACCAGTGGAATCAAAACGTATCCACCCAAACCCCCCCTTCAGTCCCGTGTTTGTCGATGGAGTATAAGAGCTTCCTACCGCCAACGAGAACTGCGTTTCTATTGTATTGCCGATCGAATCCATCGCAGTCACCGTGATAAGCGATGTGCCGATCGGGGCTGCCGCGTTGGCTGTAAATGTCAGTTGTGTGGTACAGGTGGGAGTACAGCTTGTTAAAGAAAAGGCTGCAACTACATCCGACGGCACTCCGGAAACGCTAAAATTCACCGGCGAAGGAGTGCCCCCATAGATCAATTCCGCGGTGATACCGGTTACCGCCGAGGAACCCCTATACACCGACACACTCCCGCCGCTCACAAGCGTAAAATCAAATGCCGTAGCGGATGGAGGGGTTACATTAAGAGAAAAAGAAGTTGATTTTGATATGCCGCCTCCCGTTGCAGTGACAGTAATAGTATATTCTTGTTGTGGTGTTGTGGTAAATGTTGGGATTACCAGAACCGTTCCACAACTAGGCGCACAGATTGTGGGAGAAAATAACGGAGTGGTGCCCGATGGATTGCCGGAAACAGTAAATGCTAGAGGGACAGGAGCACCAAAGTTTTGCACCGCATTGATAATGCTTGTTGCCACAGAGCCTGCCGCCACATATACGGCCCCGGTATTATACAGATCGAATGCTTGTTGAACAATGAAAGCAAAAATTGTCGTATTTAAAAACCCGCCCCCGGTGCCAGCGACAGTAATATCAAACTCCCCGACCGGAGTAGAGGGGTCTATGGTCAGCGTGAGAGTAGAGGTGCAGGTGGGTGACGGCGCACAACTTACGGGAGCAAAAACAGCAGTTGCGCCAGAGGGCAGGCCTGAGGCCGTAAGCGCAACAGCCGGAACGGCAGGAAAAACAGATGCCACGGTAATGGTTCTCGTAACAGACCCCCCGCCTTCGGCAATATTCACACTACCGTTATGAGACAGCGTAAAAAATGGCACAACAACAAGCGTAAAATTCGTGCTATCCTGGAAACCATTTGTTGCTATCGATGTAACGGTAATAACATATGATCCGGCGGGCGTTGGAGCGCCGGTGGTAATGGTCAGTACAGTTGTGCAGCTCGCCGCACAATTTACCTGAGAAAAAGAAGCGGTGGTATCCGCCGGCAACCCTGAAACGGAAAAATCGGAACCAAGATCATCGGGGCCATCGTCATAATAGATATTATTATTGACCGCGGCTCCGCCCTCCCTTGCCCTCAACAGCTGGACCGTATTTCCATTGGGGTCAGTGATGAGGGGGGCGCCATTGGTGATGTCCGTTCCGGAAACAAGATTCAACACATAGCTTGTTGTCCTTGTAATGCTGCCGGCAACCCCTGTTACATTAATAGTATAAACACCAACCGGCGTTGTCGACATCGTAGTGATCTCAAGCACTGTAGTACAGGAGAATGAACAAGCGGAAGGATTAAAAGTTGCGGTGCCGTCGGGCGGCAATCCTGAAACCGTAAAAGTAGCTGTTGTTGGCGCCGCAAACCCAAGCGTTGCAATAATATTGTTCTGATTCACACCTTCATTTTGCGCTGTTACATCGCCAGCATTTGAGAGCTCAAATCCTGACACAGTCAGATTAAGATAAGTGTATTTCGTGAATGCCCCGCCCGCGCCCGTTATCATAATATTAGAAACCCCTACCGGCGTCGATGCGTCTGTTGTGATAGTCAGGGTTCTCGTGCATGTTCCGGTGCAGGTTGCGCCGGGAGAGAAAGAATAGGAGGCGCCGGCGGGCAAATTCGATGCCGACAATGTTACGGCTTCAGAAAATCCGGCATCATACGACGCGGTAATAGTGCTGGTTCCAAAACCCCCGCCCTGCGCGATCACTATACCCCCTCCGGACGAAAGAGAAAATGAAGGGGCTTGTATTACGTTAAATGTGAAATACGCGTATGCTGTAAACCCTCCTCCGACGCCCATTACAACAATGGAATAAGAGCCGGGTCCGGCCGAAAAGCCCGGAGAAAATGTAAGCGTGGTTGTGCAATTTGGAGTACAGCTCCCCGGCGAAAATACATATGTTGTATCCGCGGGTATTCCGGTAACAGAAAACGATACCGCACTCGCAAAGCCACCGCTTGGTACGGCAACGATGGTATTGCTCACTGCTCCGGCACCCTGTGTCTGAGCTATAGTCGCCGAGCCTGCCGAGAGAGAAAAAGATTGCGCGTCGGCATGGGACGGCAATAACAAAAACACAACAATAGCACCGCACACAAAAATAAATTGTTTTACTGCTGTATTCATAATGCTGAATATAACCTCAACTGTTGCCCAATAAATATCAAGATCAACAAAATTGCTCTTACGACCGACATCACGGTCCAAGGGTGGCGGGGGGAATAACGCTTCCCTCGTCATTGCCCATCCAACCATACCCCTTTATCAGTATTTTTGAAGGGTCCGTGGGATGCGGAGCTAAAGATGCTCCGTAATTCGAATATTTGCACACCGGCGAGCCGTCGGGAGCGCCGTCATAACATCCAAAACTGATCCACCCCGTATTCGAGCTCCACGCATGGCCATACATATTATTGATATATCCGGGAACATATTTGATATTGACGACATCGATCCCGATACTGGGAACAAGTGAAGCGGACACATTATCCACGCCCTCATTTCCTCCATCATCAAAAGCGCTGATAATTATATTATTCGGCCCGTCGTTCAGGATGATGGGGTCGCTCGCCCAAACTCCTGTTCCGACATCCAGCGAAACAGACCCCGTTCTCCCGCTTGCCTCGTTGGTAAACATCATATCGATAACACCGCGGTCATCCGTAGCGGTCCCGCCCAATCGTATCGGCGTACTTGTAGTTGCAAAAAGAGGATTCACCGTCGGGCTCGTAATGGTTACCACTGGGAGATTGACATCGGGCTCTAAGCGCTCAATGAGAATTTCAGCAAACCCATCTATATTTTCATTGTCTCTTGCCGTAACACGGATCCTGTTCGTGCCGATAGCAAGCGGCAAAGCGGGCACGCTCCAATTCTCCAATCCCGTTGCATTTCCGGTTTCTGATGTGAGAGAATTTGACCACCGAACGCTTTGTATCCCCGATGGATCGGCAGCAATACCAAGAACCTCTATGGCTGCTCTTGCGGTGGATATAGGCCCCGGCGGTTTTGTGATCTCTACAAGGGGCGGCGCGGGAGGAGTATCATAGGTAATACTAAAACTATTGATGATCGGCGTATTGGTGCCCCTGGAATTCAAAATGATCTCCACCTCAAGATATACCCCGTTCCCGGCAAGCAGATTAGCCGCCCCGGAAGACCCCACGCTGCCGATACCGGACCATGGCTGCACCGAAAGCGCGGCCCTCGTGTTTGCCGTCCTGAACCGGTAATTCAGTGCAGGCTGCCCGTTCAAGGAGTAGTTCAATACAATATTCTGCCACGTCGTCGGTGAATAGGCATTAATAAGCACGCCGCTGAGGGATGCGCTCGGATAATATCCGCCATAGTTTATCGCAAGGTCATATACCGTAGGATTCATATCTAGCACGATCCTGAATATAAGCTGCGAATCGCCGGACGAAAATGCAGCTTGACTTCCCAGACTAAACGTTCGCCATGAAGCGCCGCCATCATTTGAGAGTTGATAAAATAAAAATCCATTCGTGCCAAGAATATAGTTTGATGTGATCGTTGCCCAGCCGATGGGAAATGGCGTTGTGCTCAGCACAGTAGAGACCGCGTAATATGTCCGCGTCACCGTCGTACGGCGCAGGAAATTTTGACCCCCCATGTATGCCATCTGAACACTCGGCACGTATGCGACCGCATACACATTGGTCGATCCCAACTGAGAAAGCGACGTAAAATTCATCGAGACGTCGGAAACAGTATCGTGCTTCCCAAAAAAATAAGATCCACCCAAATAAAGCGCCTTGCGGTCATCGTCATACGACATTGCATACATGGTTTGACTGCCGAAGGCATTCCGAAAACTCGTTGAAAGATCGGTTGCAGCGCCGGTGGGAGCGTACTTCCCGAATTGGCCGGAGTATCCTCCGATATAAACATCCCCGCTATACATGCTGGTCGCCATATCCAAGATCGCATAAATGAACGGAGAAACAGACCCATAAAGATTTTCAACAGTGCCTGCGCCCACACTGAACCTTCCAAACACATAATACCCGCCGACATACACTGCATTCGCATTTGACTCATAGGAGACAGAATAAATAGTGCAGTTCCACCCGCAATACGGACTATTGCCGGCAACCCGATCCCGGTACATGCCGTTGAATGCATTGCCGGAAATAGAATACGCCGCCAAAAGCGAATAGTTACCGGCAAGATAAATGGTGCCGGTACCCGCCGGCCGGTATGCCATATCATACACCGTTCCATATGACAGCCACCCGGCAGCCAAAAGCCCCGCCTTAAGATCATTCACGGTTATTGTCGGCTGCGAAAGATTGGAAAGCTTCACAAGACTCGCGTTATCCCCGCTCGCATATATGGCTCCCCCCACATATAATAAACTCCGCACGGCATTTGCGCCCCAGTAAGCAGCAACATACCCCGTGAGATCTTCGGCTTGCGCGCTGGTTGTCGGATCAAGGCGCCCCAATCGCCCGCCATCGAGCCCAATATATAATCTGTTGTTCGCGGTATCAACCGCCATTGCAAGCACATTCCCATAAAAACTAATATAGCCTCCCAACACCAACATTCTGCTGGAAAAAATACCTGTCGTAACGTTAAATCCCCCAAACCGCGTGCGCTCACCGGTTAAAATAAGTTCCGATCCCTGTACTGAAACATCATACAAGATAAAACTGCTCCAATATCCTAAAATAGCACCCTTTAAGCCCTCAACTGTCGTCGTTCCATGCGTGATGCGGGAAAAATATCCGCCGTCACCGCCAAAATAGAGATAGTTAACCCCCGTACTATTATTAAAATACAAAAAGCGCGTGATACCCTGCGCCGCCCCCGTGATATATTGATCAAGGATCGTTGCGGTCTGTGAAGCAATATCAAACCTCACCAAGTTTGTTTGCTGGCTCGCAATATAGATCGACGCAGGAGATGCCGGCACATATTCCGCCTTGTAAAAATACCTTGCTACACGAAGATATTTTGAGATATTTGGCTGCCTGTTCGAACCGGTAAAGGTTAGAGCGCTCCCGCTGCTGTCGGAAAATATATATGCAAATTGGCCCGAGGATCCTGCGGCGTACACGGCGACATCACCCCCCCCAAGAGAAAAAGCAGTAACTGACCTGACCTCATTTGAACCCCAAAAAGAATTGATAGCGGAGCCAAGCTCGCCAGCTGTATTTGTGGTGGCAGGATTATAATCAATATAATTCACCTTTCCGCCGCTGCCTGCCACAAACAATACGCTCTGATCGTTCGAATATGCCATCTGATTAACAGGGGTTGAGCCCCACCCCGTCAAAGATGCCGTCTCATTCGTGATAATAAGGCTCGCGGCGGCTATTGCGAGCTTTCCTCCTGCAGAGCCGAAGAATACCCTCCCCGTTGCATCACTTGCCGCAGACATGAATCGCTCAGTGCATGGGAAAAAAGCATTATAGGTGGCAGTAAGGGGCAACACCCCGTTTGTCGCATAATCATACCTCACAAACCGGCCAGAATCGCCGACCAAAAAAATATTCGTCCCGACAGCTCCCGAGATAGCATTCATGGTCCACGTTGACCACGCAGAAGAAATATAGGACGAGAGATTATACTGCCTCCAATTTGGCACCCCGGGACCGGACCAGCGAAGCTGTGCGAACTTGCCCCCTGTTCCGCCGACAAAAATACCCCCGGTACCCCGGTTGCCCGAATACCAGATCTTATTGATTTGATTCCATCCCCAATAATCGCTCGTGTTGAACGACAGATTAGCTGCCGTTCCGCCTGTAACATTGTGGGCCACCAGCTTGCCATAATACCCGGCCACGATCATTTCGTTAATATCGGGAGCATACGCGATATCGGTTATGGGATAATTAGACATATAGACCGATACGATGCCGGTGAGTTCGGTAAATTTCTCCGATTCCGTTGCGGTAACAAAATTCATGTCATACACAAAGTAGCGCGAGCCATAGTCTCCGCTCCCAAGATAGATCTTGTTATCGGATGGATTGTACGCCATACCACCGGTATTGAAATAAGAGTTGCCGACTATTTGATCGAGTCCTGTTCTTCTATTGGTCGCCCTTCCGTCCGAAATTCTATAACTTCCAAATGTATAAGGACCCGCAAGATATATTTCCCCCTGTGTTGAATCGTACGTTAATTCGTAAATATATCGCCAGCCATCTGTTATAGAAACCACAGCCCCAGAGAGATTCTCTCCGGCACTTGAGTTTGTAGAATCAAAACGCATAAATCTTCCGCTATAACTCCCCATATATATCATGCCGTTTACGTTCAGCATGGTATAGATAGGGTAACCCCCCCATAAAGAAATTCTGCTGGTGATGTCAGAGTTGACACCCGTTGTATTGTTATAGGCAAGCAACTTACCATTGGCGGTACCTTGATATACAATGTCTCCCGCGATGGCCGTTGCAGTGATGTTTGGCACAGTAGCACCATAGAGATCATTCATTTTTTCGGTCAGACTGAATGTCTGATTGAGCGCAATATCATAATAGAGAGCGTATGTTCCGGCAGATATAAATACCTTTCCGTTTGAAATTGTAAGCCCCAGCACCTCGTTTGCGCCTTTTGCCGACACCTGGCTTGAAAGGTCAGCATAGGTATTATTGCTCCGGATAAGCATAAGCCTGCTTGAATTACTACCGCCGACATATACTTCATTTGTCGAAGGCGAAAAAGCAAGCGCGGAAACCTGTATCCAGCCGGACATCGCGGCAGAAAGATCGGCAACAACGGCATTTGCCGCGATATCATATCTCACCAAGCGCCCTTGATCGCCGCCGATAATGAGATCTCCGTTGGTCGAGTCGTATGCAAATTTTCTGATAGCATACGCATTGCCACCGATAACAAAATTAGCCCGTATATTCGCCGAAAGATCCTGCGTAGCACCCGTCGCATGATTATATTTCAAAAATACACCCTCATCAGATCCGATAAACACATCCTGGCCGATGCCTATAACCGCATTATTATTATTAGCGCTTCCATAGGTCCCGCCGAGCTTATCGTTCAAAGATGTTGTCGTGCCAGATGCGATATCATACATGGCAAAACCCCATTGTCCCGTAATGTATATATGACCATTTTCATATTCCAGCGCAGTGATTGGATAGGTAAGCCAAAATTGAATTTTTGAGCGGAGATCTTCTGCTGGTATTGGCGGAGTTGCGACATCGCCGTCAAGATCGAACCTTGCAAAAAGCCCGTTGTCGCCCCCAAGATACAATCTTCTGCCGCTCGTATCAAGCGTGAGGGTATTCACTCCATAATACCAGAACGAACTGATGCGGGAGTTGAGGTTTGTTGCAACCTGCCCCGGGATGCTCAGCCTCGCAAAGCGCCCATACGGACCCGCCATATACAAGTAACCGCCGGTACTGTCGTATAAAAAAGCATTGAATGTATATCCCTGCCAAAAAGAAGAGATGAGGCCGGTGAGCTCCGTCGTTTCCCCGCTCGACGAATCATACACCAGCAGCTTCCCGTTGTTCAGCCCCAGATATGTTTTGCTGCCGATCGCGATATTCGACTGGATGACTTCGCTCCCGCCGTACACACCGCCGAGCTTTTTATCAAGCTGTTCCGAGGTAACGCTTTGTGCCGCAGGAACCGTTACGTTGCCGCTTCCCGTATCCCAATTCGCCGTGGTTTTGGCAACATCGTTATTTATATTTGAATCGAATGACTCCGAAACATTCGCACCCCATGTCTTCAGCTTTAAGCTGGTATCGGGACTTGCCAGATTCCCTTGCGGATTTTTGGTATCAAGCATCGTATCGTTAAAGATCGTGGGGGTATTAGTTGTCGGCGTATTTTTTTCAAAATCGTTTTGAGATGTCCATGTCTTTGTATAAACAGCGGCGGATGCCTCATGCGCAAAAGGCGTGAATACGCCAGGCGCCACCAACAAAAAAGAAAGAGCTATGATCAAAGCGCGACGAAAATAGGATAAACTGTTGCGTCCTAAGGCGCCGTATGTTCCCGTGTGCATTGATTTTCTGTGGCTACTGGTCTGTCCCATTAAATACCTCTTTAATATCCTCTTATGGTAATAAAATTATCCCCCTCCTGCAGCGGAATAACGGGTGATGTCCAGCTGGTACTCGCGGTCAGCGTGCCCCACCCGCCACTGCTGTTTTCCCACTCCATGGTAGAAATACCACTCGCGGCCGATCCTTTAAGGGTGACCGTACTGTTTCCGGTAATATACATATCGCCAACCGTTGGTTCCATTATATCAACCGTGTTCGCACCAAGATTAAAAGTCACCGAAATATAATCGTCTTTATAATTGCCGGCCGTATCATATGCCGTCACAACTATTGTATTTAGCCCCTTATCAAGTGCAATGCTCGGTATTGTCCAAAGAAATGTTCCCGACGCAGTGCCCCCCTCACCCCTTTCAAGATGCTTCCACACAACTCTATCCAGAGTTTGATTGTCGGCTGCCGTCCCTGAGAGCGTTATATTGTTTATGGCACTTTAATAGCTTGAATCTGCCGTAGGAGATGTAATGGATATATTCGGCCTTAACGCGTCCTGCGCGTATAAGGGACGTATAGTAAATAAAAAAGCCAGCATACAAACGGATGCCAGAACAAAAATAAAGGAAAACCTGACTATGTTTTTTTTTGTTATTGCATCAAACATACTATAAAAATTATTGGACATGTACAATATAGCTCTCTTGTCTGCCGGGCTCGAATCCATTTTTGCCCAACTTCCTATAGATAAGTGAAAATCTGATATCGCCCTGACGAAGAGCCACAAACTTCAATAAGCGCGAGCTCCTCACAAGCAACGAACCTTTTTCGCCAAAAGTATTGGGCGGAAGCGCTGCTTTTGGGGGAAGCACAGTCGTTGTTATGAGGGTTGCTGCCGTAATATCATATCTCACCACAGGGCCCTCCGGATTAAATTCATCTTGGGTCGCCGGTATCTCGAACACCTCCCCTGCTCGCGTTTGGATCACAGGGATCTCGTTCTGCACTGCGCCCGA
>JBAZCI010000019.1:0-5485 GCA_041671025.1 Patescibacteria group bacterium | reverse complement strand
CGCGCATATCTTTTGGTTGGATCTTACCGCATTTGATTTTGATGTTTTGTGTCTGAATAGAGTAATTATTCACCACACCCGCCTCGCCCTGAAATTCGGAAGTGCGCATAAATTCACTCACAAGACAAACAATATCGTCTTTCTGATATGCATCGACATACAATTCTGATTCACCCGGAACATTACCCACTGCGGCAAGGAACCCCTCATTCCCAAAAAAAATATTGATAGGTCTGTGTGATGCCGGCAATATATTATTTTCGGTGATACTTTTCCCGACAATTGGTATATCAATAACTTCGCTTTGGTCGCCATCAGCCCTCCTGCGGGCCTTCCAAACGAAATCCTCATCATCAATACTCACCTCGGACATTCCTGTCTCGATCATCGCCCTGAACAACAGGTTGACCACCGTATCCAGCGGAACCGGCGGCTCTTTTGCCTCCTGTCCCTCCTCGATCGCCTCCCCTCGCCCGGCCTGTTCAGGAGCAGCATATTTTTCAAAATAAAACATCAGGAGCGCTGCGATCCCTGCCACAACAAAAACCAGGATAATTCCCGCTATTATCTTGTTCCGCAGACTCACTTTCATAGACATAGTATAACACAAATAGCCGGCATTTCACACATAATAAAGTGGAAAAAATGTCTCTGCCGCTGTCGCTCAGCGGCAATAAATTTATAAAACCGCACACATGCGGTTTTATAAATAATATCATCCTACCTACTGCTTGCGGGAGCGCCAGGATTCGAACCTGGATACCTGGTTTTGGAGACCAGAGTCCTACCGTTGGACGACACTCCCATACCCAAGATTCTAAATGTTTTTTTTGTTATTCGCAAGTAGAGAAACCACAACTAAAACGATCAGCCGCATAGCTGATCGTTTTAGTTGTGGTTTCTTCTGAACACACTCTCTCCTTTTTACTTCTTGGCCTCCTTGTGTTTGGTGTGTTTTTTGCACCACCTGCAGAATTTCTGAAGCTCCATCTTTTTTGTGTTCGTCTTTTTGTTCTTGCGGGTAAAATAGTTGACCCTCTTACATGACCCGCACTGCATTTTGATAAGATTATCCTGTGACATAAATAAATATTACTGATTACTAATAAATGACCGTCACCTGCTTGTCCCGCCAGAGCCGTTGGCCAGAGTTGAACTGGCGACCTACTCCTTACCATGGAGTTGCTCTACCAACTGAGCTACAACGGCTCTCGCAGGACAAATCAGGATATTGCCGAAAACTAATTTTAAATGAGTGGGCAGGGAAGGATTCGAACCTTCGTAGCCACAAGGGCGACAGATTTACAGTCTGTTGCATTTGACCACTCTGCCACCTGCCCCGACAGAAATCAAAAAAACATCTCTTGATTGCTATCGGCACCTGTGAACGCCCGATCTGCTCTACTTCACCCCGTCAGAGCCGTTGGCCAGATTCGAACTGGCGACCTACTGTTTACAAAACAGTTGCTCTACCAACTGAGCTACAACGGCTCTAACGGGGCAAGCCTGAGCTACATCGGCCTATCGTGCGGATCGCCCGATCTTGGCACCCGCCACCCTATTCTTAATAAAAGAACCTGCCGTTACAAAAAAATAGGAACAGTGATCTATCCAGCTGCCGGAAGACCCTACCTATCTTTTTCTGAAATCATATCAGAAACTGTTTTCTTTTTATCATCATCAAAAACCGCTTCATCTTCCGGAACATCATCAAGCCCTGCCGCAATACCAAGCTCCTCCTGGACTCGCCTTGCCCTTTGTCTGACTGTCTTAATGAGAGCATTCAAAAGATTCTCTGTTCTCAAAAATATAACCTTGATCTTCCGCAATAATTTTTCAAGAAAGATCAATATGCGGTATGACTGTTTTTTGAAGTGGAAAAGAGATGCGCCCATCTTGGCCGCAAGCCGGGTGTTCCTCAGTAAAAAAGCGCCGAGTGTTTCATCAATTAGTATATCCTCCTTGGGAATACGAGCCAGCGACAGCACGCGACGGACTACGATATAGCCCATCACAGTGAAGCTGGCAAGCATTGATAAAAAAGGAAGAATAATAATAGCACGCATGATATTGTTGTTAGGCCTCTATCATGCAAAACCTGCCTATCTCAATATTTTCTCCGAATTTTGCGATCGTCTCCTTCATCAGATCCTCAATCGTCATGTCATTGTTCTTTACAAACGGCTGCGGCAAGAGACATATCTCTTCCATTCTTTTTTGGATCTTTCCCTCGACTATCTGTTCAATGATCTCCGGAGGTTTTTTAATATTTTCGAATTCTTTTCTGTAGATCGCCCGAAGATCGTCAACTATTTCGGTCGGTACATCCGATGCCTTGATATACGACGGCTTAAGGGCAGCTATCTGCATTGCAACGTCATGGGCAAATCTCTGGAAATCCTCACTTTTAGCGACAAAGTCCGTCTCGCACCGCACCTCAACAACAGCCGCCAGCTTCTTATTTGAATGCATATATACCTCAACGATCCCAACCTTTGTCGTCCTTTCTTTTTTCTTGTCCGCTATCATCATTCCCTTCTTCTTCAGGACCTCAGCTGCAGCAGCCTCATCCCCGTTGCATTGTTCTATCGCCTTTTTAACCTCGGCAATAGATGCGTTAGTGACCTCTCTGACTCTTTTTATTTTGTCGGTTAAGGAAAGATTGACGCTGTTTTTTTGATGCATATACGCTTACACGAGTTGTTAATTTTATTTTTTTTCTTTGGTCTGTTGTTGTTCAAGCACTTTTTGTTTTGCTTCTTTTTTTGCGGCAAGAATGGTCTCTTTCACCTTTGACATGATATAGCGCACAGAGTTAACGGAGTTGTCGTTGGAGGGAATGACATACTTCACGCCTTTCGGATTCGTGTCCGTGTCAACGATCCCCACAACAGTGATGTGTTTTGTTCCGGCCTCATGCACCGCAATCTTGTGTTTCTTGGCATCCACGACAAACACACAGTCGGGAACCGCTTTCAGGGCCCGAAGCCCGGAATACTTCTCCTCCAGACGTTCTAGCTTGTGGGAGAGCATCATTTTTTCTTTTTTCGTATATTTTTCAAGTTCTCCCGTTTTCTTCTTTTGTTCAAGATCAAGCATTGATTCAATTCCCTTCAATATTGTGGGGAAATTGCTCAGTGTTCCTCCGATCCATCTGGTATTTACATAGGGCACCTCGCATTCTTTTCCGATTTCCTCAACCACCCGACACGCTGCCGGAGTTGTCCCGACCAATACCATTTTTTTCCCTTCGGAAATGATCTTATAGATATATCCGAGCGCCTCCTCAAGACACGAGTAAGTATTCTCCAGATTAATGATCTGCACCCCGCTTCTTGTGGTAAGCACGTGCTGTTTCATTTTTGGATGACTTCTGGCCTTTTGATGGCCAATGTGCACGCCAGCATCAAACATGCTCTGCGTTTCTTGTTCTTTTTCCCTTAAAACTGTAAGTGTTGACATAGACGTTCTAAACGCTTTATTACTAATAATGACTAAATGAGTATAACAGCGTATTGAAAAAAATCAATGATATGTTACTCTAAATTATAAAAAAGAGCAAGAGAGGCGATACATCGCTTGCCAATCCCATTAACCTATGATAGTATCACGCTTATGAAAAAAAACATACACCCAGCATATTTCCCCAAAAGTACCGTTACTTGTGCCTGCGGTAACAAGCTTACCACAGGATCAACTCAGGAAAAAATAGAGGTGGAAATCTGCAGCAACTGCCACCCTTTTTATACCGGCAAAGAAAAGCTGGTGGATACGACAGGAAGAGTAGAAAAATTCAGAAAAAAAGCGGAAAAGAAGGATGCAATCGCAAAAGCAAAAAAATCTCCCTCACAAAAAAAGAAAAAGTAGATACCCCGCAAAAAGGGGTGGTTGTTACGAACTGCTATGCAAAATCTCGATGAATTGAAAAAACGCCAACGGGCGATATCGGATGAGCTTGCCGACCCTGCGGTATACTCTGATTTCCAGAAAAGCACCGACCTTGTACGCGAACTTCAGAAGATAAAAAAGAACATCGATCTCATGGACGAGATCGGGGCACTAGAAAAAAGACGCCTTGATAACACCAACCTCTTAAAAACAGAGAGTGACGTTGAGCTTCTTGCGATCGCCCAAAAAGATCTTGAGGAAGTGGATGCGAAGATCAAAGAACAGAAAAAAAAGCTGGCCGAGCTCGAAAAAGGAACAAGTGAATCGATCGATCATGTCATTATTGAAATACGAGCGGGGGCGGGCGGAGACGAGGCATCATTGTTTGCAGCGAGCCTTCTGCGTATGTATACGATGTATGCGCAGCGCAAGGGATGGAAAACCACGATCCTTGATGAAAGTTTTTCGGCTGTGAGCGGCTATAAGGAAGTTGTGTTGGAAATTGAAGGAGATGACCTTGTATATACCACGCTAAAAAATGAAAGCGGTGTTCATCGCGTTCAGCGCATCCCTGAAACAGAAAAAAACGGCAGGATCCATACATCAACCGCAACTGTTGCGGTTCTTCCTGTAAAAAAAGAGCGGCAAATGGAAGTACGGCCGGCAGACATTAAGATCGAATTTTTTAGATCATCGGGCCCGGGCGGACAGAATGTGAATAAAGTTGAAACTGCCGTCCGCCTGCATCACCTACCTACTGGCCTGGTGATCGCGTGCCAAAGTGAACGCAGCCAACAAAGAAACAAGGATAAAGCGATGGAGATCCTGGAATCGAAACTCGTTGCCGCAGAGAAAGAAAAAGAAGCGAAAGAACGCGGCGACCTCAGAAAGTCACAAGTGGGCACCGCAGATAGATCAGAAAAGATTCGTACATACAATTTTCCCCAGGACAGAGTTACCGATCACCGAACCAAGCAATCGTGGCACAATATTGGGAACATCATCGACGGAAATCTCGAAAAAATGATGGAGGATATCTCACTTGAACTTGAGCAGCAGTGATCCGACTTGCCCCGCTAGAGGCAGAACGCGAACACCGCATTAGTAGAATGTTGGGATAATAACATCTTATTATCCCAACATTCTATTGCTAACCACGCAAACAGAGAATGAGGGGGCGTTCGCTACCTCTAACGGGGCGAACTTATTTCCCTTCCATGGTTCTGATATCCTCCTGTATCCTTGAAGCGATCTCCATAACGTGATCACCATAAAATCTCAGTGAGGGTTTTTTCCAGTTGCTGCCGGCCAAATATTTCATTGCAGCGGTCCACTCTGCCGTTTCATTCTGGGCGGAGGCCCCCAGATCCCTAAGATACAGCGCAGATGCAAAAAATGCATCGGTATTGTTCCACGGATTCGGCGGACTATGCCCCGAATGAAAAGCGATCTGACTTTCGTACATGAGCCATGTTGCCGGCAAGAATTGCGCAGGACCCATCGCGCCACCCCATCCATAACTGGGGGTAGCCGAAACCGGCATCTTATCGGGATCCAGGCCCAGTTTTTTTGTAATGGCAATAAACTCATCCTGCTG
>JBAZCI010000018.1:0-25949 GCA_041671025.1 Patescibacteria group bacterium | reverse complement strand
TTCTTCGCTTCCCGGAGCTGCCGCAACGTCAGTGAAAATTAAAGGCGTGACGCATGAATTTTCAACACTCCCTCACATGAAAGAAGATGTGGTCGAGCTTATGCTTAATCTTAAAGGACTTCGTTTTAAACTTCACAATGTTCCGCAGTCAAAAGTAACATTGAAAGTAAAAGGGGAGAAGCAAGTTACGGGAAAAGATTTTGAGTGTCCGAGCGACGTTGAGGTGACGAACCCTTCCGTAAAAATTGCAACACTCAGCGATAAAACCGCGGAGTTAGAAATGGAAATTATTGTTGAAGAAGGACGAGGGTATGTGCCGGTAGAAGCAGCAGAAAAGAAATCCTACGAACACGGGACTATTGCCCTTGATGCGATTTACAGCCCGGTAAAAAATGCAAATTTCAGCGTCGAAAATGTCCGTGTTGGACAGATGACGAACTTCGATAAAGTAACTATGACCATCGTTACCGATGGTTCGCTGAAGCCTCTCGAGGCGCTTCAGCAGGCGGCAAAGATCCTTGTAGACCACTTTACTGTTATTACCGGGGAAGGATCTGCGGCAACCGTTGAGACACAGGAAAACGAATCGAACGAAGCACTGCCGGAAAAATCTGAAGATCAGGCTGAGCCGGAAAAAAAAGAGAAGAAGAAGACTACACGCGTAAAAAAGGATAAAGACAGCAAGTAAAATACTGTATGCGGCATAAGAAGAAAAAACTGACACTCGACAGGAAGCGGGGACCTCGCACGGCTATGATTAGATCGTTGGCGCGAGGACTTATTCTGCATGGGGCGATTGTTACAACTGATGCTCGCGCTCGTGCCGTCAGATCATTTGCTGAGCGCTGTATTACTGTCGGAAAAACTCCGTCACTTCACAACCGTCGGCTTCTTATTCAACGAACGCATTCAGCCGATCTTGCACAAAAAGTAATCGATGTTTCAAAAAAGTACCAGGATCGCAAGGGCGGGTATACCCGGCTTCTTCGGCTTGAGCCGCGGGAAGGCGATCGGGCTCGAATGATCCGGGTGGAATTGGTAACATAGCTATGAAAATCGTTAAAAAGCCGATACAAGAAGTTACGATAGACGCCACAGGAAAGCGATTTGGTCGTTTGGCGACAAAGGTTGCTTTTTTGCTCCAGGGGAAGAACATGCCGGCATATCGGCCGCACAATCCGGTGTACGCGCGAATACTCGTTACCAATATTGACAAGATGGATATGGAGCTTTCACATTTGCGCAACAAGGCGCACTATCATTCTACAATGCGCCCCGGAGGGTTAAAAACATCAGATTTTAACCGTCGCTTTAGTGCTGATGCGCATAAGACATTCCGTGCGACAGTATACGGCATGTTGCCAAAAAATAAGCTCCGCAAGCTTTTCATCAAGAATCTACATATAACATAAGTATGGCCGAAAAGAAAAAAACAACACCACGGACGTCTAAGAAAGCAGTGAAACGCGTGCCAGTTAAACGTACCGCAAAGTCTGTACATCATCGTGAGCCAGCACCGGAAAAACCGGTAAGCGCGGAACCTGTTGTTACGCATCCTGCGCGGCAGTCATACGTATATGCGGTTGGCCGACGCAAGACATCAATTGCCCGCATCAGGTTTTATGCATCCCAAACAGGACCACTTCAGGTAAACGGACAGGATCTTGGAGCGTACTTTGTTTCAGAAAAATATCAAAAAATTATCAACGAACCGCTTGTCGCCCTTGGTGAATTGGTAAAAGGGCGCATATTTGTGAAAGTCATTGGTGGCGGGTACAACAGTCAGGCAGAAAGCATCCGCATGGGTATCGCCCGGGTGATGGTGAATATCGACCCTCTGTTTAAACCTCCGCTAAAGAAACTTGGGTATCTTACACGGGATTCACGCATAAAAGAGCGAAAGAAATACGGACTACGTCGAGCGCGACGAGCTCCGCAATGGCAAAAACGATAATCCACACCATGGATTCTGCGAATTCTCACAATACCGAAGAACATCGCAGTCAGCGCCGGATACTGAAAAATACATCATTTCTTACTGGAGCCTTTATTGTGCAAAAGGTAATCTCTTTTTTGTATTTTATTCTTATAGCCCGCAGAATCGGACCGGTAGACCTGGGGCTCTATGATCCGCTCAAGTCGCTCATCCCTATTTCTCTCATACTCATTGATTTCAGCTTGAGTGCAGTCATGACTCGAGAAATTGCCCGCCACCCCGAAAAGTCACGGCAATACATCAGTACCGTGATAGGGGTAAAAATACTTTTTGCTGTTATCCTGTTCTTTGTTGCTGGACTGATTACCACGTTCGGAAATTTTGACGCGGTTACGCGCTCGCTCTTGTACCTCGTCGGTATGATTGTCGTGCTGGATACGTTTACGTTGACGATTTTTGCCGTTTTTCGCGGATACCAAAATATGCTCTTTGAATCAATAGCAATTGTCGTCAATCAAATCCTGACAATTGGTATCGGTGCCGGTGCGCTGCTCATGGGGTACGGGCTTAAGGGGTTGTTTATCGCAACGCTGGTCGGCAGTGTCTTTAATTTTATTTTCGCATTTGTCATGCTCAAGCGGCGTTTAGGCATATCGCTGGTGCCGGTTTGGGATAAAGAACTTATTAAAGCGTTGCTCAAGATGGCTTTACCATTTGCCATCGCAGCGATATTCGTCAAAATGTTCACGTATACGGATCGGTATATGCTCTTAGCTCTCGCGGGAAAAAAGTACGTTGGCTGGTACGCAACCGCGCATAAATTAACCTACGCACTTGAGTTCATTCCGTCGGCATTTGCAGCGAGTATCTATCCGGCAATGAGTGCGTATTTTCTCACTTCAAAAGAAAACTTAACGCGTACATTTGAAAAATCGATGAGGTATTTATTACTTATCGCGGTACCTCTGTCTTTGGGCATTATTACGCTTTCTGACCGTATCATTGTCCAGTTGTATACCAACGCGTTTGAAGCTTCGGTCATTCCGCTCCGCATCATGATTTCCGGTTTGGTAATCATATTTCTTAATTTCCCGGTAGGGGCATTATTGAACGCATCAAACCAGCAGACGCGAAACACGATTAATATGGGCATAACGGTCCTCGTGAATGTGCTCTTAAATGTCATTCTTATTCCCAAGTTTAATTTTGTCGGCGCCGCAATTTCAACGCTTGTTTCAACAGTTCTTCTTTTTTCACTTGGCTTATTTTGGGCGGGCAAAATCGTTCCATACAACAGACGAGCACTCGCTCTGTTATTTGCGAAGTGCGTCGCTTCCGGCGCAGTTATGTCAGCGGTCATATATGTTCTCTCGCAAAAAATAACTTTTGATATATCCTCACACTTTAGTGTCGCGGGAAGCTATGTTCAGATTATGGTGTACTACGGACTGCTCGCACTGTGCGGTGCAATCGTATATATTGTCACGCTTGCGCTCATTAAGGGTGTACATATCTCAGAGGCAAAAAGCTTTCTCGGAATACTCAGACGGAAGGAACAATGAAAAAGGCGCTTCTGATCACGATGCAGTATCCTCCTGCCAACGGCGGAGTGGAACAGTATTTGCATAATATCAGTTCACTGATGCCAAAAGAAAAGTGGGTAGTTCTTGCGCCGCAATCAGGACACGAAATGCCGACAGAATCGGGTGTGTATCGGAGGAATTTTTTTAGTTCATTGATGTGGCCCCGATGGCTGCCGTTGGTTTGGGCGGCGTATCGGATCATAAAAAAAGAACGTATTGACTACCTTATTGCGGGTCAATTACTTCCTGTAGGCACCGCCGTACATATGCTTGGCACATTTCTTAAAATTCCATACAGTGTGTTTACCTACGGTCTTGATGTCATGAACGCAGCAAAACATGGGAGAAAAAAAAAGATTGCAGAGACAATATTACGTCAGGCGCATTCCGTTTTTACCATAAGCGATTTCACAAAGAACGAGCTGGCGCGTTTGTCGGTATCACCTGAGCGGATAGTAAAAATTCGACCACTGCTCGACAGTAATTTTTTTCGTCATGTAGATGATGAAAAAAAAGAAGCCTTAAGAAAAAAAATGAATCTTGGTACTTCGCGGATTTTACTGACTGTTTCACGTCTTGTTGAGCGAAAGGGACATCGGTTCGTTTTACTTGCTCTGCAAAAGCTTATTAAGGAATTTCCTGAGATACACTACATTATTGCCGGGGATGGTCCCGAACGACCGAATCTTGAAGAATATGTCTTACGGGAAAAACTTGGAGAACACGTGACATTTACCGGTAAGATCAGCGAAGATGAGAAACGGTTGCTCTATAGTGTATGTGATATTTTTGTTATGACGCCGATATCTGATGCCCACGATGTGGAAGGATTTGGTATGGTATACCTTGAAGCACAGGCATACGGAAAGCCAGTCATCGGTACGTCGGTCGGGGGTGTAGAGGAAGCTGTGGGTGGCTATGGCTTTATTGTTGAGCCCGGCCGTGCACCTGAGGAGATATGTTCTTGCGTACGGCAAATTTTTGCCGATCCGGTACGTGCCGAAGTTTTGGGAAAAAAAGCCCAGGAAAGAATACGATCGATGAACTGGGATAGTGAACTTATTCCGCTGTATCGACTGATTGAACGCGAGCATGTCTAATCAATTTTCAATTATTTATTTTTCAATGTCGCCGTATTCCGAATGGGCGATTGAAAAAAAAGCAAACCGTAATTGGCATGTGATAAAAACACTTGAGAAGCATCCGCAGGTGTCACAGATTTTAACGGTCGATTTTTTACCCTTTTCGTTCCGTCGTGCGCTCCGTGTACTGTATCGCGACAGATTACGCAACCGGCTAGGGGATACTGTTTTTCAGAATCTGACGACACGATGCGCGAAGGTGAGTGAAAAAGTGTATGCATATACGACCATTGACAGTATATTTTCGCTGAATTCAACCATAAAACGAATAAACGAAACCGCCCAAAAGCTTGGATTTGCCAATCGCGTCGCTTGGTCATGTGTGCCGCTTTTTGCCGAATACCTGGATACAACCGAGCATGTGCTTACCGTTTTTGATGCCGTGGATAATTGGGCGGAACATCCGACGTACGCGGCGTATAAGCAGCGGTTGCTAAAAAACTACGGAATGATCGGCAAAAAATCAGATATAATTTTTTCTGTAGCACAGCACATCATTGATACGCTCTTTCCCGGCCATCCTCATGCGCATCATATACCTAACGGTGTTGATGCAGAGCACTACCGAAAACCTATGCCAGAACCCGCTGAACTTGCGGCAATTTCACACCCGCGCATCGGGTATGTCGGTGTTATTCAAAAAAGAGTCGATCTTGAGCTCATTGCGCGTGCGGCAAAAGAGCGTCCGAACTATCAGTTTATTTTTGTTGGACCGGTTTGGCCCGATGCTGATGTCAGCCCAGTGAAAGAATTGGTGAATGTGCATTTTATCTCTCAGCAGCCTTATGAATCCTTGCCGGGTTTTATGCAGCATTTTGATGTATGCGTTATTCCGCATACGATTGATGAGTTTGTAAAATCAATGAATCCGCTGAAATTATATGAGTATTTAGCTGCTGGAAAGCCGGTGGTGACAACGGGGGTCGCAGGACTCGAGCCCTTCAAGGGTCTTGTCCACGTTGCGCAGACTCCGTCTGCATTCATTAGTTATCTCGATCAGGCTCTCACGGAAAATTCGCCCGACGAGGTATCCGCCCGACAGCAGAGCGCTGATACGCATACGTGGAAATCACGAATTGAGGCCATGGTCGCAATCATTGATGAGCGGCTTTCATCGAAATAGTTTTTTGCGTGTAAGGCTGTTTTTTGGTAGGCTTCCTGTATGAATCTATCAATTGTCATTGTCAGCTGGAACGTTAAACGGTATCTCCAAAAATGCATTTCCGTACTCGCGGCAAACCGAGATCGCGACCGTTTTGAAGTTATTGTAGTAGACAACGCTTCGACTGACGGGACTCAGTCTATGGTGGCGCAGGAGTTTCCCTGGGTTACATTGATAAAAAATAAAAATAATGAGGGTTTTGCGTCGGCTAATAATACAGGCCTTTCATTCAGCAGAGGAAAGTATATTCTTTTCTTAAATCCCGACACAGAAGCGGCATTGGGTGAAATACAAAAACTTGAAAACGTGCTTGATGTGCGTCCTGAAGTCTCAGCCGTAGGGCCGCAACTGTTCAACACAGACGGAAGCTTGCAAAAATCAGTTTTAAGATTCCCGACGGCACTTACTCTATATATGTACGTGCTTAAATTGCATGGAATTTTTAAGAATAATCCAGTCGCCCGAAAATATTTTGCGATGGATTTTGATTATCAAAAAAGCCAATCTGTAGACCAAATTATGGGCGCATGTATGCTTGTCAGAAAGAGTGCGCTCGATGCGATAGGCGGCTGGGATTCGAAGTATTTTGTTTGGTTCGAAGAGGTTGATTTATGCTACAGGATGAAGAAGGCGGGCTTGACCATTTGGTATGATGCTGATGCGCACATCATCCACCATTTCGGAAGAAGTTTTGATCAGCTGCAAACGGTTGAAAAGCAACGTCAGTTTAATCAAAGTGCTTTGCGATTTGCAAAAAAGCATCTCGGTTTCTTTGCATGGGTCATGCTGGTATTTTTGACGCCGCTTGGGATTTTACTCGCGTATGTTCAGCAGTTCCTTGGAATATCCTATGCAAAAAATTGACAAATTTACACAACTTTTCGTATTAGCGTTTCTTTTACTGATTGTTACAGAGTGCTTGTCGTTGCTTGGATTTGTCTTTCCCGCGGTTAATACCGTTGTTTTTTTTCTCATAAGTATTTTTGTTGTTTACCTGAGCATACATACATTTCCGTATGCAGTATCTGTACTCTTTGCCGAGCTCATCATAGGTGGCAAGGGGTATTTATTTTCATACACTTTTGGCTCATTTGATATATCAATCCGATTAGTCCTTTTCGGTATTGTCGTTTTGGGCGGAATTGTTCATGTATTGAAGAGTAAATCGTTCGGGTTGCGTGAGGAGGGTCTTGCTACAGCGTGGACTGTTACGGTGATTGCCGTAGCGTACGGTATTGGCAGGGGGATTTTGAGCCACAATTCCTTTAAAAATATTTTTCTTGATGCCAACGGCTATCTATATCTTGCCGCTGCAATTCCGGTTTTCCAAGTTATCCGCGATCAGGTCAATGTGCGTCGGATTGCGTCGGTCGTGGGCGCGGCACTTACTGTGTTAGTGGGAAAAACAATATTTGTACTCGGTTATTTTTCTCACACTCCCTCTGAGGGTGCGTTACGAACGGTGTATCGATGGATTCGCGTTACCGGTGTTGGAGAGATGACCAATTATGGATACAATATTTACCGCGTCTTCTTCCAAAGTCATGTGTTTCTTTTTGTACCGTTGTTTGTCAGTATAGTCATGCTTCAGTTTGCACGGCATTTTTCTTTGAGCAAAAAGATCCGTTACTTTTTATGGGGATCGGTGGTTTTTTCATCTTCGGTATTGTGCATCTCTTTTTCCCGGAGTTTTTGGGTTGCAATTGCGGGTGTCGTATTTCTTTACCTGTTGTATTTGCTGGTATCAAAAAAAATATCCCTTAAACGAGTTGTTGTATTTTTAGGCGCATCTCTCGCTGTTTTATGTGTAGATATTCTGTTGCTCACTGCCGTTATTAACTTTCCGTTACCGGGAGGGGGAGGGAGCGGCATCTCTGCTGCGACGCTCGTACGCGACCGGATTACCGAGGGTGGGGAGGAGGCGGCCCTCTCTTCTCGGATGCAGTTGCTTCGTCCTTTAGCCACTGCCGCGAAAGAACATCTTTTTTTTGGATCCGGGCTGGGGACTACGGTAAGTTACCAGACAAAAGATCCGCGCGCTCTTCAGTCAAGCGGCGGAGTGTACACGACATACGCGTTTGAATGGGGATATCTGGATTTGCTTGTAAAATTTGGATTATTTGGGATGCTTGCGTATCTTATGTTTTTTTTCGTTATCATAAAAAAACTATGGCGCTCCGCAGAAAAAAATACATCACTTTCGGGCGTACTTCTTTTTGGTTTTTTACTTGCGTATCTTGCTCTGCTCGCGACCCATATGACCACTCCGTATCTTAACCACCCGTTGGGAATTGGATTTACCATACTGCTTGCGTACGCGTTCTGTTCATTATTCCCTAGAGAAAGCAAAAGCGTTCCCGTCGGTATTTCCAAGGATTTTAATTAAATAATATGCGTATTTCTGCGCGAGTTATTGTATCCGTTGTAACATGGAATAGCGAAAAGGACATTAAACAATGTTTAGATGCATTGGCTGCTCAGACATATACCGATTACCGTGTAGTCGTAGTAGACAACAACTCTGAGGATCACACAGAAAAAATGGTACGGGGATTCGCCGATGTGGTGTATATACAAAAAAACAACAATACGGGGTACAGTGTGGCGCATAACGAGGTGATACGTTCTACGGATTCCGTATACGTGCTCTGTCTGAATCCTGACGTTGTTTTGCAGAAGGATTTTATTAAAGAACTTGTTACATACGCAGATCGTTACCCGAAAGGTGGAAGCTTCGGCGGATTGTTGTTCCGGCCAGCTGACTTGAAAACCGGAGCGAGATTTGATATAGTTGACTCCGCTGGATTGACACTGCTGCCGTGGCGGCAGGTGGTAAATCGAGGTGAGGGGAAAGCGATTACCGATGCAAACATGAATCCCGGGATGGTATTCGGACACTCCGGAGCATGCGTACTGTATCGCCGAAATGCGCTTGAAACGGTGAAATATGGTAGTGAATATTTTGATACGGACTTTTTTGCGTATAAGGAAGACGCGGATCTCGCCTGGAGACTGCACAATGCCGGGTATTCTGCAGGATATGCGCCATTAGCGCGCGCGTATCATCGTCGAGCGATTCAGTCAACGCATGGATTGATTTCCGGACGATTGACGACACGATCTCGCGACATACGGGTATATTCCTATCGTAATCATATTCTGATGCTACTTAAAAATGAGCGCCTTCGGTCGCTGGTATTATACGCTCCAGTTGTTGGGTTGTATGAATTATGTAAGTTTATTTTTTTGCTTTTTACCGATACGTCGGTGCTTATCTCGGCCTTATCACAGATTTTTCACTTGGCACCGGAAATCTTAAAAAAAAGAAATTCCTTTGCTGAAAAAACGCATAACCAATGAAACTCTCAATCATCATCTTGAATTACAAAACTCGGGGACTGCTGAAGCAGTGTATTCGCGGTATACAGGAGTATACCCAAGGTTACTCGTCCGAGCTTATTGTTGTAGATAATGCTTCACACGATGGGACACGTGAAATGATGCAAGAGGAATTTCCCTCGGTTGTTTTTATTGAAACTAAAAAAAATCTTGGATTTGGCGCCGGAATGAATGCAGGGATGAATATTGCTCACGGCGATTACTTTTTGCTTTTAAATACAGATATTGCGATACTTGATGATGCGATTCAGCGTCTTGTCGCATATATGGATCAGCATCCTCGTGTTGGCATTGCCGGTCCGCGACTCATGAACCCTGATGGGAGTGTCCAGTATTCCTGCTATCGGTTTCCCTCGTTTTTTACCGCATTATGGAGACGAAGCCCATTTGGTAAGCTTTCATCGGTACGTCATTTGCTCAAAACGTACGTTATGGCGGATTTCGATCATGCGTCGAGCCGTCCGGTTGATTGGATTCTCGGCGCCTGCATGATTGTTCGGAAGGAAGCGTTACAGAGAGTGGGGATGTTTGATGAACGTTTCTTCCTCTATGTCGAAGACACTGACTGGTGCAGGAGGTTTTGGGAGCAAAAATGGGAGGTGCATTATTCTGCCGATGCGGAAATTGTACATTATCACGGACGACAATCCGCCGAGAACCCCGGTATTAGCGGTATTTTCAGTTACGCAACCCGCGTACACATTCTCTCCTGGATGAAGTATTTTTTGAAATACGCCGGCGTACCACTGCCTCGTAAGTAGAACAGGGTAGGGGGTCGTCTGTTGACAAACGGGGCAATCTCCAGGATACTACATTGACGTTTCAATACGGCAAGAGACAGTAATGTATGGCAGTCAACGGCTTATGTCGATATTCAACAAAAAATTAGGCATAGATTTGGGAACGACCTACTCTTTGGTATATGTACCCGGGAGAGGTATTGTGATAAACGAACCATCAGTCGTTGCAATTTCACTTATCGACAAAAAAGTAATGGCGGTGGGTGAAGAAGCAAAAGAAATGATTGGGCGTACTCCCGAGTCGATTGTAGCATCGCGGCCGCTTAAAGACGGAGTGATCGCTGATTATAAAACAACCGAGGCGATGCTCCGGTATTTTATCAACAAGGCGCTCGGAGGCGTACGATTTTTTCATCCGGAAGTCATGATCGCCGTGCCGGCTGGCATCACCTCTACGGAGCGACGTGCGGTTATTGATGCCACCATACAGGCGGGCGCAAAAGCCGCATATATTATTAAGGAGCCCATTGCTGCGGCAATCGGCGCAAATACACCGATTGGCTCTGCATCGGGTCACATGATTGTAGATATTGGCGGAGGGACCGCTGAGGTTGCCGTTATTTCATTAGGGGGAATTGTTGCAAATACCTCAGCTCGAGTAGGCGGAAATAAGCTGGACACCGCTATTCAAGAATTTACGAGAAAAAAATACGGGCTTGCCATTGGCGATCGTACAGCTGAAGATTTGAAAAAAACTATCGGTTCAGCGCTTCCGCTTGAGGAAAAACTTACGATGGATGTACGCGGACGCGATATCGTACAAGGGTTGCCAAAAACGGTGACGGTAACAAGCGACGATGTTACCGAGGCGATTCAAGACGAGCTCGCGGCTATTATTCAGGCCGTAAAGTCGGTTCTACAGGAAACCCCGCCTGAACTTTCAGCTGATGTAATGGACAAGGGCATGGTACTCTCGGGCGGCAGCTCATTATTGAGAAACATCGATAATCTACTCACGCAGGCTACGGGTGTGCCTGCATATGTAGCTGATGATTCACAGCTCTGCGTTGCCAAAGGCACGGGCATTGCTCTGGAAAACCTCGATTCGTATAAGCGCAGCATTCTTGCCAGCAAATAAGATGATACTCGGAATTGATGCATCACGGGCAAATGTCCTGCAACGTACAGGTACTGAATGGTACTCGTATTTTTTAATTCGCGAATTTTTGTCAATTTTCGGAGCAGAGGAGGTCCGACTCTATACCAAGTCACCTCTTGTTGCTGATTTTCCTCCGTTGCCTCAATCGTGGTCTGTGCATGCATTATCATGGCCGCCTCGTTTTTTGTGGACTCATCTTCGGTTGTCTGCAGAGATGCTTGTCAAGCGACCAGATCTACTCTTTGTACCGGCGCATACGATTCCCTTGGTTCATCCAAAAAAAGTTGTGACGACAATTCACGACATCGGGTTTGAGCATGAACGTCAGCTATATAATCAAAAGACCGTAGGAGCTACTTCTTCCGCATCCCGTGGCATTTGGGATATACTTGCTCGAGCGGCGACGCTAGGGAAATATTCCGCTTCCGAGCTTGATTACCATCGCTTTTCGGCACGGTTTGCCGTTGTGCATGCGACCAAGATTATCACGGTGTCAGAATTTACAAAGCAGGAGATTATTAAAACATATAACGCAGATCCGGAAAAAATAGTCGTCGTACATAATGGGTATAATAGTGAAATTTTTACCCCACTACGAAATAGTGCAAGGGAAAAGGTTGCCCAGGAAGCAGTAGGGTGCGGGCAGTCGTATGTGATTTCGATTGGGAGACTTGAATACAAAAAAAATACTCCTCGCTTGGTTGAGGCATTCGGGGTCTATGTCAAACAGCATCCTGAATCAACTGTACGCCTCGTGCTGGTCGGATCACAGGGATTCGGCTTTGATGAGGTAGCGGCAACTATCAAAAAGTTTAATTTAGAACAGCGGGTGTGTCTGCCCGGATGGGTAGAAGCTTCTCAGTATGTCGATTTGCTTCGTGGTGCTCAGGCCTTTATTTTCCCCTCACTGTATGAAGGATTCGGGATTCCGCTGCTTGAGGCTATGGCGTCAGGAGTTCCCGTTATTGCATCACAAACAACGTCAATTCCCGAGGTGGTTGGAGATGCGGCAGTATTGGTAGATCCACAAAATACGAGTGACATTGCTGACGCGTTGCACAAACTTATGTCTCATCAGGACGCACGGCATCATCTCCGCGAGCGAGGGTTAGAACGGGTAAAACAATTTTCCTGGAAGGCAGCTGGGCAAAAAACCGCACATGTGTTGCGTGAGGTAATGACTTGATTTTAGGGCGGATATATGGTATGTTATTCGCACGATATTTATGGAATTTACTCACGGTAATATTGGCCATGAGCGCGTGCGGGCATATCTAAAACGTGCGCTCGTTCGAGGTGTGCGGAATCACGCCTATATTTTTGTGGGTGCACATCATCTCGGCAAATCTATGCTGGCTGCCCAAGTGCAGCAAGCTTTTTTGTGCGCTCAGCCGATTTCTGCTATAGAGGCCTGTGGTACATGTCATTCATGCAGTGCATTCAAAAACGGTACTCATCCGGACCATTTAAAAATCTCCCCTTCAGAAGACGGAGTGATATCAATAGACACAGTTCGTGAGGCAAAATCACGCCTGTCTCTCCATACTTTTTCAGGTACGGGAAAAACGGTCATGGTTGAAGGCGCCGAGCGCCTGACGTCCAGTGCGGCTAATGCTCTGCTTAAAACACTGGAAGAACCGCATGGAAATGTCCTGTACATACTCACCACACCTAATGAGAAGGATATTCCGGATACTGTATATTCACGTTGCACGCCGATTCATTTTTACCCCGTTGATCAAAAGAGCATAGAAGCGGCGTTGCTTGAACGAGGTATAGATAAGAAGCGAGCAAGGATTATATCTGCGTTATCGCACGGTAGACCCGGGGTTGCGTTGCAACTTTCGCTGGTTGAAGATAGCGAGCAGCCATATCGGGAACATGTCAGTATGCTTGCGACGCTGAGCAAAGAAAATGTACAGGAGCGATTGCGCTCATTTGAACTATTGTCAGGAACATCGGGAAAGAAAAATGATGATTCGGGTCAGCTTTTGGACATAATTTCACAATGGCAAATTCTTGTGCATGATGCGTTACTTATACAACAAGGGATTACAGAGCCGTATCCCCGTGAGTATATTGATTTTACCAAGCCGTTACATGTTTCGTTTTCACCGTCAACACTTTCAAAAATTATGGGAGCCTGTTTTCGAGTAAAGTATCTGTTGGAGCGGCATATGTCTCCCCGTCTTGCGTTTGATTATTTCACGATTGCCGTATGAAGCGTATTCTTGGCGTATTTCTTGTAGCATCTTTCGTAGCAGTAACCCTTAGTGGCTGTACGTTGGCATTCCGCAAGACCCCGCCGGCTGATGGAGGAATCTACCGTTCTGAGAATTCTGGCGAAACATGGGACGCTAAAAATTTTGTCGGCGTACAGAATAACCGGGCTGTAACAATCGGAGGGCTTGATCTTTCCGAACTTGTGTTTGATCCGCGGGATCCGCTCAAGGCGTACTTTGTTTCCCGAGGCGGCGGCGTCTGGCGTACGTCTGACGGGATGGAGCATTGGGAACGAACGACACTTGCGGCAGGGACGTATTCAGGGTTGTCGATAGATTTTCAGAATACAGATATCATGTATGCCTCGCAGGGAACAACACTGGTAAAAACCGTTGACGGCATGAAAACGTGGTCAACGATATATATTGAAACACGCCCCAAGGAGGCCTTAACTTCAGTACTCGTCGATCATACGGATCCCTCCCATGTGTATCTCGCGACAACGACATCTGTATTGAAAAGCGATGATTATGGCACGACGTGGAGGACGCTCTCGTGGACGGGTTCAAAAGCCGCCAAACTCTATATGAGCAGGCTGGATAATCGGGTCATATACCTGTATGCGCTCAATTTCGGATTTTATAAAACAACTGACTCAGGAGAAACGTGGATAGACATTTCAGCGCCTCTTGATGCGTATCCTAAAGCGCGAACAATCAATTCAGTTGATTTTTCACCGTTTAGCGAGCGTATTACGATTGCAACCGGGTACGGTATCCTCACGACAGTAGATAGTGGTGTAACATGGACGCCGATCGAAACATTAATCCCTTTTGGATCCGTTTCGATACGGGCCGGGATCATCAATCCCGTAAACCCCAATGAAATTATATTTGCTGTCAATAATGTACTGCACAAAACGGTTGATGGTGGACAGACCTGGAAAACTATTAAAACAATTCCCACATCTCGTCCCATCGCTTCACTCTATTTTGCTCCGTACGACAGGTCAATACTTTTTTCAGGAACACAATTAATTGCACAAAAATAATACCTATGTCTACTGTCATCCCAAAAGAAGGATTTGAATCGGCGATCCGTGAACTTCGCCAGGAACTCTCGCATCTTCGAACAGGCAGGGCCACTCCAGCGCTCGTTGAAGATTTGCCGGTATCCTATTATGGCGCAAGGACGCCATTGAAACAGCTTGCCAGTATCTCTACTCCGGATGTAAAAAGTATTGTTATCCAACCCTGGGACACCACTGCGCTCAAGGATATTGAAAAAGCAGTTAATGAGTCATCTCTCAATCTTCATCCGGTTAATGAAGGTAAAATACTCAGGATCGTCATACCGGCTCTTACCGAAGAACGACGGAACGATCTGGCAAAAATTGTAAGCAAAAAAATTGAAGAATCTAAAATTCGTATACGCACTGTTCGTGAATCAATTGTCAAAGTGTTGCATACGCAAAAGGAAGAGGGGTCATTACCTGAAGATGAATTTTTTAGAGTACAAAAAGAGCTTCAAAAAGTTGTTGATGAATATAATGCCGAAGCGAGAAGCATAGGGGATAAAAAAGAACAGGAAATTCTCACTACCTAAACGCCATGTCACTTTTTATTTTTGCAATCATTCTTACTGTACTTGTTTTTGTCCATGAACTAGGACATTTTGTAACTGCGCGTAAAATGGGGATAGGCGTCGATGAGTTTGCTATCGGTTTTCCTCCGCGCGCAATCGGCATCAAGAAAAAAAACACAACGTACTCATTGAACTGGATACCTATCGGCGGTTTTGTCAAAATTAAAGGGGAACAGGGAGAGAATGCGGACGATGAAGATAGTTTTGCGCATAAAAAAATATGGCAACGCACGGTTGTTCTTGTTGCCGGCGTAGCCATGAATATACTCCTTGCCTTTGTATTACTCTCTGCGGGCTACGGTATAGGTCTGCCTACAGTTATTCAAGAGGTTCCAGCAGGCGCAACGATTCGTGATCACAAGGTTCAAATTGTCGAAGTGGTTGAAGATTCCGCGGCAAAAAAAAGTGGCATACAAGTTGGCGATGCTGTGGTTGCCGTAGATAATACGTCGGTTGATACGGTAGAAGCGTTTCGAAATCTCATTAAGCCCAAAGTAAACACGGAGGTACCTGTTACTCTGAAAAGAGGGGATGAAACTATAGAAACAAAGCTCACGCCCCTCCCGGATGACGCCGGGGAAGGACTTGCAGGGGTTGGCCTTGTAGAGACTGGGGTGGTCCGATATCCCGTGCATCAGGCGATATGGATGGGCGCCAGAACAACAGTCAATTTGCTGTGGGAAACCGCGAAGGGTCTTTTTATGCTGGTTCGCGATCTGTTAGTATCACGACATGTTTCGTTTGATGTTGCCGGCCCAGTCGGCATTGCGGTACTTACCGGGGAAGTGAGTAAACTGGGGATTATTTATCTGCTTCAATTTACTGCACTGCTTTCCATCAACCTCGCGGTCATTAACATATTACCGTTTCCTGCGCTTGACGGGGGAAGGGTACTTTTTCTCATTATTGAAAAAATTCGAAGGAAACCTGTGAGCAGAAATGTTGAGGCGGTGATTCATAATATCGGATTTGCATTACTCATCGGTTTGATCATTCTTGTAACCGTAAAAGATGTCTCTAGGCTTTCAGGAACCATAGGGTCCTTTTTCCAGAGGCTTTTTGGGGGCTAATCATCTATGCTTTTTTCAAAACTTTTTGTAAAAACACTCCGTCAGCCGCCTAAGGACGAAACCTCCGTTAACGCCCGTCTGTTGGAGCAGGCTGGTTTTGTCAAAAAAATGATGTCCGGCGTGTATGCGTATCTTCCTCTGGGGTACCGGGTTTTGCAGAATATTATGAGCGTGATCAGAGAGGAAATGAATGCCCTGGGCGCGCAGGAAATCTACATGCCTGCGCTTCAGTCAAAAGAACTTTGGGAGAAGACAAATCGCTGGAAAGAACTCTCAGATATCATGTATCAGTTTTCCGATCATTCAAAACGTGAAGTGGGACTTGCGACGACTCACGAGGAAGTCATCGCATATATCGCAGCGAATATTATCGGATCGTACCGTGATTTACCGATGGCTGTGTATCAAATTCAGGATAAATTCAGGTACGAACCACGCGCAAAATCCGGCCTTATCCGCGGACGCGAGTTTTCAATGAAGGATCTGTACAGTTTTCATGCTGATCAGAATGATTGCGATATATTTTATGAACGTGTCGCCAAAGCGTATGGGAATATTTTTTCACGCGTAGGTGTCACTGCGTATAAAATTGAAGCATCAGGCGGATCATTTTCAAAAAGCTTTTCGCATGAATTCCAAGTCATATCTGACGCCGGCGAGGACAAGCTCATCCTGTGTCCAAAAGGTGATTTTGCGCAAAATGTAGAAGTAGCGAAGCACAAGGACGGGGACCCATGCCCTGTATGCGGAGATACGTTAACCGCAGTTAAAGGGATCGAAGTGGGAAATATTTTTAAATTAGGAACAAAATTTTCAGAAAAATTGGGCGCATCATATGTCGATTCACAAGGCAAGGCGCACCCTGCCGTTATGGCGAGCTACGGCATAGGCCCGGGACGGCTCATGGGTACCATTGTGGAGGTTTCACATGATGATCGCGGGATGATATGGCCGCGCGCTGTGACGCCGTATCATGTCCACTGGTGTGATCTACTTTCGGACGGAACGGTGCCGCCGAAGCATGCCAAGATAATTAACCGTCTTGAAGAAAGCGGCTTGTCTGTTTTATATGATGATCGTGACGGTGCCCCCGGTGTAAAATTACATGATGCCGACCTCATCGGCATTCCTGTACGACTGGTAACGAGTAAAAAAACGGGGGACATGATTGAAGTGACGTATCGGGGGGCGTCTCAGTCAGCGCTGCATAGTGTAGAAACTGCTGTTAAAGAAATAACAAAATTCTATGCCTAAAATGTTCAATTCACTCTTCGGCAGGTTTTCCAAGGATATGGGTATAGACCTTGGAACAGCAAACACGCTCGTCTATGTTCGTGATCGGGGGATTGTCATTGATGAGCCGTCAGTTGTCGCAATTAATACGCGAAACGACCAGATTATCGCTGTTGGCATTGAAGCTCAGCGAATGGTAGGGAAGTCGCCTGCACATATCGCCGTGTCGCGGCCGCTAGTCGATGGTGTTATTTCTGATTTTGAGGTTACCGAACGTATGCTCCGGCATTTTATTGAAAAGGTGCATCGTGAAGGATTTTCAATTATACCCCGCCCGCGTATCGTTATCGGCATCCCGCTGGGGGTGACGGAAGTAGAACGAAAAGCGGTTGAGGATGCCTCGATATCTGCCGGTGCGCGTGAAGTATTTTTGATTGAGGAGCCCATGGCTGCCGCTATCGGCGCTCGTCTTCCCATTCAAGATGCTTCCGGGAACATGATTGTCGATATCGGGGGCGGTACGACGGAGATTGCCGTCATTTCGCTCGGCGGTGTTGTCACCTGGAAATCCTTGCGTATGGCCGGTGATCGTATGGACCAGGATATTATCCAGTATGCCCGCGAGCACTTTAATATTCTATTGGGCGAGCGCACTGCTGAAACTATCAAAAAAAAGATTGCATCGGCTATCGATTTGCCGGAGCCTCTTGAATCAAAAATCAGAGGCAGGGATCTTATCAGCGGGTTACCGAAAGAAGTTTCCATCAACAGTAATCAAATACGGGAAGCCATTAATCGGTCGTTACGGGCAATTCTTGAAGGAGTTAAATCTACGATAGAAAATACCCCGCCGGAACTTGTTGCAGATATTTACTCGCGGGGCATTGTATTGTCCGGCGGTGGGGCACTGTTACGCGGTCTGGATCGTCTCATTAGCGATGAAACGAAAATACCGGTTCACATCTCGGATGACCCGCTCACGGCAGTTGCCCGTGGAGCCGGTATCATTCTTGAAGATCTCGAAAATTTGAAGGACGTATTGTCGCCGTCTACAAAAGACAATGCACTGTCAAATTAGCTTGTGATGATACGGTACGCAAATTCACGGTGGAGTCTTATTGGGATAGCTTGTCTCGGTATCCTTGCGCTTGTTGTATTGGACCGGTTTAATTTTCTTAAGCCGGTAAAGGATGTATCAAGTACGATATTATCGCCTTTACAAACGGTTACTATACGGGTAGGAGACCGGACATCAAACTTTTTTGATTTTTTTAGATCACGAAAAAAGCTCACAGAAGAAAATAATGCGCTTGAAGTCAGAGTTGGGGAGTTGCTGATGGAAAATGCACGGCTTGATCGGCAATTTTCAGAAGCAGGGTTGCTCAATCAGGAGAAGCTTTTCCTGGAAGAAAAAAATTATTCAGCCGTGCAAGCACGTGTGGTTGCACGCAGCGTAACACCGTATGACAATATTCTTACACTCAACCGGGGAAGCAATGAGGGTGTGCGAGTCGGTCAGCCAGTCATCGTTCAGGACGGTATCCTCATTGGAAAGATAAGCTCGGTGCATGCGCACATCTCGCAAATGAGCGTCATTACGGACAGTGTAAGTCAGGTTGCCGTTCGTATACAGAATGAATCGGGCAGTTTGGGGATTTTGAAAGGCTCCCACGGCTTGTCGGTTCATGTTGAATTAATTCCTCAGAACGAGGCAGTCGCATCGGGGCAAGCAGTCCTCACGTCAGGTTCTGAGAATCTTATTCCTCCAGATCTCCTCGTCGGCATGACGGACGTCATTTCGCGTACAGAAGGTGAACTTTTTCAAACCGCGACCGTCACACTGCCGACAGACGTTAAAAATGTATCCATTGTTTCTATTATTTCCCTATGAGGAAAGTGGTCGTATTCTCTATTGTCATCGTGTTACTGAGCGTTCTTACCGTTGCCGGCGTTAATCTGACCGCGTCATTCTCTCAGTGGATCCAACCGCTTTTGATTGCTACGATTGCATTAACCGTGTTTGCTCCAATTTCTCGCGCGGTAATCGGCGCGTTTATTATGGGAATTATTTCTGATCTTGCAAATCCTGCCCCGTTGGGTACCATGACTCTTGCTCTCGTAGTGAGCGGCATCATTCTTCCTTTACTTTTTTCATTTGTGATTCGGAAGGGTCAGCTTCGATTTTTTTTGGTTAGCTTTATTTCACCAATCATTTTTTTTCTTTCACTCTGGATTTTTGACCAGATGTACCACTGGTTTAATATTTTGACATACTCAGATTTTACATCGTTGATACCGTCGGTCTTGCGTTATATGGTCGGAAATGCCATTATCGCACTGTTTGGACTCATTCTCGTGCGTCTCGCGCACCAATTTCTCCATGGTGCATTTATCGTTAAAAGAAGGATTTCGTGAAAAATCCGTTTATCATCGATACCCAGCGTCAGCGCGATATCAAGCGTACACAAGTGCACGGTTTTTCGCGATCGAAAGGGGAGGGAACTGATGCGCATTGGATGCTTCCTGGCAGCGATCCGGTGCATCAAACTACCGACACACGAAGATTAGCCTGGATTAGTTTTTTGGTAGTCATTGTACTTTTTGTTTTTACCGTCCGTGTAGGGTATATGCAGATCGTAAAAGGAAGCGAGTACCGTCAGACGGCGGAGGATAATCGCATTAGGATTGAAGCAGTTGTGCCCCCCCGCGGGCTCATTGTAGACCGGCGTCATGAAAAGCTCGCAACCAATGTTGCCGATTTCCAGCTGACCATTACCCCTGCAGACCTTCCAACGGATCAGGGAGAACGGAATGCTGAATTTGAAATGATCGCTTCAATATTGCATGTGTCAAAGGAAGATATTGAACAGAAACTTGATGAAGCGCGAGATCTTGATTATCAGCCGGTGTTGATTGCTGATCATATTCCTCATGAGGAATCTGTACTTCTTGATATTGCGACCAAAGACCTTGCCGGTGTGGAAATGCGCATCGCTTCTTCGAGACGGTATATTAATGACGAAACCTACTCCCACCTTATCGGGTATACAGGTAAGGTAACCCGGGAGGAGTATGACACACTGCTTAAAGAAAAAAAGGAATATCTCTTCAGTGATACTATTGGAAAAAATGGATTAGAGGTCTGGTATGAAAGTGTTCTTCGCGGTGTCATGGGAAAAAGAGAAATTGAAGTTGATGCACTCGGTAACGAAAAAAAAATAGTATCAGAAACGGCGCCAATTTCCGGCAATACCGTTGTGCTTAATATTGATCATGGGCTCCAGCAGGTGGCGTATGAAGAACTTATGAAAGAGTTGCGGAGTAATCGACAGGCAACCGGAGGTGCGGCAGTGGCGATGGACCCTCGAACTGGAGAGGTGCTTGCCCTTGTGTCAGCGCCCTCGTTCTCCAATAATGAGTTTATTCAGGGCATTTCTACTGAAAAATATTCCACATTGTTGAGTGATGCGCATCATCCGTTACTTTTTCGTGCAATTTCGGGTGAGTACCCTTCAGGGTCGGTTATTAAACCGGTTATTGCAGCAGCTGCGCTTCAGGAGAACGTTATAAACGCAAGTACGACATTTTTGAGTACCGGGGGAATTCGCATCGGGGAGTGGTTTTTCCCGGATTGGAAAGCGGGCGGTCACGGAGTCACTAATGTCATCAAGGCGATTGCTGAATCGGTGAATACATTTTTTTACTATGTAGGCGGCGGTGACAATTCGACATTCACCGGCCTAGGCGTCGATGCGATACGGATGTATGCCGAACGTTTTGGGTTGAACGCAAAGCTTGGCATCGATGTTGGCGGCGAGTCAACCGGTTTTTTACCGACAAAGTCATGGAAAGAGGAAGTTAAACACGAACAATGGTATATTGGAGATACG
The DNA here is from genome assembly GCA_041671025.1 of Patescibacteria group bacterium. Taxonomy (GTDB): domain Bacteria; phylum Patescibacteriota; class Patescibacteriia; order UBA10025; family UBA10025; genus JBAZCI01. Next base: position 4,768 of record JBAZCI010000018.1, on the reverse strand, counting down.
TATCATCTTGCCATCGGACAAGGAGACTTGCTTGTCACACCGCTCCAAGTCGCATCATACACCGCTACAATTGCAAATGGGGGGACGGTGTACAGACCAGCTCTGGTACATCAGGTGGAAGATCAGAACGGTAACCTGATTCAGTCATTTGCGCCTACGGTAATACGCGAAAATGTTATTGACGCTGATAATCTTGCAACAGTTCGCGAAGGGATGCGCCAGACCGTACTTTCCGGAAGCGCTCAAAGTTTGTCTTCCGAGCCTTTTTCAGTAGCCGGCAAAACCGGTACCGCACAATTTTCATCGAGCGGGAAAACGCATGCATGGTTTACAAGTTTTGCGCCATACGAAAATCCTGAAATCGTGGTTTCAGTACTCGTGGAAGAGGGCGGAGAAGGTCATGACGCGGCACTCCCCATTGCGCGGGAAATGCTCCGATGGTGGTACGCTCATCGGTAGAAATGTGGATAACTATGTTGACTTATTGTGTTCCGCGTTTTATGATCGATTCCGTGCTTCAAAAAATTCATACCGCACAGGAGTCTGTGCAGACGTGTTAAGCATTTTTTACTGTTATACATACATTCATGGAAAAACAATTTTTTCTTACCAAAGACGGACTCGAAAAAGTAAAAACCGAGCTTGACGAGCTTCGGGGAGTGAAGAGAAAAGAAATTGCCCAGCGCATCCAAGATGCAAAGGAGCTTGGTGACTTATCAGAGAATGCCGAGTATGCGGAGGCAAAAAATGAGCAGTCGTTCACAGAAGGGCGCATCGCCGAGCTTGAGGCAGTTGTGAAGAATGCCGTACTTATTGATGAATCAAAAAAGAATTCCCATACTGTTGAGATCGGCTCAACGATTTGTATACGTAACGGTCAATCGGACGTTAATTACAACATCGTTGGATCTAATGAAGCAGACCCGAGCCAGGGTAGAATATCGAACGAATCACCGTTAGGAAAAGCTCTCCTTAAGAAGAAAATAGGCGACGTAGTGACGCTCGAGACCCCCAAAGGAGCGCAAACTCTTGAGATAGTGAGTATTTCATAGTAGGAGCCCTGAGTTCGCGAAAACAGCAGTGCGCCTTTTTGCTTTGTATACAAAAAAATGATAGAATGTCTTCATTATACGTATGGAAGGACACACGACAGAACGCGATACACGGCTTGAACGGAGGAATGCCATGATTAAGAATGGCGTGTCGCCGTATCCTGCGCGCGTCCAGCGTACTCACACCAATCTTGCAGTTTTGGAGCAATTTAGTGAGCTGAAAAAAAATGACGCCTTGATTACTGTGGTCGGAAGAGTTCGTTCCCGCAGGCTTCACGGTGGCTCATGTTTTTTGCATATTGAAGATGGTACCTCATCACTGCAGGTGTATTTGAAAAAAGACATTATAGGTGATGCCTCGTTTTCTTTTTTTACCGACCTTATAGATATTGCCGATTTTGTTGAGGTCACCGGAAAAGTGTTTGAGACTAAACGCGGTGAAAAATCGGTGCTCGCAGAACGAGCCCGCTGTATCTCAAAAAGTCTTCTCCCTTTGCCTGAAAAATGGCACGGGTTAAGCGATGTCGAAATCAGATACCGCAAAAGGCATTTAGATTTAATAGTAAATGCCCAAGTGCGTAGCATTTTTAAAAAACGTTCAGCGCTCTATACTTCATTGAGAAAATTTCTGGAGTCGGAAGGTTTTTTAGAAGTTGAGACACCGGTGCTTCAATCTATTCCCGGAGGGGCATTGGCGAGACCATTTCAAACTCATCATCATGCTTTGGATACGGATCTTTTTTTGCGCGTAGCGCCGGAGCTGTACCTGAAAAGGCTCATTGTGGGCGGTTTTGAGCGCGTATACGAAATTTCGCGGTGTTTTCGAAATGAAGGGATCGATCATTCGCATAATCCTGAATTTACGCAGGTGGAGCTCTATGCGGCCTATATGGATTATCAAAAATTGATGGAGCTTACCGAGCGGCTTGTCCATACGCTTGCGGAAGATATCCAGCATTCGTCGGTTATTCCCTATGAAGGTAAAGAAATAGACATGACTCCGCCGTTTGTTCGTATGACGTTTGTTGATGCGATGAAGCAATTTGGAAAAATTGATATCACCAATATGAACGAGCACGCATTGTATGGCGCCCTCAAGGAACGGGGAGTAAAAATTGATTCTTCTGCTTCTCGTGCTAAAATGCTCGATGATGGATTAAAAGAATTGATTCGTCCGCAACTTATTCGTCCGACATTTCTCATTGACTATCCGATTGAACTTTCACCCCTCGCAAAGAAAACTGAGTACAGTGAAAAGTTCACAGAACGATTTCAACTGTTTATCGCTGGCAAGGAAATAGGTAATGCATTCTCAGAACTTAATGATCCGGTCGATCAGTATGAGCGATTTGCTCAACAGCAAAAGAGCAGGGAACAAGGGGACGATGAAACGCATCAGATGGATCTGGATTTTATTGAAGCACTGGAGCAGGGTATGCCGCCGACCGCCGGTTTGGGCATCGGACTCGATCGTCTCGCCAATCTACTCACAGATACGCACAGCATCAAAGAAGTAATTTTGTTCCCAACATTAAAACCAGTTCCTCCCGAGAAACCCTCATAGGCGTGTCATGAAGAAGCTTCTTATCGGAAGTACTAATTCTGGTAAAGTCGCGTCGTACAGATCTTTTCTGTCGCATGAACGCATTACCATTGTTACCCCTGATGATGTCGGCATTCATGAAGAATACCGGGAAGAGGGGAGAAGCTTTGAAGAAATTTCCAGAAATAAAGCACTTTTTTATGCACACCTTTCCAACCTTCCGTGTATTGCGGATGACGGAGGATTGGAAATAGACGCACTGAACGGCGAGCCGGGTATCTACTCCCGACGCTGGCCCGGGTTCGAAGCATCGGACATAGAGCTCGTCCGATATGCACTGGAGCGCATGAAAAACATTCCTTATGAACGACGAGGTGCATCGCTTGGAGGAGTCATTACCCTGGCATTCCCTTCAGGAAAATGTTACCACGTAAAGATAGCGATACGCGGCATGATTTCTGAAAAGCTCGAACGCCCTGTAGCAAAAGGCTTACCGTATCGTTCGTTATTCTGGATTCCGGAGCTCTCAAAATATTATACAGACCTTACTCCCGATGAGCTTGAACAACGGGACCATCGTAAGCAGGGTTTGGATAAACTTCGTGTGTATCTTATTTCTTAAACTAAACAGCATTACACCGTATGCCTGATATCGCATACATTCGAGAACATCTCGATACATCAAAAAAAGCCGTCGAATCAAAAGCTGTCGTTGTCGATTTGGATCTTTTAGTTGCTTTGGATACGGAAGTCCGTAGCCTACAGGCGCGCGTTGATGAGTTGCGTCAGGAACAAAATCAACTGGCCAAATCACTGGGCTCCCGGGAAGCTGCTGACCAACATCGAGATCAAATTTCAAAACTGAAAAACGACCTGAAACAGGTTGAAGATGAATTTGTTGGTAAAAGGGATAAACGAGATAAACTATTTTCGTCCGTTCCAAATTTCCCTCTTCCTGATGTAACGGTTGGAAAAGATGAATCCGAAAATGAGCAGATTAAAAAAGTCGGAACGCCTGCAGGTCCGTCCGGGGAAAAGATACGGGATCACGTTGCGATTGGAAAAGCACTGGATATCATTGATATCGAATCTGCCGCCAAAGTATCCGGTACCCGTTTTGCGTATCTCAAGAATGAGGGTGTTTTGCTCGAACTTGCGCTCGTCCAGTACGCAATGAACATACTTTTGGCAAAAGGATTTGCTCCGGTCATACCCCCGGCGATAATTTCTGAAGAATCAATGGTCGGTATGGGGCACACGGAAAATGGCGGGAGCGAAGACATGTACTATATTGAAAAAGACAAAAAATATTTTATTGGTACGTCTGAACAGGCAATCGGCCCGATGTTGGCAGGTGAGACGGTTGAAAGTGACAAACTTCCTCTGAGGTACGCCGGCTATTCGCCGTGCTTTCGGCGTGAATCTGGATCATACGGCAAAGACACAAAAGGCCTGCTCCGTGTTCATCACTTTGATAAAGTTGAAATGTTCAGCTTTGTGCATCCGGAAGACGGCGAGTCCGAGTTCGAATTTTTGCTTCAGTGTGCGGAAGACCTGATGCAATCGCTGGAGATACCCTATCGGCTCATGAAAATGTGCACTGGTGATCTTGGCGTCCCTGCTGCACGCAAAATAGATATTGAATCCTGGATACCTTCCCAGGGAATCTATCGTGAAACACACTCGATTTCTACCTGTACCGATTACCAGGCGAGGAGGCTGCAGATAAAATACCGTGATGAGAAGGGCAAAAAAGATTTTGTTTTTATGCTCAACGGTACAGCATTTGCCATTGGGAGGACGCTGATTGCGATCCTTGAAAACTTTCAGCAGGCAGACGGATCCGTTGTCATACCGAAGGTATTACGCCCGTACATGAACGGACTGGAGGTTATACTTCCGAAAAAAACGTCATAATTGACATGAATAACGACGTACGTATCAGCCGGCCGCTTACCTGGGTTGGCATATCTAAAAGGGCATTACTACACAATATTCGCCAGTTTAGCCGGCTCGGCCGTTCGGGAGGTTCAACGGTTATGTGTGTAGTTAAATCAAATGCGTACGGGCACGGTGCGGCGCTGGTGGCGGAGACATGTCAGGCGGCGGGAGTACGCTGGTTTGGCGTAGCAAGTATCGAGGAGGCGCTACAATTACGGCGTGCGCAAATTTG
>JBAZCI010000017.1:9850-26790 GCA_041671025.1 Patescibacteria group bacterium | reverse complement strand
CAACAGAATAAAGAAAAACTGCTAACTTGACGCATACAGTGGATATGTGGCGTGGTTGACGAAAGGTGAAAAGTGGTGTAAAATGGAGAGGAAGGGTAGGAAGTGGATAAAAGTGGGGATAAGTACTGTGAGAAGTGGATAACCGTTTCCGTCCCAAGTTCGATCCGCATAAGCAATTATTACTTTTTTCTTCATTTTGCAATGTTCATCGGAGAATACCATCACGCACTAGACGAAAAAGGACGCCTCGCGATCCCGGTTAAGTTTCGTACTGCGTTTCGCGGGGGAGCCGTAGTTACGCGCGGGCTTGATAATTGTCTCTTTGTCTATCCGGCTAAGGATTGGAAAGCGCTTGCTGACCGATTGGCCAAATTGCCCATTTCAAAAGCAAACACTCGAGCGTTCGCACGTATGATGCTCGCCGGCGCTATGGATCTGGAAATTGACCGGCAGGGGAGAGTCGTTCTCCCGGATTATTTGCGGACGTTTGCGGGTTTGAAAAAAATGCTTGTCGTGACCGGCCTCTACAACCGTTTGGAAATCTGGGACGAAACCGCATGGGAGCAGTACCGCACCGGAACAGAGAGTAAGAGTTCTGACATCGCAGAGGCGCTGGGCGACCTGGGCGTCTAGGCCCTAGGCGCACGAGCGTCCTATGCAGCACATTCACATTCACATTCCCGTACTTCTCAATGAAGTACTTCAGTACCTTGATCCCAAGCCCGGTGAGACTATTATTGACGGCACGCTCGGCGAAGGCGGACATGCGCTGGCCATCCTTGAACGGATTGCACCGGATCCTTCCTCGCCAAAAGCCGGCAGGCTCATCGCGTTCGATCTCGATGCGCCAAGCATCGGAAGAGCGCGCGAGCGGCTGAGCCGGTACCAAAACTGCCTCCAGATCGTGAATCGAAATTTCACGGATATGGTATCTGCAGTCTGCGAGCTCATCGGCGATGCGCCGGTCCACGGTATCCTTCTCGACCTCGGTCTTTCCAGGTTTGAGATCAAGGAAGGCAGTTCAGGATTTTCATTTGAAAAAGATGAACAGCTTGATATGCGTCTCGATCGGTCACAACGGCTGACGGCATCTGAAATCGTCAACCAATGGCCGCAAGACAAGTTAGCCTGGATTTTCCAGGAGTATGGTCAAGAGAAATTTTCTTACTCTATAGCTGCGTATATTTGCCGGATCAGGCGGCAAAAACATATTACAACAACGCGGCAACTTACAGAGACTATACTCCTGGCGATCCGGACAGCGCTCAAGTCGACAGCAGACGTTCCGTGGGTAGGTGGACGGCACCCCGCCACGCGAATCTATCAAGCACTACGCATTGCCGTCAATAATGAATATGAAAATCTGAAACATGTACTTCCTGAGGCTCTCGAACTGCTCACGCCGGCCGGACGGCTCGCAGTCATCAGCTTTCATTCCGGAGAAGACCGCATCGTTAAAAAATGTTTTCAGGACTTCAGCCGAGGGTGGACAGACGAGCGCGATACATGGGGGAAGCGAATCTCGCAACCCGTTCGCGCCACGCTGTTGACCAAGCGGCCGGTTGCACCAACATCAATTGAAATTAAAACCAATTCATCAAGCCGGAGCGCAAAACTCCGCGCAATACAAAAATCATTATGATACTCACACAATCCTCTTCACACACGTTTCGTCGTTCGCACTTTCAGGAACGATCACATACTCAAACCCGGCCTTCGCGCTTAGGTAGCATCGTTTTTGACGGCCTCGTGCTGAACAGCATCATGCTTGCGCTTATTGTTTTTACCGGTTTATCGTACCTCTTTGTCATTAACCAGTCTTCTGTAAGCGGATTCAAGATGGAAGAATTGCAGAGAAATATCGAAACGTCACAGAGAGAATTGCGCCAGCTCGAATTAAGCCGGGCGCAGCTTCAATCGCTCGCGTCAATCGAAGCGGCAGGGGAGCGCCTCCAGATGGTTGCGGCTAACGACGTGCATTTCCTTCCTGCTGTCGGAACGGTGGTTGCATCGCGGTAATTTGAGGCATTTTTCAATCCTCGCCCGCGGCGTTCCTGTCGGTCCAGGGCATTTTGCGGGTACATTTTGATACACCAGTATATGGTAAGCTATCGCAAGCGACGAGAATCTACACATAAACCGGGCGATCGTTTAAAAGTATTGACGATCGTCTTGAGTGTTTTTGCACTGGCGCTTGTAACGCGCCTGGGCCATATTCAGATATTTCAGCATACGTTTTATGTTGCGCTCGCGCAGGATCAGCACGAGCTTTCGGAGCATTTGCTTGCGGAACGCGGAGAAATATTTGTCCGTGAGGACGGGAAACTTTTCCCCTTGGCGGCAAATAAGGACGTTTTTTTAGTATACGCGGTGCCGAGAAACATAGAAGATCCGGAATTGGCTGCAACGAAATTATCGGAATTGCTTACGCTTGAAAAAGCGGAAGTGCTTACCCGGTTGACTAAAAATCCCGAGGACAGTTATGAACCGATTAAGAAACAGGTTGAAAAAGAAGTTGTCGAACAGATAAAAGCTCTTGATCTGAAAGGCATCGGATTTGAGCGCGAGACAAACCGGCTGTATCCGGAAAAAAATATCGGGAGTCATGTGCTCGGTTTTGTCGGTTTCAATAATGAACGACGCGTCGGCCAATACGGTCTCGAGGGATATTGGAATACCCAGCTCGCCGGGAAAAACGGATTTCTGCAGGCTGACCGTGACGCCACTGGACGGTGGATTACGGTCGGTTCGACAAAGCTGGAGGAGAAGCAAGACGGCGACAGCATTATTTTAACCATCGATCGTACCATACAGTACAAAGCCTGTTCCGCCCTGGATGAAGCGGTCGCAAAACACGGAGCCACGGGAGGATCGCTCGTTATTATGGAACCCTCGACCGGAAAGATTCTCGCATTGTGCGGCGCACCGGACTTTGATCCGAACGCATACAACGAGGTTGAGGACGTAAATGTTTTTCTCAACCCCGCAACGTATGATGTGTATGAACCCGGATCGGTATTTAAGCCAATCACCATGGCTGCGGCGATGAACGAAGGGAAAGTTACACCGACTACGACGTATGATGATACAGGCAATGTTAAAATAGGGAGCTATACGATTAGAAATTCTGACGGCAAGGCGAACGGTATCAGCACCATGACTGAAGTGTTAGAAAAATCTCTGAATACCGGGGCAATTTTTGCTGCGGAGCAAATTGGAGAGGAAAAGTTTGAAGAATACGTGAAGAAATTCGGATTCGGAGAAAAAACCGGCATTGAAATTGATAGTGAACAGGCCGGCGACATTTCATCGTTGGCCGAGCATAAGGAGATCTATATGGCGACCGGGTCGTATGGCCAGGGGATTACGGTAAACACCATCCAGCTCTTGGCCGCATACGGCGCTCTCGCAAACCACGGATTACTCATGAAGCCGTATATTGTTGATGAAGTGATGCGCCCCGACGGCACGTCAGACAAAAGACAGCCCGAAAGTGTGCGGCAGGTTGTGACTCCGGAAACCGCAGCAAAGATCTCAGCGATGCTTGCCAACGTGGTACAAAACGGTCATGGACAGCGTGCGGGTGTTCCGGGGTATTTTGTGGCAGGTAAAACCGGTACGGCACAGATTCCACTGCAGGGGAAACGGGGATATGATCCCAATCAAACCATCGGTTCATTTGTCGGTTTTGCGCCGGTGGATGATCCGCAGTTTGTTATGATCGCCCGTATTGACCGTCCACAGGACGTACAATTTGCCGAAAGTTCCGCGGCCCCGTTATTTGGCCAGATCGCAGCATTTATGCTGCCATATTTGGGCGTAGCCCCGACTGAATCCGTAGATAATTAATACCGTATGTTTCGACGCGTTCTTCAATGGAAATTACGTATGCTTGCACGGTTGATGCTTAAGCGTTTTCACCCGATGGTTGTCGGTGTGACGGGCAGTGTCGGGAAAACATCGACGAAGGAAGCAATCTACACGGTACTCGCATCAAAATTCCGTACGGGAAAAAACCTCAAAAACTATAATAACGAACTTGGAGTTCCATTGGCGATTTTGGGAGAAGAAAGCGGGAAATCAAATCCGTTTTCCTGGCTCGGCATCTTCTTGCACGGCATCGGACGGTTGATATTCGGAGATGCACGGTACCCTCATGTTCTTGTGCTAGAGATGGGCGCTGACAAGACGGGAGATATTCAGTACCTGACGAAACTCGCTCCGTGCACTGTGGGGGTGGTGACCGCGATCAGTGGCGTGCATTTAGAATTTTTTGGCACGATCGAGCGGGTTATTTCGGAAAAACGGAAGATAGTGACGCATCTCAAAAAAGACGGCTTTGCCATTCTTAATGCCGATGACGATGATGTCGCCGCTATGCGTGAAAAAACGAGAGCACAGGTGATCACGTACGGTTTTAATGAACACGCGGATATTCGTGCGCTTGAGCCGTCGTTAAGCAAAGGGCCGCATAGCGCACATGATGACCACGAAAAGATGGAGATACGGGGCATCAGCTATAAGATGTCGTATAAAGGCAGTATCATTCCGGTATTTCTTCCGTCCGTCTTGGGAAGGCATCAGGTATACGCCGGTCTCGCAGCAGGTGCTGTCGGCATTGCCCTGGGACTCAATCTGCATGAGATTGCCGATGCTCTGCAGGATTTCACTTCTCCGCCGGGCCGTATGAATTATCTGCCGGGCATAAAGAAAATCGGCATTATTGACGATAGCTACAATTCTTCGCCCGCTGCCGCGCTTGCCGCATTAGATGCGCTCAAACAGTTTCCTGCCGAAGGAAGGAAAATTGCGGCGCTGGGAGACATGGCGGAATTAGGTGATGCCACTGTTGAAGGGCATACACACGTCGGCAGATATGCGGCGGAAATCGGTGTTGATATGTTGGTGACTGTCGGTGAAAAAGCAAAAATAATCGCGCAGACCGCGGAAGAAGCCGGACTGCCCAAGGACCGGATCAGCATTTTTGATCATCCCGAAACCGCCGGGAAATTTATTCAACGCGAGGCAAAAGAGAACGATGTAGTACTGGTAAAGGGGTCGCAAGTAGCCCGGATGGAAAAGATCGTGAAAGAACTGATGGCTGAACCGCTGTTGGCGGAGAAACTGTTGGTGAGGCAGGGGAGGGAGTGGATGTAGGGGTGAGCGGAAAATAAGGATGCAAACTATGCGGAGTACGGCACAATCGACTAAGCGTCAGTATGTAATACTTTGCCTTGTAGCGGCCTGGTTTGTATTTTGGATAGCGAGTAATGCGTATCCGTGGGTTTCATCTTCAATGAATATTTTGCAGGGAGCAGATGTTGACGTACGTTTTGGCGCACTTACACTTTGGATATTAATCATTAGCGCGGTCACCTTTTTTGTCTGGGGTCATTTCTTAAAAAAGAAAGATTTTTTTGCAATACGGCCTGCATGGTCTCTCTTTTTTCTTGTTTTTCCAGTTTATGGCTTGCTCTACTATGCGTTTAGAAATACGAGCCTAAACAACGTGAATGGTTTATTGTATGGCTGTGGGGTAATCATAAGCGTTGTTCTGCAGCAGATCGTAACATTTGGATTACTTCAATCATCCCTTGAGAAAGTGCTTACCTTAAAAAACGCGGCAATTGTTACTGGTTGCGCATTTTTTATTGGTCATTTGATTTACGGGATAAGTTTTTTAACTATTATTTTTGCAGTTGCTGCAATTGTTTTTTCATGGCTTCGTTATCGATATCGGTCAATACTTCCTGGCAGCATTATTCATCTCATTTTTTCACTGCTCCCTTTTTAGCTTTTTACTATTCAAGAGAGAGATTGCTTCGGTCGCCGCTGGGCAACCTCGCAATGACAAGAAAAAAAGAATCGTATATATTGCTGGTTGGAGTGCTCACGACTCGAAAAGTAAAAGTGTGTTTGAACGTCCTGCATTATGAGGGGATCTTTTCAAAAGTGCGGGCATAATAGCAATATGAGCCAATCAGAAGAGATCGTGCATGCATGCCAAAAACGGAGCATATCTCTTTCCACTTGTCGATAAGTCAGGAGCGCTTTTATTCTTTTTAAGCTGTAGCACTGCCGTCGTTATGTGCTAGAATATATGTATACTATTTTTGAATACAAATATGGAAACACCAAAAGACGAGTCTCAAAAGAATTCGGTATTTAGTCGTGCGAAATGGCTCATCATAACAGGAATCATTATTATTATCGTGGGCGGGGGACTGACGTATGAATTTTTTGTCCAACGGGATAACACAAATACCGGGACGACGATAAATTCTTCTCCATCGACTCAGCAGCAAAACTTGAATACTGTCGACACAAATCTTAATACTCCCATCAATACAACGCCTGAAACGCCGGTTAATTCGGAACCAGATACTGTAGCTAATGATATATGGCATTCAATCACTTATCAAAAGGGGGATCACGGCATCGTTCTCGATGTACCCGTTGACTGGGTGGAAAGTTTCTCAGGCATGGGATTTAGAGACGGAGACTATCTTATTTCCACATATGCGGGTCCGGCAGCGAATATCCGTCTCTCAATGAACGTGATTTATCACAAAAACGAAAGTAACGATACACTTGCCGAGTGGGTTGAAAAATTCAGGGAGGAGAAGCAAAAAAATAATCCAGAAGCGTTAAGTGAACCTGTAGAATCAAGAGGAAAACAAACATATCAGGTATTAACTCCCGTAGCTTCGTCTGACTATGGACAGCTCTATGGGTTTGTTGCAGGTGAACAACGAATCTATGAGATCATTTTTTCCGGATCTTCCGGAACTACTGAGCTGGTGGGTGTACATGGTGAAGCCATCCAACGGGTACTCAAAAGCTTTGATTTTATAGATCCGTTGCCTCTGGTAACCATTCCTGAAACGAGCGAGACAACGTCAATGAGTGCGAATCAGGGATATGCGCTGAGCGTATCGTGGAATGACGATCCTCAGCCTCTTAATTTTGTGGATCCCGAGATCACTACCCAAGACGCTGATTCTGCATCAGGGTCCTTGTATGTACGTCGGACGTATTACGACGTGGGGACCATTACAAATGGCCGGTATGCGACGAATAAGCTGGTGGACATACTAGAATGGGGAGAAGGGCCGGTAATGTTTGCAACGCTGTACCGGGTAGTATACGATCCGCAAGAGCTGACCTTTATCTATCTGGAGAAGTATTCAGGTAATCTTATGTCGTTATCAGGAAAATTCGTCTATGATGTCGGTTCTACTGTTCCGGATCTCGATATTCCCGATCAAATTGCCATTCCCAATTCTTCTGTAAAGCTTGTCGCTGAAACTTTTGAGGTGAACCGGATGCTGAGCTATTATCAGTCCGCAAAAGAACAATACAAAAGCGCGGGCGGGGTCACGGTCTATTTCCATGAGGCGTCAGGCTGTTATCTGATTGAACGTCCCGACGGCATAGTCAAGCTGTATTATCTCAGGCCGACATTCATGAAAGATTTTAAGTCGCAGGAATATTTTTCCTCATCAAATTCTTTTATTCCCCAGGTCACATGGACGGACGGTTCGGTGAATTCAAAAGAATATACTTTCAATGAACCAACCGGCGGATGCGGAACGAGTAACTGTCATGCCATATTTACCGATGAGCAAATCGGCGGTGTTGACGTTTTGCAGGGCACCGGCAAAACAAGTACCGGAGATACAATTTACGAATACAAAAATAACGACGCACAGGTGTTGAAAGATACATACCGGAATTACTATGTTCCTCAAGAGGAACAAAAATCTGAGTATGATGTTTTTGTACAGTCTCACCCGCTTTTTTACTGGAAGGATCCGTTTGGCCACTGGGTGCGTTTTAAACAAACAAATTTTTTGCCCATGGTTGAATGCGGAAAACCCGTCATTTATCTCTATCCGGAGCAAAGCATGAACGTACATGTTCAGGTGAATCCAAACGGAGGATTTTCCATCACAGACCCTGTGTATCCCGAGGGCGGATGGAATGTGTTCGCGCATCCCGATGGAAAACTTGATTATGCCGATGGAGCGACTTATCCGTATCTTTTCTGGGAGGGGAAGGGCATTAACTATACGATGCCTGACAGGGGATTTGTTATTGCGAAAGAGGAGGTAGCGGTATTTTTTGATGACACTCTCCGTAAGTTGGGGCTTAATGCGCAGGAAACAGAAGATTTCAAAGAGTTTTGGGTGCCACGCATGCAGGATCGGTCGTATTATTTCATTACGTTCATCGATCAAGCTGTGTTCGATACCCTCGCGCCCATTACGGTGACGCCCCGTCCGGATACCATTATTCGTGTCTTCATGGATTATCGTGGTCTCGATGCCCCGATTCCTGCGGCGCCGTTACCGATAATACCACCAGTCCGACATGGCTTCAGCGTTGTCGAATGGGGCGGTGCGTTACATTAAGGTAATCATGTGCATAGTAATCGCCGGCACTCTCTTGACTGCCGGCGGTTTCGGTATATATATGCATAACAAAAAGTCTGTGGCGGGATCTGCGGATTTTGATCATGGCGAGGCGATCCATAGGTCTTTTTTTCTTGAAAAAGATTTTTTTGACCGGGCGTATACATCAAATAACCCCGTTATCCCGTCGAAGAAAGTCATTGGCGGTATCATCCCGCATCATCTGTTAGCATCTCATGTTATTGCAGGTTTTTTTCAGGGTATAGAATCCCGGCAATCACCCCCGGTTGTCGTTGTTATCGGTCCGGATCATTTGGATCGAAGTGCACATACGATCACAACATCGCGTGGAAATTGGGAAACGCCATACGGTATACTTCCGCCCGCACCGGGCGTCGTTGATGCACTTGAACAATCGAAACTGGTTGGTATCGATGAGCGGCTTTTTTCTGTCGAACACTCGATTTCCGCAGAAGTCGCATTTATTAGACGAAGTTTTCCCCGCACCACATTTGTCCCGATTACGCTCAAATCGGGTGTATCGCCAAATGACGCCGTACGACTCGGGCAACTTCTTGCTGAAATATTGCCGACTGACGCGCTTGTGCTTGCAAGCGTTGATTTCGCTCATTATGTAGATCACAACGAAGCACAGCGTCAAAATCAGGTTAATATTCCGTTACTGGAAAGCCTAAACATACAGGAGGCGAGCAGTTTGTATGTTGATTCAATTCCGACCGTTCAGGTATTATTTGCCTTTTTACAGGATCGCCATTCATCAGCGCATCAGGTTGTGTCATCGCTGACCGGCGCTGATATTACCGGTGACTATGCGCTTCCTGAGGTGACAAGTTATATTACGATGTATTATTTTGAGTAACGGTCAGTGCTTTTTTTGAATTGCGCACATTTCATTGACAACATCTTTTTCCCTTGGTAGGGTCAACATGAAATTGATCATTATAGTCTGTACATACACTGAGCAAGAGAGGAGTATTCTATGACTACTGGGAAAGTGATTCTTGGTGCCCTATTTTTTGTCATCATGCTGACGTTAAAGATCATGTATTCCGGCGGCATGATCGACATGAAAGATGAGGAGACGCGTATTGTCGATGTTGACGGGCAAACCCCGGTCCTCGATCAGCTGATCAAGAACGGGTACACGGTTTCATCTCCATCTGAAAGATCGTTGGAACAGCTGAAGGCTCCCGGCGTCTTGGCAGGTGGACAACACTGGATCACCTTCTATCGGCCGAAGGATCCCGGGATGAGCGTCGACACCATACTCAAATTTTTTGATGATGAGGATATGGAGCCGGCAACGCTACCGGAGATATGCGGCGTACACACGATCGATCCGCTCACGAGCATGCCCTATGCCATTGTCGCGCTGGGAGACACGGTTACAGACGGGACCAGTAAACGATACGGCCGCCTGATTCATGATGGAGGGAAGAATAAGCATGCTGAAATGGCACTGAATAATCCGATAGTGCCGAACATGATTAATTATTACGCTGCAAGGCCGAAGCAAAAGACGCCAGTAACACGCATTGGTTTTTGACCAGTGCTTTTTTTAAACGTTTTGGTCAGCGTATTCTTGAAATTTCTCATAGGCGACATGTTATTTGACCAGAGAAGTCTCTCTTGTCTGTTCCGTTATTTCGGGGTAAGCTACACAATAAAAATAAATAGAAACATGGATGTACTTAACAGATCGGAGGAGAAGTGGATCCCTATTTACTCTCATTCAGCGATGTGCTCGGTGATGGAAACGTTGCTGATGAACGACTTGTCGGAATTTTCAATGCATGGGAGGCGCACGGCATAACTGATCAGGAATGGATCGGGCTTCGTCGTCATCTCGTGATAGTGGCCGCATGCGCAGAAGCGTGCATTATCCGCCAGCCGGCAGATAAGTGGAACGCCGACGTTCGGGATTTAATTACCGCCTCACTGCTGCATGATGTGGCGAAGCGGCACGAAGTCGAAGCAATTGCCAATTCCAGTTGTTCACCCGTATTGCTGGATGAAATGGCGCGTATTCAGCAATTGTATCTCATGCAAGCATGGGGAATACGTGTTGCCGGACTTGTCGGGAACACACAGCATATGGCATTGCGCCTGCTGGAGAACAATCCGCGAGCGATCAATGAAATGGCACAGGCGTTATTTCTTGCAGACGGTATCTGTGAGGACAAGGGACTGGTCTCCATTGACGATCGTATTCAGGGGCTCATGAGAAGGTACCCCAATATTGATAAAGCCGGGTTCTCTTATTATCGCCTGAGCGCGAGTACATTTACGGTATTGAGAAAGCTGCTTTATCAGTATCTCGAGCAATTTGCCCTCAAGCACGATCTTCCCCCGGATGAATTTTTGGCCTATCTACGCGCCGCCGTGAAGAAACGGCTGGACCCCGTTTTTTACCCGCCAAAATCCGTCTAGTCGAACATAAAGCGTTAGGAATTTTCCAGCGCTTTTTTTATTTTTTACCCCCTATGATACAATATCGTTATGGTGCGTGCGCGATATAACCTGGCGACAATTGGAGTGAGCCTCCTGGCTATTGCCGGGATGGTTGTGTTCATGCGTAGTGAAGAAGCTCAGGCTCCAAGCATTGAGAATACCAATACCGCATTATACACTGATGTCCGTACGACGTCAGTTCTTCTTTTTGCCGTTACGAAGGAAAATGAAACAAACGTCTGGGAATACGATCCTTTACTGGACGAGTTGCAGATCGCATACCGGCAGACGCCTGATCGGTACTATGGTTTCCCGCTATTTGAAAAGTATACCAAAGACAGGTTTCTCGGATACCGTCTGTCGCAGATGAATGATGAGGTGTATTCCGTGAATCTTCAGGGGCAGAAAGAACTTTTGCCGTTTGCGGTGAGCTATAACAGTTTTTTACTTTCACCGCAGGGGACATACGCCGCATTCAACCGTTTGGATGAGCATACCGGGAAACTGCAATTTGTTATACGCACGATGGCCACAGGAGACGAACGGTCATCTCTCAATGAAGTTCCGCTCCCGTCCCCGGTCGCATATTATATGCCCTTGCGGTGGTCAGCGGATGAGTCGTATCTGTACATGCGTCTGGTCGCAGATACGGAGGGATATTTTTCACATCTCAGCCGGCTGGATATTTCTACGCTTACGTTGACACCATATGCACAGGTGGATGACTATGGCATGGTGCTGATTTCAATCGATGACAATGAAATTGCATATGGCGTAGATAATACGCAACTTGATTTTTTTATTGAAAAAGGACCTAAAGAAATCATTCGTTTTGATATCGGCAAAAATGAAATAACTAAACTGCCGCTTACTCAAAATGAAGTACACACCACGCTCACCGTTAATCCCGCGGGTACGCATATTCCGTTTACCGATCTCAACGCTGATCTCTGGATGTATGATATTGCCCAGCAAAAGGAAACTCAATTGACGCATGGATACATCATTGACGACAAATCAGTTCCATGGGATGCGGACAAGTTTGCATTTACCGCCATCGATGAGTCGGGCGGGCTCCTTCGAGTGTTTTACTATGACATTGCCGAGCAAACACTGAAACAGGTCCTCTCCACTCCCTCGACCGGATCAAGTGTAAGTATTATCGGGTGGTTTGAGGGGAAGATATAGAAGATTTCACGGACAATTGAATAAAAAACCCCCCGCTACTTCGATCAAGCAAGTTGGTTTTGCGGACAATTTAACTTGTCGAAAAACAAACGGGGGGTATATGCTCTACACGCATTTTTCTGATGGATTTTTTCCGAAAAAGAACAGAATCAACATTGGAAGTCAGTCTACACGGTGAGGGACGTATGCGCAAGCGTGGGGCGGGAGTATGCAAAAAAATCCCCACTACTTCACAAGTCAGTTACGGGGGGGGTATTGGCGGTGAAGTGAGTGGGGGACACGGTCTTCAGCTCAAAGTTCAAGGAGCTAAAGATGCTCGCTACATTGGCGCCACGCCTTATTGATGGCGGCAATATGTGAGTTCAAAAGGGCAAAACCAAAAATATCTATACTATAAGTGTACACCTGTATTGAATAATTTTCCAGATAAAAAATCCCCCTATCATGCTTCCGTAGTGAAATTTCAAGAATCGGAAGATGAGTCGGGGGTGAGGTGAGATATGCCGTCTGACGCCGGCATAGTCACGGATGAGTATTACTAAGCTGCCCTTTTTCCGTAGACGCCTTTCAAGAGGTGTTGTTTATCTCGGAGTATTGTGTTACCGAGAACCACAACAATGCCCGACAGGACTACCAGATTAAATATCTGGGCGTTTCCTTCTGCAACGGCCTTACCTCGTACTTTGACGCACCCGCATATACGCGCGAAACCCCGTACTACGGCATCACCGGAAATGATGGCGCTGTCGGTGATAAAGGCATTGTCGCGAATGCGAGCTCGTCCCCGGATGATTACTCTGCCTTCAATAATCGCCCGATCTCCAACTTCTGCCCAATTCTTTACCTGAACATGATCTCGAAGTATGACATTCCCCCATATTTGAGCGTGGCCTGAGACGCAAACATCGTCATCAACAAGCGCATTCCCTGAAATGGATGCATGATCTCGCACTATGCAATCCCCGTAGATACGGACGTTGCCAAATACGACTGCGTTACCGTGTACATGAGCGTTGTCGGTGATGAGCGCATTACCGCCGATTTTTGCACGGCCGTATACTTTGGCATATTTTGATATGATTGCAGAGTTTTGTATGCATGCGTGCCCGATCACATAAGCGTACTCTTCTACTCTTGCGTTAGGACCAACGAATGCAGTCTTAGCTACGTGCGCGGTTTTTGCTACGAGTCCTCCACCGTTTGCATGCCGATAATACTCGACACCATCAATCGTGATTGGTTCTTTTGTAGAAAGAGCCTTTTTCTTTTTCATGATTTTCCTCCAAATTTTTTTGTATTTTCCGTATCGCCTACCTTATCACACGGGAACCCGGATTGTAAATGATTTCGTTACGCTTTTTTTAGAGTTGACCTCTTTTTTTATCCACAGATAAAATGTGTAGTATACTTGACATACCTTTTTACTGTATGTATCATGTACATATGAAGGTAAAAAACTGCTTGCGGGATATCCGTAAACAAAAAGGATTAACCCAGGAGGATTTGGCTAAAGAGGTTGGGGTTACCCGGCAAACGATCATTTCTATTGAAACAGGGGAGTATATCCCGACGACGTATCTTGCACTTACCATCGCTCGTTATTTTAAATTAACCGTAGAAGATATTTTTTGGCTTTAATTATTATTTCAACCATATGAAAAAAACCACACTCTATATCTTGATCATCGGGGGAATTCTCTCTGTAGCCGGAGGAATATGGATAATGTTTCTACGCAGTAAAGTCGATCTTTTTATGGTAGGGTTTGTATTAATTATGGCCGGTTGTTGGGCGATGTATCACACCTTTTTTTCAATGCATCGGTTTAATCCTCGGGGAGAACAGGTCAGTATTATGAAACGTTTCGAAATTATTATGTTTACAGGAGTTGTCATTTTATACTTATTTATGCTACTGAGATTCCAAGATTCACCATACGCTTTTACAGGTGATTCAAGTTATACTCTCGCTATGCTTCCGATCCTCGTGATATTTGCAGCAGGGAGTATCATATATGCGAAAAAGAAAAAAATGAATATGTACGAATTTTTTACTTTGCAGGCAAAAGATGAACGGGAACAGATAGCCATAGATCATGCCGGACGCAAGGCCTATGCGCTGATGCGGATGGTCATTCCTCTGTTTGGCTTTCTCGTGATGATGGGAATATTTGGTTCAGGTCTTTCTCTCAACGAAGTATTCAATCTTCTGTTCATGCTCACTTTTCTTGGAGAATTATTTTTTCGTTTATTTATCAGAAATATTCAGAGTAGTTAGATAAAAAAATCCCCACTCACACATAGGAGGATCACTTCCGGCAGGTTCCTATGCATGGATGGGGGAGTCGCAGTGGCAACTCGTGGGAGAGTTCCCCGATAGAAGATCAGGGAATGACATGCATTGGCTGTCGCACGTTAAAGGCGGCAGTCAATGACAGGAAAGGTCAAAAATTTCGTAAGGTATATGTAGAAAGTATACGGAAAAGTATATTTATTTCAATAGGGGCAACATCCCTATATCCTGCCCCATATGAAAGCAGTATATCTTGACAAAGCGTCCTATTCATGCTAGTATGGGCTGTCTTGGCTATCGGTACGTTCACATGCCAGGACATTGTACACTTCATCACAGGAGGGAATATGTTGAAACCGCAATTAGTTATCACGGGTTTAATTGGTGAGGAATTGTTCTCATCAATGTCTGATCTCCTTACGGAGGCCTTGCCCAATGTGCAAGTAATCCGGCGCGTACCCAGTACGGATATGATCCGTCGGAGTACCCGAAATCCGAATTTGGTGCTCATCACCAACTTCAGATTAGGTGGACAGTTGAACGCTCCGGATATCATCCGAGCGAATCCCGACACGCGGTTTCTCCTTATGGTCGATCGTTCGACCGAAGGAAATGTCGAGTCATTCGACAATGTGGCAATCGTTCACAAGCCTTGCGGCATCGCAGAGCTTGCGAGCGCAATTTGCTCTTCAATGACTTTGATGTCAGTGGGTGTATAGGAACCCCATTTCTTGCTCCTAACCCCCAAAGGCCGCCGTCATCGGATTCGATGGCGCCTTTGTTATACCCTTTGCGTGTAGAAAAGTTTCTGCTACACTGTGTAATACTTATGGACGAACAGGAACAACAGCTTACTAAGAAACAGCGCAAAGAGCTTCGTCGACAGGAACGTCATGACGAAGCGTCCCGCGGGAAGACAAAACGCAAGTTTACTACGCTTATTATTGTAAGCGTTGTGGGTATTGGCGTCATTGTCGGTATTTGGGCGCTTGCAAAGAGCGCAGGTACGACACCGACTGCCTTGACCCCCGATAATGATCCGTTTGTCGGTTCTGCGGATGCAAAAGTGGTTGTCACAGAGTACTCTGACTTTCAGTGCCCGGCATGTCAGTCGGCCCAGCCCATTGTGAAACAGGTGATAGAGAAATACGGCGACAGAATCAAGTTTGTGTATAACAATTTCCCGCTTCCTATGCACGCGAATGCCGACGAGGCTGCCCGTGCGGCGGAATGCGCGTTTGATCAAAACAAGTTCTGGGAATTTCATGATAAGCTGTTTGGTTCGCAGAGCGATTGGGAAGATCTCTCCAATCCTGCCGACAAGTTCAGTGAATACGCAGGTGCCCTCGGCCTGGATACGGCGGCGTATGCTGTCTGCTATGACGGGTCGGATGCAAAAGATCGTGTGAATTATGATACCCGTGAAGCCCAGGCGCGCAAGGTAAATTCGACTCCAACCTTTTTCGTGAACGATCAGAAAATAGTAGGCGCGCAGCCGCTAGAACAATTTTCAGAGGCTATCGACGCAGAACTTGCGAAATCGCAGTAACCTCCCGCCTCGGTGCCGGTCGGTCGGAGGCGCTTTTTGTTAACAGGTAAACACACAACACTCTATGGTATCTATACGCAAAGCTACAATACATGACGCAGAATCGGTCGTCGAAGTCCTGTCCCGGTATTATAATTTTGACAACAGGGATGAGGCGCTTCAGATTTTTCATCGGGAGTATTCTTTACACTACCATTTTCGTGTTGCAGTAGAGGGGGACGAGATACTCGGTGTGGTGAGTTGGCGAATGCATGGATTGCCGAAGCATGGCATTGCAAAGCTCAAGCGTATTGCCGTACTCCCTGACAGCGAAGAGCGAAGTATGGTTCTGGAAATGCTCTACGATGCGGCACTTGCGGACATGGATTATTTTTACCGCGATCAGGGATATGAACTGCGTAAAGTATACATGATGGTTCCCGGGGACAATTTGTTTTTGCATGCGTTTGTACGGGATCACGGCATGCATTGTGAGGCTCGCCTGCACAGCCATTATTATGAAGGCAGGGATGAATACATGTATTCACTGTTCATGATCCAGCATTCTCCGATGCTTTCCGGTGTTCCGTCGGTTGCGTAGTTGTATGTATTAGAAAAAAAAGTTTTACGGCACACTGCCTGAAGTCATCAGTACAGTACACTTTTTGTATTGATTGACTTTTTGTTCAAAAAGTGATAAAATAATACAAGATAAAAAGCAAAATTATGCAAAACGTCGCCTGGACGGCAACGAAGTACATTCTTGTTGAAGTTGTTCTGGATATTCTCTATCTTCCTGTATGGTGGTATACCAAGGGGCTACTGCAGATAGCTCGTTTTTGTGTAGGCAGTATTGAGCGGCGTGGTGCAAATCTGTCTCTGGGGATTTGGCTGAAAAATATGTTCACCCCCATGTTCGGTCAGTACGACTGGCAGGGCAGGATGATCAGTTTCATGATGAGAACGGTTATGCTGGTCTACAAGCTCATCATGTTTGCGATTTGGATTGTCATTGTTGCAATCCTGTTTGTGGCATGGATAGGTACGC
>JBAZCI010000017.1:0-9840 GCA_041671025.1 Patescibacteria group bacterium | reverse complement strand
TACGCCGGCGGCAGTTGCGTGGTTTGTCGCTTTTCAATGGTTCGGCCTTTCATTTGGAATATAACGTATGCCCGCTGAGTTTCCAAAAGAATATGTAGCGATAACGTGTCCCTCGTGCAACGGAACGGGTATGGAGGCTGAACAGCGTTGTGCTCTGTGTCGTGGCAGGGGAGAATTCGCATGGCTGGGAGGACAGGGACTGACGTGGACAAAGAACATCAACCGCCTGACGATTCTCGAAGATCAGATGGAACGTATCGTCACCAGCGTGATGAGCGCAATACTGATCGTCATAGGGATCGCAGGCATTCTTTTTGCTTTTGTGACGGTCATGGAAACGATACAGTCCGGCGGGTTTCCGTGGGAAGCCTTCACCGTGCGCAACGGGTATATGGCTTTTTTTGCCTTGAGCTTGATCACCGATTTATACGCATATTCACGAATTGACCGGGAGTCACGGTCCAAGCATTACGTACAGCGCAGGGAATTCGATATCCCCAAAACGCTCGAGCATCCTGATGAACTCTTTGCGCACATTGCGGGCGCAGACGAAAAAAACATTGTTGATGTCTCGCATGCCTTTGATCTGCAGGCCCACAAGGCGGTTGAACAGGCGTGGGTATTTGTCCAACGGCTGAAGCACCGCGTTGTCATGCCGCTGCATCTCTTTGCAACGCTGTTGGCGTATCCGGACATCAGAATTATTTTGGCGCGTTTGGGCATCAGTCCTTCGGCACTGGGACAGCGAGTAAGTCACAGTCTTCAACATTTTGTTCCTCCTGCCGAGACGCACTCGACTCTTGGTCCGGATATCCGTAAGGTGTTTCTCGCCGCATATCGAGAGGCATTTATGACCCGTCGCGAAAAGGTGAGCGTATCCCAGTTATTTACTGCAACAGCGGAATCAGCGGGACAAGCGCAGGAAATACTGTATGATCTGGAAGTTGAACTTTCGCAGGTACAAAACGTTGTTGAGTGGTCGAACATGAGCAAGTTGCGGGTAGAACAGCTCAAAAAATGGCGTCGCCTCGCAAGTCATAAACCGAGCGGTGCGGTAAACCGTTCATACACTTCACTTGCGACTCCGTTGCTTGACCGGTTTAGCCATGATTTAACGCACCTGACGCTTACCGGCGCACTCCCGTTATCCATCGGTCGTGAAAAAGAGCTTGATGAAGCGTTCCGTATTATTGAAAGCGGCAAGGGTAATCCGCTTTTTGTAGGCAATCCCGGCGTCGGCAAACAAAGCATCGTCGAACAAATTGCCGCACTGATGGCGTCCGAAGAAGTTCCGGAAGTACTGCAGGACAAACGCCTGATCTCCCTGTCCATCGCATCTCTTGTCGGAGCTGCGGGCAGACAGGGCGAACTTGAAGGACGGCTGATGCAGTTGATTAACGAAATTGTGCGGGCAGGTAATATCGCCGTTGTCGTTGATAACGTGCAAAACATGGTAGGCGTATCTACAGAAGGATCGGAAAATATGGATATTGCCGCTATCTTTGCCCAGGCGCTTGAACAGCGGCTTTTTGTCGCAATCGGGACGACAACCCCGCAGGATTATCGGCGATATATCGAGCCGTCGGGTTCGCTGATGCGCGTGTTCCAGCGGGTGCATGTTGAAGAACCGGGAGAAAATGAAACGATTCGTATTTTGGAGAGCAAAGTCGGCGTTGTTGAATATAAAAACGGAGTCTTTTTCTCGTATCGTGCGCTTGAGCAGATTGCACGGCTGTCTCAGCGGTATATTCAGGACCGTTTCCAGCCCGAAAAAGCAATTATGATTCTGGAGGAAACAGGCGTGCATGTGCATAAGAAAAAAGGAAAGAATGCGCTCGTAACTGCAGATGACGTTGCGGAAGTGGTGTCCTCTCGGACGAATGTTCCTGTTACCCGTGTGACGCAAAAAGAGAGCGAGAAGCTTCTTAATCTGGAACAGCGGATTCATGAGCGGGTCATCGGACAGAATGAGGCTGTCGTCGCGGTATCAACGGCGTTGCGGCGCGCACGGGCGGAATTGCGCGATGTCAAACGTCCGATTGCCAACCTGCTTTTCCTCGGACCGACCGGCGTTGGTAAGACGGAGCTGGCAAAAACGGTCGCTGATGTGTACTTCGGATCAGAGAACATGATGATTCGTCTTGATATGTCGGAATACCAGGAACAGTCGAGCATCAATCGACTGATCGGCGCGCCCCCCGGATACGGGTCTGAGGGCGGAGGCGGCTATCTCACTGAAGCGGTTCGTGCCAATCCGTTCTCGCTGGTATTGCTTGATGAACTGGAAAAAGCGCATCCGGATATTCTGAATATTTTTTTGCAGGTAATGGATGACGGTCGTCTGACTGATACGACCGGACGGACCATCGATTTTACCAATGCAATTATCATTGCCACATCGAATGCCGGTTCGCTGAAAATCCAGGAGGGCATCCAGGCCGGTCAGACGGTGGAACAGATAAAAAACGTTCTGATGAATCAGGAGCTCAATAAATATTTTAGACCGGAATTCTTGAATCGTTTTGACGGCGTTATTGTCTTCAAGCCCCTGACGTTTGACGAAATCATGAGCGTCGTCCAGTTACTGCTCAAGCAGGTGGGCGAACGGTTGTCGTCAAAAGGTATTTCACTGCGTGCATCAGAAGACGCCGTTCGTGAGCTTGCGACGGTGGGTTTTGATCCGGTGTTCGGCGCACGGCCGTTGCGGCGTGCGATACAGGAACGGGTGGATAATGCGCTCGCGAGCTATCTACTTCAGGGTAAAATTGGCCGGAGAGATGTCGCTGTGCTTGAGCCGGGCGGACAGATTCGCGTAGAGCGGGCGGCCGAGTTTTAACGGTGTTAATAATACAAACTTCCAAACGCACCTTCTCTAAGGTGCGTTTGCTGAAATACAAGTACTAAGCTGGTATGATATTTTTTAGTATATAGAGAGTATCTCTCCTCCGGAGGGGCTCCACTTTTCTTTGCTTGTCCAAAGAAAAGTGGAGAGAAAAGAAAGGACCGCGCGGCGCGAACTCGGCCGCAGGTCATATATTCAGTCGTGTTCGCGCGGCCTCAAACAGCGCGCCGCGCATTAAGGCGATACCATTTTTGCAAAGTACATTAAGAACAACTTAGTAAAAGTATGCTTGGGCCAATATAAACATGCGCAGGCTGAGCGGCCTGCGCTATGAATTATTATCAGAGCACCTTTTCTAAGGTGCGGAGAATAAGAGTCTATTTAATTTACTGTGTTGCCGTGCGGAATACAAAAATCACAATTGCCCAGGAGAGGAGTATGACGACCAGACCGATTACCGCCCACTGTAGAATTTCCTTGCCTTTGGTGACTCGTTGTTCGTTGCCCGCTGACGTCATCCACATGAACCCCCCAAAAATGATCATGACGACCGCCACAAGGCCCAGTAAGCCGAGCGCCCACTGAATAGTCTGCGTGGCAAGGCTTCGTGGATTAGAGTCCGGCAGGTCGAGTGCTTCTTTGTATGTTCCGTTCGGATCAAATTCAATAGCGTTTGTCGGGGCAAATAAGGCAAAAGTAAGTACACCCAAAACAACAAGGCTTAGGGCGATACTGACGATTCTGAATTTTCTTTCCTGTTTCGACATACGTCTGTGCTTACCAGTATATCCGAACGCTGCATTGCGGTCAACGGCTTTTCTTAGCGGCATTTTGACAAAAAAGGCTAAGAGCTCTAGGATACGTTGTTGGAAACATACATTCGGTAACATTGCATATTATTAACTTATATACAGAGGAGGAGCCATGATTGCTCCACAGGAACGCATAGGCAACGGCCATGTACATATGGTCCGGTATTCGGCGGATCAAGAGATTCGTGAGACGTGGGTGCGCGGCGGAGCATACGTCAGCGACATCTGCGTCGGATTGTATCGTCCGCATGACGGCAGACTTTTTATCCCATTTTGGGAAAATGTGCTCATGCACGAAGCAAGAAAACAGCGGGTCGTTACTCGGTTTAGTCGCGATCTGCTGATACATCAGGTATTCGCCACTGTGTACGAAGCGCTTCGGTATACCTACCATGTGCTTGATATATGGTATGGCATTACATTTGTTGACGGGGAAAAGGGGCGGTTACTTCTCGCCAAGGATGCGTTGCAGGAACTCAATCTGGTCGCCATCAGATTGCGCAAAGGGAATGCAGCTGAACTTGCGCACACATTTCGCGAACGCGCAGGGTTTATCATCCGGCAAATCGGTGAAACGCCGACGAACGAATTGAAACGCCGTGCGCATGATCATACGGTAAGCCTGCAGAGCGTTCTCGACAGCATGGGTCGGCCAAATTCTGGCGCTAAGCGTGCGGTCACAGTTGCCGCGGGGTCAGGACTTGATAAGCGACTGATTGATGTCCGTTGTATTGAGCCCAAGATTTTGGCCCGTCGGCAGACGCTCAAAACGATCGTCGAAGAGATGGAAGTCTATCTCAACGGAGTGTACAATTTTCTGACACTGTTGATGAGTGATCATAAGCTCGAGCAGTCGCTCACCCGCGATAGTGACCTTCGAACTGCGATAGATGAGCAGATCGGTTTCTATCGGTGGCAACTTCAGCGCTTCGACATACTTCCGTTCCGTACAACCTCCGCACACATGTTCGCGGAGTTTGGCAATGCCCGTACGATGCTTACTCGCGGGCAGTATGGTGATGCACTGGCTCAGCTCCGCGTAAGCTGGAATTCTCTGAAGCTTCGGAAAATCCGTACCGAGGTTGAGGCGCTCATCCTGCAATTGACGTTCATGCTCTCAGCAAAGGCAGATACGCTGGATCGTGACGTCTGCGTCTCGATGAGTCGGAAGATAGGCGAATTAACACATCAGGCCGAGTCGGTTGATGAGTCACATTTCAAAACACCAGTCGCAGAAGATGCTATTGCATGCTTCACAACCGCACGTGTGCTTCTTCAAGATTCGACTGCTGATAGCGGGAAAAAAACAAAAGAATCCCTAAAACTTGCGGCAAGCTTTCTGTAACATACGTTTATCGCTTCGGTGCATCACCGAAGCTTTTTTTATTGCCTAGCGAATGAGTGAACTGAAAAAGTTTTTCTTTTTCAGTTCCGAGCGAGCGACGGCAACAAAGGGGTTAACACTCTTTATTGCATTTGCCTTTCCCCCGCTTCTCTCATAAGATAGCATTGGATCTAAAAAAGCTCCTAACTCCCTGTAAGGAGGTAAACATTGAACTGGAAAACATTTGGCTGGGTATTGTTGCTGTGTACGATAATATCTGTAGGCACTGCGATTATTACGGGTGACGAGGCCTGGTGTATTGGCAGCCTCGGAGGGCTTGACCTCGCTATGTTAATTGCCGTGTGGATTGAAGAATCCGGACCCGCTAATTCGTGGTAGCAGTAAAAGATTGTAGTCATGCCCCTGATTACAATCAAGTCCTGGCATGTTTGTCCGGACTTTTTTATTATAAACAAAACGAGTATAAAAAACATTTGAAAAAAGTGCGTAACATAGGTATACTATGTCCATTATGAACACTGAAAATACCGCGATGGAAAAGCTAGTATCTCTCTGTAAACGGAGAGGATTTATCTTCCCGTCGGGAGAAAAATACGGCGGCTTGCAGGGTTTTTGGGATTTCGGTCCGCTCGGTGTTGAGTTAAAAAACAACATTAAGCGCTCATGGTGGAAGCGGTTTGTCCAAGAACGGGGTGATATCGTGGGCCAGGATTCGGCAATTGTGACTAACCCGACGGTATGGGAAAAGAGCGGACACGTTGCGGGTTTTTCCGATGAACTTATTGAGTGCAAAAAATGCCATCACCGGTTCAAAGCAGATGATATGACTGATGCAAAAAAATGTCCGGACTGCGGGGGAGAGTTGACTGCTTCGCGTAAATTCAACACGATGTTCAAAACATTCGTCGGACCTGCAGAAGATTCGTCATCAGTCGCGTATATGCGGCCGGAGACTGCACAGAACATTTTTGTGAATTTTGATACCGTTCGGCAGTCTATGCGTCTGAAGCCGCCGTTTGGCATTGCCCAAATCGGCAAGGCGTTCCGTAATGAAATCACGCCCGGGAATTTTATTTTTCGTTCCCGCGAATTTGAACAGATGGAAATTGAATATTTTATCCGACCGCAGGAGGATGAAAAATATTTTGAACAATGGGTGAAAGACAGCTTCCAGTGGTTTGTTGATATGGGAATAAAAAAAGAAAACTTGCGGTTGTTTCAACAACCAAAAGGCGAACTTGCGCATTATTCCAAGGCCACTACCGATATTGAGTACAAATTTCCGTTCGACAAAGGTTTTGCCGAATTGATGGGCATTGCGAACCGGACGGATTATGACTTGAAGGCGCACGGATTCATCTATCGGGACGAGGTAACGAAAGAAGAATTTGTCCCGTATGTTATCGAACCATCAGCCGGAGTAGATCGTGCGGCACTTGCAGTTTTGCTTGATGCGTACGAAGAAATAGAAGGCGGACGGACGACAACAACGGAAAGTAACAAAGAAAAAGAAGTCGTGCTTCGATTGCACAAGGATCTCGCGCCATTCAAAGTAGCTGTGCTTCCGCTCTCAAAGAAAGAACAGCTGTCGTCGGTTGCCAAAGATATTGCCAAGAATCTGCGAAAGCAGTTTGTGACGGCATACGACGACGTTGCGTCAATCGGCCGCCGATACCGCCGTCAAGATGAAATCGGGACACCATACTGCGTTACGGTTGATTTTGATTCGCTCGAGGATAAAAAAGTCACTGTCCGCGATCGTGATACCATGGGGCAGGAACGAGTTGCGATTGAGGAACTTGATCAGTATATTCAAAAGAATTTAACCACTCATACCTAATACTATGGGTGACCTCGCAATGACAATATCTTGAAATTATGTAGTATATGAGTAAGCAAGAGTTAAAAAAGTACGCCAAAAAACAAAAACGCATTTTCATAGGAAGTATAACTCTTGTGCCGTATAGGACATCGGATGCAAAAGTCTTGCTGGGTATGCTTGATAGGGAAGTCTGCGAACAGATAGGATGGGATCAGCCAAAGAATCTTCGTGCGCTACAATTTTTCCTGAAAAATAAAGTGTCACTCTTTTGGGTACTATATGCGGATAAAAGGGCGGTAGGCTGCATTTTTCTTAATCTTAAAATAAGTGAGACTACCGCATGGAAGAAAAGAGCCGCTAATTTGGGATACTTTATAGACCGGACGCACCGAAATAAAGGGTATGCTTCATTGGCAGTTTCGGCAATTGTGGATTTTGCTTTTAATAAACTGGGTATTGTACGGATGATCGCAGGTTGTTTGGTTCACAATACATACAGCAAAAGAGTAATTGAAAAAAACGGTTTTAGACTGATAGGCATTGAACGTAAATATACTATGGTAAAATCACTGGGAACATACGTTAATCATTATTTATTTGATAAAGTTATTATTCATTCATGATCACATACAAAAAAAACAAACTGTCTAACGGCATGCGCGTGGTAACCGTTCCACTCCACGAAACACAGGCGGTAACAGCTCTGCTGTTAGTGAAAGTCGGTTCGCGGTATGAAACACGCGAATTGAACGGCATTTCGCATTTCATCGAACACCTCATGTTTAAAGGGACGGAAAAGCGTCCCTCAACGCTAGAGATTTCACGCGAACTCGACGGCGTGGGCGCGGATTATAATGCGTTTACCTCGAAAGATCACACCGGGTATTACATCAAATTAAATTCTGAAAAACTGCCTCTTGCACTTGATATTTTATCCGATATGGTGTTTCAGTCGCTCTACGACCCGAAGGAAATTGAACGGGAGCGGGGAGTGATCGTCGAAGAAATCAACATGTACGAGGATAATCCGATGATGTATACGGAGGACTTATTCGAAGAAACTGTATTCGGCGATACGCCGCTCGGATGGAAAATCGCCGGTCCGCGGGAAAACATCCGCAAGACGAACCGCGAAAAGATTCTGCGCCTTCGGGATGCGTATCATGTGCCCTCAAATATGATACTTGTGATTGCTGGCCGCTTTTCAAAAAATATCTCCTCCCTTATCGAGCGCACATTTGCTGTTCCCCGCCAACCTATGCACGGCAAACGGTTTATCACATATTCCGGCATACAGCGTGCTCCGCGGGTAACGATCCATTATAAGGATACGCACCAGGTACAGATGGCACTTGGCGTTCCGGCATATCACCACGAACATCCCAAGCTATACGCATCACACTTGCTCAGCGTTATTCTCGGCGGCAACATGAGTTCGCGCCTGTTTATTTCAATCCGGGAGCGGCAGGGGTTATGCTATTTTGTCCGTTCGTCCGTCAATACGTATGAAGACGCCGGTACGTTTATGATCCAGGCAGGGATCGAGCGTAAGCGTATTCATGAGGCGATCACGGCAATTCTGCAGGAGCTCTCGCTTATTGCAAAAAAAGGCGTAACCGCTGACGAGCTTGCCAAAGCAAAAGAATTTACTCGCGGGAAACTGATCCTCGGTCTTGAAGATTCTGAAAACATCGCGTCGTGGGCCGGCAAGCAACTCCTCTTTAAGAATAAAATTCTGACACCGGAGGTCCAGCTCAAAAAAATTGACCGGGTAGCCGCAGATGAGGTAAAAGAAGTTGCACGAAAGCTTTTTGTTACCGCGAAGCTGAATCTGGCGCTCATCGGCCCATACCGCAAAGCAGGCGAGTTCCGTAAGTTGTTACGGATGCCATAGGCAGTGTATACTGAACGCATATGGAAAAACAAAATCAGAGCGTCAATGTTAATCTATCATCTGCAACGATCGTCAAACTGCTGATTATCACTTTTTCACTGTGGTTTTTGTACATTGTTCGCGATGTCATGCTGATTCTTCTCGTGTCGGTGATTTTGGCATCTGCGTTCAATCCATGGGTAAGCTGGTTCCATGCGCGGCGCATTCCCCGCGTTTTGGGAGTATTGATTATTTATTTGGTACTATTCGGCTTTATTAGCTTAACCATTGGACTTCTGATTCCACCGATTACCGAACAGATCCAGCAGATATCACATAATTTCCCGCAGTATTTCGATCGTATTACGAGCGACTTTCAGCATTTCAAGGATTTCTCCATTACTGGAGGATTGCTAGGAAACATCGACAAGACACTCGAGTCGTTCCAGGTAAACGTTTCGCAAACTACCTCAAATCTGTTCTCGTCGGTAGTCAGTATCTTCGGCGGCTTCTTTGCATTCATCGGCGTTGTCGTTATTACGTTTTACATGCTCGTCGAGGAGAATGCGATCAAACGGTTTCTCCGGTCCATCTCGCCTGAAAAATATCAGCCGTATCTTAATCATCTTGCGAATCGCATCCAGGAAAAAATCAGCCAGTGGCTCCGTGGTCAAATCGTGTTGTCGCTCATTATCGGAGTCATGTCCTGGCTGGGCTTATTTATCTTGGGCATCGATTACGCACTGGTCCTGGGATTATGGGCGGGGCTGACGGAAGCGATTCCGTATCTGGGGCCGTTTCTTGGCGCGATTCCGGCGGTATTTATCGCATTCACCGACAGTCCGATCAAAGCGCTTCTTGTCGTCATACTGTATGTGGTTATCCAACAGCTTGAAAACCATCTGATTGTCCCGCGGGTGATGTCAAAAGCGGTCGGGCTTAATCCGTTGATCATCATCATCGTCATGCTCGTCGGAGCAAAAGTTGCGGGACTTATCGGCATACTGCTTGCCGTTCCTGTGACGCTTATTATTGAAGTGTTCGTGAAGGACGTGATACAAAGCAAGACGGAGGACGATCGGGACACCGGAAGTTTGGCAAGAAAAGAGCCGTAGAGATTTTACGGTCTACGGCATTGATCGCTTA
>JBAZCI010000016.1:0-27833 GCA_041671025.1 Patescibacteria group bacterium | reverse complement strand
CCATCCCCCGACAACATATGCGCCAAACACATACGACGCGAATGACTGGCATATCCGAATGACTGCACGTTGTCGAGAACCGAACAGAGCAAAATACAGAACAACACTTCCGAAAATCAGCGCACCGAAAATAAGATACAGAGTGAAGTACGAATTCATATGATGAAAGTTAAAAAAAATAATTGAGGAGATGCGCATTCTATAAAGAATGTCGCACCTCCTCGGTAGACTACGGAGCGGTAAGCCACACACCGCCAACATACGTTTGATTAATGCAAAATCCACCGTATCGGTCAGTGAGATACGTAGCCGCTTTCACAAACGGGCCAAGGATCAGTCCAGCGGGCGGGACAATACTGCCCCAACTGGCATACATAATGTAGTTATATGCCGTACTGCCGGTATAACAACACTTCCGTCCCCACCAATAATAATTGCACCAGCTTCCGAGTGCAGTCGATTCGCCGCTCCCCGATGCGAGAATAGCTTCATTGCATTTCGGAATGCCGTCACGCAATTCCAGAATGATTCTGGCCTCATCGTTCAGGTCGCGCCCCTCGCGCAGGATACCGGCAAGACGCGGATCGGCCACGGCAATCTGTGACAAGCATTTGTCCCAATCCAAGGCAAACGTTCCGTCCTTGTTTTGAGTCACAAACGGTTCCAGCGTATGTATCCAGCTTTCATACAACCCGGCAATCTGATTTACCTCTTCAACAGAATAAAGTTGAGATTCTGCCGGTGTTTCAGTCGGTTTCGATAACGTCGAGCATCCGATAAGCGCTATGCAGGACATAATCGCCAGAATGAAAAACAGTTTCCATGCGAACATCTTTTTCATGATGTCCATCCTTTCTTCAGGTAAACAATACTGATGCCCCCGTGAAACGTTCATGCAGTAGGAAAAAGCCCACGAATTTCCCTACATCTTTGAACCACCTCGCTTTCTATTAACAATGTGCAATATTATTTCTGCCGCGTGTATCACACTATAGCACCGGACAATTTTTTTCATAGGCAAAAGTTCACCATTTTGATTGACGGCTTAGATTGTTCGACGGCGAGTTTACAACATGCTCGCGAATTTTCCTCAGCATAGGCGCATAGCCGTCTGGACGCCTCTCAATGGCAACAGACCAGACAACTCACGCATTCTAAAAAATTTCTGGCTTACACATTTGAACTTGATGCAATCATGAAACTAAAAAACACTGCTCCGTAGCAGTGTTTTTGAGCTTTTCAAAAAAATTTTATGGCATCGCTACACCTTCGGGAGTGGCGGTATGATCGCCGGGTGCAACATTTTCGGCACCTACTTCCAGTACGTAACTGAGGTCATAAAACGCATACGGTTCGCTGCCGATAGGTGTATACGTATAGGTAATACCGCCCGGAGCGGGATTTCCCGGTAAACCGTTTAGATACGCCGGCACCAGACTGATGAGCTCGGCGGGATACGAATCATCATTCGCTTTTTTGTAGCTTTCCAATGCAGCTTGCATCGACCTGACATCTGCCAGTCGTTTTGCATCTCGAACCACCGCCTGCGCACGTTCCTCGGTAGTCAGCTCCGGACCGGCCGCATTGATATTTTCATTGCCCATTGCCGCATTAACATCCCCATCAGTATTTGCATTCAAAAGCGCTTCCTCACCGTTATCGAGAGGCTCATTTGCAACGGCGGCAGTATTTGCATTATCGGTATTCGTTGTTGAATCAGTCTGCGTCATCACGATATACACAACCGCAGCAGCGATGATAAGGAGAAGGATAATGACGAGGATAACATTTCGTTGAGTCATAGATTTTTTTACTCTTATTTTTTGCTTGCATTCAGTATACACAAATGTAAAAATCATGTCGAGAATGAATCTCACCTAGGCAGAGCCCCTTGCAGAAGTGTATAAGCATCCGTATACTCATCAAGTTCGATATATATCGTTTTTGCGGAGTTTGAAGTAAAATACATACACTAATGTACTCACTCCTGCGCAATTGACGCCGCCGTGGCGGAACTGGAATACGCGCTAGCCTTAGGAGCTAGTGTCCGCAAGGACTTGTCGGTTCGACTCCGACCGGCGGCACCAATTGCGCAGGATGATACTCGCAGAGTCTCGTAGCGAGGATTGTAAAATCTGAGCGAAGATCCCGCCGAATGGCGGGACTCTCCTGGGCACCAAAGCCATGCTGTCGGAATTGACTGCTCCGCGCGCGAGACTCTCCTCAAGCAAACAGACATTATGCGGCAATTACATGTCGCAGTACTTTTAGAGCATGCGAGGGATAAGCGAGGCAAAACAAAGTCCTGAAATTGCTATGATTGACGAACCAGTTGTTTCCCTCTATCATACTGACGAAAGAAACTAAAAACAAAAATGGAGGTACTATGAAGCGCGTGTTCTTTATCATCGCATTTTTTGCCATAGCAATAGGGAGCTATCTTGTCTTCTCAAAACAAAAAGACCTGTGCATGGCGGTATACACGCAAGTCCAATTTGCAACTGACAGCACACAAGGAATTCTCTTTCCGTTGACACTGCAAAGCATGGACACACTGTGGATAGATATTCCGGGAAGGCGCACCCAAAGAGATACCCCAGAGGGTCTTTCAACCATACAGTATGCCGATTCTGGCAGTGTGTACTACGAACGAAGTGATGAATTTGAAACGTACCAACGGTTTGGATCGCTTCCGGATACGACGACCTACGTTGCAGATCTCACAGAAGGTCTTTCTATGATTCGCGGACGTCCCAGTATTACCGTCGATTCGACGGGCATTCGGGATACGATCAATGGCTTCTGCTGTAATAAGTTTTTGATGAGCTACTCGAATGCTGAACAAAACTTAACTGTAGAACTGTGGATCACCAACGAGTACCATCTCGATCCCTGGATACGGGATACCTATGGCGTAGGTCCGCCGCCACCTGCATTTGACGGCATACCCGTCAAGATTATCTGCCGTGAAGACAAACAATGCACAACAATGGAGATCAAAGCGATCAGCTACGCTCCACGGCCATTGAATGCATATTCCATTCCGCCCCATTTTCAGTACATTCCCTAATTTGAGCTCTTTCTGCAAAGAGCCTTTTTTATTTGCCTTTTTAGGCTGTTTAGGACTAAGATACATACCTTAATATTGCTCACTCACAACCTATACCCTTTTTTTTGGAGGTATCCATGAAGATACTCGTCATCGGCAGTGGCGGACGTGAACACGCGATCGTCTGGAAACTGCATCAATCGCCGTTGGTCACAAAAATCTTTTGTGCACCGGGCAATCCTGGCACCGCAGTATATGCCACGAGCGTCGAGATCAAAGCCGACAATCTGGAGGCGCTACTGAAATTCGCTCAGGAAAACCAGATCGATTTGACCGTGGTCGGCCCCGAAGGTCCCTTAGCCGCAGGCATTGTCGACATGTTTGAGGCCGCAGGGCTGAAAATATTCGGCCCGACAAAAGCCGCGGCGAAAATCGAGTATTCGAAGGCCTTCGCAAAAGACTTTATGGTTCAATGCGGAATCCCCACCGCTTTACACCGCGTATTCACTAATGCGGAAGAGGCCATCAAGTATATTCGTTCGCTCGACGATCCTCGCGTTGCGATTAAAGCGGACGGACTTGCCGCGGGTAAGGGCGTTATCGTATCCGACACCGCCTTCGAGGCAATCGAAGCAATCAATGCAATGATGCACGATCGCGTGTTCGGTACAGCAGGCGAAACCATTCTTGTAGAAAAACGCCTTTTTGGACCGGAAGTATCCTTTATGGTATTTACCGACGGCAGCACAGTGAAGCTATGCCCACCGTCGCAAGACCACAAACGACTGTTAGACGGAGACCGAGGTCCAAACACCGGCGGTATGGGAGCATACGCTCCCGTTCCATTCGTCACTGAAGACATGATGAAGTTCGTCTACGACGCGATCGCTTTGCCATTAATTTTTTGCCTGAAACGTAAACGAATCACCTATAAAGGCGTCATATATATAGGTGCCATGATTACGGAAGACGGGATCAAAGTCATTGAATGCAACTGCCGCCTTGGCGATCCGGAAACACAGCCTTTGCTCCAACTGTTGAAATCTGATCTTGCCGAACTCATGATGGCGTGTACCAACGGCACACTTCATGAATGTCATCTCAAATGGCATTCTGGCTACTCAGCTGCCGTTGTATTGGCCTCGAAAGAATACCCCGACTCCTGCAAGACGGGCAAACCGATTAACATCGGTACCACGCGATGGATGTGCGACGAAGGTACAATTTTATTTCAGGCAGGAACAAACCTGAACGCCAATGTTTTACTGACTGCCGGCGGTCGCGTTCTTGCTCCCACATCACTCGCTCCGACGCTTGCTCAAGCGGTAGCACAAGCCAATGCCGCCGCACAGTACATTGATTTTGATGGTAAACAGTATCGCACCGACATCGGCGCGCAAGGACTGGAGTACCTCGCCCAGCAAGAAACTCTTGCTCACGGACAACAATAAACTTGTTGCCCGTTTTTTTTATTAAAACATAGGACGGATCTCCCGACGCGTCCGTGCGAAATAAATAGGCAGACCAGGTCAGGAGACCCGGCCTGTGCCCAAACACCTAAAATCTATTAAAAAAAGACCCGAGATAATTCTCGAGTCAATGCTATGGTTTAGAAATTGCGACAACGAACGCTCCGATGATGCCAATGGCAAGATACAGCCACTGTGCATGATGGATTTTTTTCCGTTCACTGTACAGAAACAAGCCGATCAACACCGGCATCACTACCGCCGAGATCATGAAAATCGGCTGTACAATAACCTGCGGCGTTTCATACGCCCAGTACGTGAATAACAAGCTAGCTACTACTGCTACGGCGGTGATGGCGGTTACACCTATCTCTGTGTTCATCATTCCCTGAATTAATGCGGTAATACCAATTTTCCCGTGCGTGCGTGCCCGCACTCCCCACAGCACCAGCACCCCGACCATGCTGCCGCTATACCATCCGAGCAGAAAATTCGGCGCAGACATATGGCCTACCATGAGGTATCGCATCATAAATAATGCAGAGCCCCAGATCAGAACAAATATGCCTACATACAAGTACAGCCGTATGTTCTCGCCGTTGTCGCCTTTGTCCTTTGCCTTCTTCCGATAGTCGGTAATCGCGTAGCCAATGACTGAAATAATAACCAGTGCAATGCCGATTGCAATGGAAAGCGTTAAAAATGCATCCTCATGCAAGAACACATAGCAAAACGCCATGGAAACAATGTCCGTGAAGAACCCATACAACGACGTCTTCGTCATACTGATCTTCATTGCGCGCCAATACGTGTAACTCGCGAATGTATTGGCAAAACCGCCGACAAGAAGAATTGACATTCCCACGTGCCACGATATTCCGCCAAAAAATGCAACGATACCGGCAAACAATAGGCAAAAAAGATACATGAGTGAAAACGACGACAACCTCTCCTCAGCGTTCGATAACCGCTTTACGCAGTATGGCGTAATACAGTTCCCGACAATAATCTTGAGCACAACTGGTATATACCACACCATGTGGACTTCCCTTCCCATAGAATGTAAATAGCAATTTTCAACATACTGTATCAACATTTCCCCGTCATGTCAACTCTTTTGAGCGCATCTGCACATTTCATCTTATCGATCAGCTGTGATACAATTTACTGGTGAAATGCATCGATTTATTTTGTTACCACTATATTCATTAGCTCTACCCGCTTATGAAAGCTCTTATTTTTCAAGGTAAAGAAAAAATTACCTACGCCGATGTGCCCAAGCCCGTGATAGGGCCTGATGACGTATTGATGCAGATCAAAGCAGTCGGTATCTGCGGCACAGACCTGCATATTTACCGCGGCGGTATGAAGATGCCAAAAAATGCAATTATCGGTCATGAGTTCTCCGGAATTGTTGCAAAAATCGGAAAGAACGTGCGCAACGTTACCGTCGGTCAGCGCGTCGTCGGTGAACATGTCGTCACCTGCGGAAAATGTTCATATTGTAAAATGGGCAGACCGAATTTGTGTACCCGCGCGCAAGTAATCGGCCTCCACCGTGCAGGCGCCCTTGCAGAATATCTCTCGATTCCCGCATCGCTCGTATACCCGTTTCCTAAATCAATAAGCTTTGACGAAGCGGCGCTCATCGAGCCATTATCCATCGCACTCTACGCGGTTAAAGAATCCGGATTTCTCCTCGATAAGCGCGTTGCTGTAGTCGGCCAGGGTCCCATCGGACTTCTCGTTGACCAAATCCTGACGTCTGCGGGAGCTTTTGTGACGGGCATTGATATTCGAAGCACGGCATTATCATTTGCAAAATCTCACGGATGGATCAAGCACGCGATTAATTCCAAAACAGAGAGCGTTGAAAAACGAATGAAAGAAATTCATATCGAAGGATTTGACCTCGTATATGAAGTGGTCGGCACAGAGGCAACCGCAGAGATGAGCTTCCAGATTGCCCGACGCGCAGGCAGAGTATTTTTACTGGGAGTATTTTCATCTCCCACAAAAATTACCATGATGAATATTATCAAAAAAGAATTGGGCGTATTCGGCTCATGGACATGTGCCCACACATTCCCCGATGCGATTGATTTGGTCGCGAGAGAAAAAGTTGACCTCAAAAGCCTGATTACCCACACGTACACGGCCGCTGATGCACCGCAGGCGTTTGTCGAGGCAAGCTCATACGCAGACAAACGAATTAAAACGGTCATCCGGTTTGATTAACACTCGCTATGCCGCAATTTAAAACCGAACTGCTTTCCGTTCACCACATCGCAGACAATACGATTGAATGTCTGTTTCAAAAGCCGGCAGAGTTCACCTATCAAGCCGGGCAATTTTGCACCTGGGTGTACGAGAACCAGCCGATGAATGACAAGCGCGGCAATCGCCGGGTTATGTCATTCGCCTCCTCCCCGACAGAATCTGAACTCAAAATCACCATGCGTGTCGGACCGTCAGCCTACAAGCAAAGCCTCCAGCACGCGCCGCAAGGCACGCCGTTCAGCATTATCGGTCCTGCGGGTAAATTTGTCCTGCCGACCGATACCTCAAAGCATATCGTATTTTTGGCTGGCGGTGTCGGCGTCACGCCGTTTCGCAGTATATTAAAATATGTGCTGGACAGTAAGTCGTCATATGCCATCACGATGATTTACTCGAATTTGTGTTGTAAAACGGCCGCATATTCGGATGAACTTGGACAATATCAACAGGAGATTCCCAATTTTCATTTTGTTCCCACCATGACGAGTGAAAATCCGGAGCATGGATGGAAAGGCGAGACGAGACTGATTAATGAATCGCTATTGCGAGAGACGGTCAAAGACATACCGAATTCGATATATATGATCGTCGGGCCGCCCGGAATGGTAGAGGCAATGATCACGCTTCTACAAAGTCTCAATATTCCCAAAGAACAAATTTTGTCCGAAAAGTTTACGGGGTTGTAATACTTTGGTATATTGTATATCCGCATTCACTCCGATGTACATCGGCGGTTTTTGCTATATGACACAACGGCGAATCTACCAAACCGAATATCCATATTTTGTGACGTTCCGTACACGGGCATACTTTAAGTTATTTTCTATTCATAAATATGCCGAGTCACTATCAAATATCATGTTCAAATCTGCCCTATTAAAAGGATTTATGATTCTGTCATATCAAATTATGCCCGACCACGTACACATATTGATTGTTACCAAATACCGAGCGCAGGCGTCTCTGCCTGCGCTCCCCGATATACACCGGAGCGCACCCACAGAGGGGTACGCTCGGAATAATAATACAATCTCCAAATTAATGCATTCAATCAAATCATATTTTATCATTACAATTCGTGATCAAGGTGAAAATAATTTTTATTTTTTTCAAAAAAGATTCCATACTCGTATTATTTCAACTCATCAATATCTCGAAACAATCATCAAATATATCAAACACAATCCAATCAAAGACGAATTACCTACAAAATACCACAAACCTCCCTATCAATATTTCATTTGGGAAGAGATTGGGAAATTATTTTAATAAAACAAAAAAAATCCCCGGTCCGATTGAACTCTGATGTTGTGCGCTTGAAGTGAACACAATATCTTGAGGGCAACGAGGTTACCGGGGCGGGTTGGATTTCAAGAATCCAGTTGTTGTATGTGATCAATTTTTGAAGCCAAAATAAAATCATTGTCGTGAAGGCCGGAAATGGCATGCGTCCACAGCGTAAAATCGACACGATTGTAATGCACGCAAAAGTCGGGATGATGCCCCTCTGATTCAGCAAGTTCTTCAACTTGTCTCAAAAAAGCCATCGCATCTCGAAAATTCTTGAATGTCATCCGTTTTTGAAGGGTTTTTATCTTTTTCCCCTGCTGATCTGTTTCAACAATATGCCATCCCGGCACCTGCACTAAAAATTCCTGAATTTTGTCATCAGGGAGCGGCGGAATTCCTCCTTCACACGGGATACATCGCTTCGTTCGGAGATTGTCAGTCATGTGTATATTTTAGCACAAAATTTACAACATGAATATAAAAAAACCCGAGTTGAAAGTTTCGGGCTTTAGGCTTTCGGATCCTTGCCGCACTGGGGGCAAAATTCGTAACCTTTTTTCGTGTAAGCGTCATGCGCAAGCTGGTCGCACCGCGTTAACGGCCCTGCTGGGCGAACTTTTTCACCGCAATACCCGCAGTGAGGACCGAATTGCGTATGCTTGCCGTCCGGACTCTTTGGACACGTATCAAACATGTACCCTCCCAGGTTTGAACTGTTTGACTGCACGGTACAGCGAAGCACCAGCCGAGTCAAGGTCAGGTTGAGAACACAAAAAAAGTCGAGATCCGTAGACCTCGACGTTATGTTATGAAAACGTGCAATGCGATTAATCCTGCGGTAACACATAAAGTTCGGTATACTTCTCCTTAATATACCTGAACCAGTGTTCCGGATTGAGCGGCTCGCCGGTAGCATCGATTAGTGCCTGATCGAGCTATTTAACGAATCCGAACGGATGCACGTTCTCACGTAAGAACTCGAGAAGCTCGTAGAAATAGCCCTTTCCAAACATGGATTCATAATCATCATGCTTGGAAGCAAATGTACTGAATTGCTGAGCGGCTGCGAGATTGCCCAACATGTATGTGATGTAGTAGCCAAGGAGACCACTACCCCAATGCACATCCTGCAATACTCCCTCGGCAAGTGTCTTCGGACGATACCCCACGTATTCCTCCATCATATCTGCGAACGCTTCCGGCAAATCTTCGACGGACAGCTCGCCGGAAATCAATTTGATCTCCAGTAAAACGCGAAACGCGATATGCAGATTGTACGTTACTTCGTCCGCTTCGACTCGGATCGGGCTGGGTCGAACGGCATTGATGGCGAAAACGAATTCGCTAAGCTCCGTCTTGGCAAATTGCGGAAACGCCATCCGTAGCATCGGAAATGCGAACTTCCAAAAAGCGTATGATCGTCCGACCATGTTCTCCCACATCCGCGACTGCGATTCGTGCAGTCCAAGCGAATAGAGAAATCCGCACGGCATCATCCAGTTCAGACTTGGAGAAATCCCCTGTGTGTACATCGCGTGGCCCGCTTCATGAAGCGTACCAAAGACAGATGCGCTGAACTTAGTGTTCATATACC
Source organism: Patescibacteria group bacterium (assembly GCA_041671025.1). Lineage (GTDB taxonomy): Bacteria > Patescibacteriota > Patescibacteriia > UBA10025 > UBA10025 > JBAZCI01. The sequence goes on along the minus strand of JBAZCI010000016.1, from coordinate 18,151 downwards.
GGGTGGTAATACGAACATCGCCGGGGCCGAGTCCGGTACAGAACGGGTGAGTTGTCGATGTCAGGTGACCACAATTAAAATCATATCCAATGTCAGTCACCAGTGCCCGGCATAGCATCTCCTGTGCGCTTTGCGGGAAATTTCCTTCGAGAAGCGCGGTATTGGGCTGAGTAGTAGACTGCTGAATCTGCTCCAAGAATGCCTTGAGCCAAGCGCAAATCTTGGTACTCAACTCGCGAACTCGTCCTGTCGTCATACCCGGTTCATAACTCCCGAGTAGGGCCGTATACAACGAATCCGGATCGTTTTCATCCGCACCATACAGGATGGCCTCTTCCCGGGTAACCTCAATCACTACACGTAAGTACTCGCGGAACTCTTCCCATGTATTCGACTTGCGGGCTCTTTCCCACACGGCAGTCGCTTCGGACGTAACGCTCACTTTTCGGGCGACAAATTCGGGGGACAGTGCCCTTGCCCGAGCATAGCACATGCGGAGCCAATCGATGATCATGACCTGCTCGGATGTCAAACCTTCATGCTCTGCGCCCAGCTGCTCAAGCAAATTGCCAACATCATCGTTGACAAAAGCTTCGTGCGCCATTCGAGAAACGACGGATCTGATTAACGATTTGGCATCCCGTGCTCCCGGAGCCGCTTGCGTCCGCTCATCCCAGTCGACATGTCCTCCCGCACAATCCAATGCACTGGACGTGAACAGTAAATCACGTAATTTATTAAAGTTCTCGTGTGCCGTCATGGCACCCTCCTAACGTTTTATAAGTGGTTTTTGTTTTGAAAACAAAGATTCCCCTGTTTCCGTGAATCCGCTTACCTTAGCAACATCAGAGCATAAACGTCAAGACATCATATAGTACAACACGGGCAGGCGAGGTCCCTCGACCTAGCCACATACACAAAATAAAAAAACCGACCCATGCATTTACACAGGTCGAAAGATTACATGCCTCCAGCTCGCGGCGACCGCGGGAATCGCCCGTACAAAACAAATGCCGACGGTGAACAAAACAAGAATCTGCAGGACATACCCCACTGGGTAATAGAGCGAAACAATGCACGCCATCCAGGAAAACATTTTGAGCGCTCCGTAAAACGCACGCATGAATCGCGAATCGACAACCCAGTGCAATCGCGTCTGCCTCACCTGCTCAAAACCGTTTTGATTGGTGGCGCACTGATGTACCTGCCGCATACAATCTACAGTTAAATCGCGCGTTGTTGTTACCAGCGGCACCCAGATCGATACGCTCCCGAGATATGCAAGCGTTACCCACAGCACATTGGCCAGAATATGATCAGCGTAGATATCGCTCAATTCCCCGATCTTGCTCATGCACCCGTACTGGCGCGCAATGACACCATCGAACGCATCAAGCAGTATTGCGACAAGCACCGCGGCGGCTGCGATAACCAATGCGGGACTCGTCCGGACTTCCAACAGCAGGTATGCAATCCAGAACGCAAAACATGCTCGGAGTACGCTGATAGCGTTTGCGGGGTTTATCCGCATATTCACCTCCTCAAAAGAACAAAAGACTTCCGCCTACCTTAACAAAGAAGGGCAAGCGGAGTCAAGCGTGGATTTTATTACTCCAGCTGAGGCGGGATTCTGAATCCCGCACTGTCCTCTACGCCGGATTCAGAATCCGGCCTACGTATGATAATTTATCCCCCCATCACCTGATCCACGCTTCGCCACAGATACAAACTGGCGAGCGTTCGATACGGCCGCCAACCGTTCGCAATCTGCAACATCCGTTTTTTCGTCGGTCGTTTGCGCAACCGATATGCGCGGATCAACGCGTTTTGAATTCCCAGGTCATCTGTAGGGAAAACATCCGGCCTGCCCATCGCAAACATGAGAAACATTTCGGCCGTCCATCGGCCGATGCCTTTCACTTGTATCAAATGCGTAATCACCTCTTCATCGCTCAATGTGTGTAACGTGCGGATGGCGACATAGCCCGACAGCGTTTTGCGTGCAAGATCTTTGATATACGTTACTTTTGCCCGTGATAAACCGGCGCCGCGCATCTGACGTGCTGAAAAGGCCACAACATCTTCCGGCCGTGGAAATCGGCGGTGCGGAGCAAGCAAACGAAACCGCTTAATGATTGACGCGGCCGCTTTACCGGATATCTGCTGAGACATGATCGCCTCGGCGAGCGTCCGAAATGTCTGTGCTTCACGTGGAACACGAAATACGCCTATAGCTTTCACCAGCTTGTTCATGACCGGATCCGATTGCCGCAAATAGTGAACAGCAGATATGTGCACCTTGCCATCAGTTGAAGAAAAGTATCCCATGACACTATACACCCTCCCTACTTCCGACGGGCCAAATACTGAACGAATAAGCTTTTTTCTTTTGTCCCCTTTCCAAAATCATAAAAAACTTCCTCCAGCTCAAAGTCAGTTGCCAGTATGTCCGCCATGTCTTTTTGATAGATCGGGTACAAATCCAACTTGCTCCAGATTTTTTCTTCTTTATCATAGTAATGCAACACAACAACCGTTTCACTGATATACGCCGGGAACACCATCACGCTTTTTTGGAATCCGTGATAATAGATTGAATAATCAAACGTAAAGTTTTGGACAATCTGCTCTTTCGGCAGATTCATCAACGACCTGATATAATCGTAGTTGCGTGAGTCTACAAACAGATACCCGCCTTTTTCGATCAGACCGGCAAACTTGCTTACCGCGCTTTGCTGAGCTTTTTTGGTGTACTCCCGCGTCCCGCCGCCGATGTAGGTAAGCGAATTTCCCGTCAAAAATCCGAAATCGAAATTATGTGTATATGGCGGCGTCGCCTTTGGAAAGTCCAGCCAATTCGCTTCATGGATTGTGACCTGCTGTTTTTCTTTTGCAAAATGTTCTGCCGCCAGGCGAATAAACGTCGCATCAACCTCATTTGCTTCTACATTTTCCACGGGATATTTTTTTGCCTCAAGCGTTTTGAGCATACTGCTCAATTCCAATCCTCCGCCCACCCCCAGATCCAGCACTTTCCGCAAGCCCCGCTTCACCATGAGATCAACCATAAAATCGATTTCCTCTTTTTTTGCCTCACCTTTGAATTTTGGATAAATGCCGGATTCCCACCCGACAAAAGCATAATCACGGAATTCCTCGATCGGGTTACTAATATATGGAAGTGAATTGACGAACTTCATGCCTGGATAGTATCAATTTTTACCCGCGCATTCAATGCTCGGCACACGATTGACACAACAGGTTTCTCATGTTACATTCAAACGAATTTAGAAAATAGTACCCTTACATACTGAGGTGCGTAATGGCTCGAAAGATCCTTGCATTCGATTTTGGCGGCGTGATTGCGGATTATAGCTCGCTTCTCCAAGCGACGATTAAAGAACTTTTCACAGTTGAGATTCCGCTCGGCCCCGACCTGCTGACGCTCGCGATTTTGGAAAAATTTGGGAGGAAAAAAAGCAGCAGAATATACCACCATTTTTCCGGCAAAGTCATGGAGTATCCGCTCATTGAGGGCGCACGCGAGGCATTAGCCGAACTCAAAGAACGCGGATATCGAAATGTGATTATCTCCGCGCAAACGATCGTCGGCCCCGAAGTGCTCGTTGAGTACTGCCGGATTCACCGTCTACTTATTGACAGCATTCATGTCGTTAAGCGCAGCGAAGACAAAAAAGGCGTCTGCGAACAGGTGAGACCCGACGTTTTCGTGGACGATAATGAGTTCGTTCTCGACTATCTCGAAGGAGTCGTCCAATCGCGTATTTTTTATGACCTCTTCAGGACGGGCGCCCCGACCGATTATCTCCGCGTTCAGTCGTGGGAAGAGCTCCTCGTGATCATCAAAAATCTCGAAACCTAGCCGTTTGCTCCCCAGCAGACGGTTTTTTTATACTCCCAATTAACTCATCAACTGAATTAACTTAATGAACCGCCTAAGGCGTCCCGACCCTAAGTTTTACCAAGGGGAGGGATCTACTTTCTAAACCTTCCATGCTATATTATCCATATGCGCACCAACATCAAACTTCCCAAAGGCGGCAAACGCGTATTCCACGGCGACATTTTTGACGTCTACCAATGGCCCCAAAAAATGTATGATGGTTCCACCCATCCCTTTGAAATTGTTGCCCGGCCTGACACCGCATTAATTATCGCGCTCACTGATGACCATAAAGTTTTGATTCAACGTGAATTCCAACCTCAGCACAAAAAGCCATTTATCTCAATCCCGGGAGGTCGCGTTGATGATGACGAACAGCCACTTGCAGCCGCAAAACGCGAGCTTCGGGAAGAAACAGGCTATACAGCAAAAAAATGGACACTATTTAAGAAAAGTCGTTTCACATCAAAAATCAATTGGGATATGTACATATATATCGCATATGCGTGTAAAAAAACTCACACACCCCATCTTGATGCGGGAGAGCGAATTACAACCTTTAGGAAAAGTGTAAAAGAATTTTTTTCAATGATAGAAAAAGAGAAACTAGCGGAACCTGTACTCCTTATGGAACTGTTAAAAGCAAAAGCTGATAAGAAAAAAATGACTGCACTGAAAAAATTGCTTACCATATGACCAAACTTTTTCAATCCGGACATCACGTCGTATACGGCTTCACGATCGCACTCGTCGGCATAGGGATCGCCCATTATAGTATCGTGCTTGGCGAATTTATAGGTAACTGGGTTTTTGCGCTGTGGGGCGGTCTGATCGCAATTCTGATTGCGACAACTACCTGGGCATTCTTGCAACCCAAGTGGCATGATCATGCAGTCGGGGCAGTGCTCGCCTTTCTTGTCACATTAATTCCGTTTGTCCTCATATTCAGTATCGTCATCCTGAGAGGCGACTTGATGTAGATTTCTCAACTTACCTTTGGTACAGGACAAAAAAACACCACTACATTGAGCAGTGGCGGGTTTACGGTTACATATCTTCAGCCGGCTGGAGTTGTCTGACGTACTCCATAGTCAGACGTAACGCATCCTGTACGGACACGTATTGCGGATCAGCTGGATCACAGGGACGCGGAAAGCTGATATACAGATTTTGAACCGTATTGTACGGTTGCTGTATGTATTGTCAAGAAAATAAAAAACTCGCCCATACTATTCGAGCGAGAAAATTAAAACGTGCAAACAAAGATCAGGCAGACTTTCCGCTATTTACTCTTGCAACAGCTTCCTGCCAAACACCCTCGTACTCTTCTTGAATGAGCCCTAAGCCCTTCGCCATTCCTTGCAGGCGCATAACCTGTTGGAACTCTTGGGAAAGAACTTGCGCATATGCGTCCACATCCGCCGCCGTACAGAGCGAGTGTTCCGCATTCGAAATAGGAGACGCCTCTCGTCGTTCCCTGCATGCCTTAACAAAGGCATGAACCGCTTCGCAATAAACGCGAAACTCTTGGTGACCGTAATTACCCATATATTGCTACCTCCACAATTTTGGTCTCTGTTTATCCCAATTAATCACGCACACCATCAAATGTCAATATTGTACAAGCGAGTTAAAACGAGCTCAGTATTAACCAATTTAAGCCACTTCGACACCTTAATCACACCTTCCCCCAACCGGCCTACACTTATCGATGCTGATAGTTGACATAGCCAAAAAAACGACGTATAATCCATTCTACACTGTAAGCGGTTGAAACTAATCCACTTTTCTTCCACAGTATGAAGCAAGAATACCTAACCTTAGCAAAAATGCGCGACTAAATCGCTTTGGCATCTTGTTGCTAGATTTAGTCCCGCGTCCGCGGGATTTTTTGCACCCAAAAGGTGCAAACCCTGAGTAAGCAGAGCGAGTCGAAGGGTCCCACGGTAATACGTTCTTTCATCCTTAAATATACACAACTTAGAACCGAGATAGAAGCATACGAATTCGCCTGTTTCTATCTCAGCTCTAGGAACTCATTCTGTAGCACGAATGAACGTTGACAATTCAAGGTAACATGAAGAGCATCGAAGAATTCGATCTTACGATATGTACCTAAACACATATTCGTAAGATGTAAGTTAAGTTAAGTATAGACAACCGTATCTTTTATGATTACGGTTAAATACTCGTTAAGGGTATATGGTGGATGCCTTGACACAAAACGACGATGAAGGACGTAGGAGCCTGCGATAAGCCTCGGGTAGGTGGCAACCAACCTGTGATCCGAGGATTTCCGAATGGGGTAACCCGTCTGCCGAAGAGGCAGAACATCATGCACTGAATACATAGGTGCATTGAAGATCACCTGGCGAACTGAAACATCTTAGTAGCCAGAGGAACAGAAAAAAATGTCAGATCGCACGTTTGATCTCCTGTCAGCAATGACAGGGTATCAATGTGTGATATGGCGCATTCCCGGAGTAGTGGCGAGCGAAATGGGAACAGCCAAAACTTCTTCTTCTCTCCACCGCAAGGTGGAGAAGGGTACAGGCCCGCATGAAGGAGGGGCGTTGAGAGAGAGTTATGTCTGAGTCCTGTAGACTCGGGGTAGTGCTCCCTAGCGGGAGTTCCTTACCGGTCCGCCGTAAGGCGGATGGGAAAGGCGCTCTCCATTCCGTAGCAGAAGAAGCTGGAAAGCTTCACCACAGAGGGTGACAGTCCCGTACGTGAAACGGAATGGGAACTACGATGATTTTTCTCGAGTACTATGAAACACGTGAAATTTTATAGGAATCCGGGGCGACTATCGCCCCAAGGCTAAATACGTTTTGTGATCGATAGTGAACAAGTACCGTGAGGGAAAGGTAAAAAGCACCCCGGTGAGGGGGATGAAAAGTATCTGAAACCATATACTTACAAGGAGTCGGAGCTCGGTCGCAAGACTTGAGTGACGGCGTGCCTATTGAAGAATGAGCCAACGAGTTTGTTCGGCAGAGTTTGGTTAAGCCCGAAAAGGGCGCAAGCCGCAGTGAAAGCAAGCGTGATAAGCGCGTTTCATAATTCTGTCGACAAGACCCGAAGCCGGGTGACCTATCCATGGGCAGGATGAACCCGCCGTAATTGGCGGGGGAGGTCCGAACCCACTAGCCGTACAACTCTAGGGGATGACCCGTGGATAGTGGAGAAATTCCAATCGAACTCGGCGATAGCTGGTTCTCCTCGAAATAGCTTGAGGGCTAGCGTCCCGTAACTACGCACTGGTGGTAGAGCACTGAATTGGTGAAGATGGCGTAAGCCTACTTTACTAAACCAAACTCCGAATGCCAGTGCAGTGTATCGGGGCAGTCAGACCGTGGGGTCGAAGCTTCACTGGTCAAAAGGGGGACAGCCCAGATCCCAATGTAAGGTCCCTAAATCGAAATTAAGTGTAAAAGGGGGTGCAAAAGTTCAGACAACTAGGAGGTTGGCTTAGAAGCAGCCATCCTTTAAAGAAAGCGTAACAGCTCACTAGTCAAGCTTTTGTGCACCGAAAATGTATCGGGGCTAAATTTCGTACCGAACGTGGGAACTAACATATTTCTTCGGAAATATATTATTGGTAGAGGAGCGTTCGAAGTGCTGCGAAGTCGTTTCGACAAGAAACGGTGGAGCGCTTCGAAGTGAAAATGTTGGCATAAGTAGCAAAAAGACGGGTGAAAACCCCGTCCACCGTAAGCTTAAGGTTTCCTGGGCAACGCAAATCGACCCAGGGTGAGTCGGTCCTAAGGTGAGGCCGAAAGGCGTAGTCGATGGACAGCTGGTTAATATTCCAGCACTGTTGCAGCGAGTTTTCTTCCTGACGCATATGCATACTGTAAAACGTGTTTTGGTTATGTACGTTGTTGGTTCGGCGCAAGCCGGATTGACAAAAGGCGGCGTCGCAAGGCAAAGCCAATTTTACATGAGTGTGTGCCTAGAAAAGGGAAGTTGACTGTATCGCTGTAGCAACCGTACCGTAAACCGACACAGGTGAGCGAGGAGAGCATCCTCAGGTGTACGAGAGAACCCTCGTTTAGGAACTCGGCAAAACAACGGCCGTACCTTCGGTATATGGCCTTCCCGCCGCAAGGCGGGACGCAGTAAACGATCTCAAGCGACTGTTTATCAAAAACACAGGTCCCTGCTAAACCGTAAGGTGATGTATAGGGGCTGATGCCTGGCCAGTGTCAGAACGTTAAGGTAAGGGGTGCAAGCTCCGAACTGAAGCGCTGACGAACGCCGGCGGTAACTATAACCGTCCTAAGGTAGCGAAATTCCTTGTCGGGTAAGTTCCGACCTGCACGAATGGCATAACGACTTGAGAACTCTCTCAACGAGGGACTCGGTGAAATTGCAAGACGAGTGAAGATGCTCGTTACCCGCAGCTAGACGAAAAGACCCCGTGAAGCTTTACTACAGTTTGGCATTGTTATAAGGTTTTTTCTGCCGAGAATACGTGGGAGACTATGAAGGTTGCCTTCTGGGGCGACTGGAGTCGAAATATGGAATACCACGCTGAAATGATTTTATGACTAACGTTTACCCGTGAATCCGGGGAACGGACAGTGTCTGATGGGTAGTTTGACTGGGGCGGTCGCCTCCCAAAATGTAACGGAGGCGTTTACAAAGGTTGGCTAGGTCCGGATGGAAATCGGACCGATAGGGCAAAGCCATAAGCCAGCTTAACTGCAAGACGAACATGTCGAGCAGTTGCGAAAGCAGAACTTAGTGATCCGACCGTACGCGGCGTATTACATGCTGGACCTGGCGCGAGCCAGGAATAGCGTGTAGTATGTCCTCGAAATAGGACGGCGGAAGCTCATCGGACAAAAGCTACTCCGGGGATAACAGGCTGATCTCCTCCAAGAGTCCATATCGACGAGGAGGTTTGGCACCTTAACCACACATTGGGGTGCTATGGAAGCGATTCCATACCAAATCCTTCGATGTATTCAGGATTATCCTGAGTATCATCGAAGAAAATAAATTCGGCTTATAACGGTGGACTCCTCATCATCTGATGGATATGACAAGTTCAAGATGAAAGGACAATACCGTGGGAAGTCCCCCGCCATTGGCGGGGTGACCCCGTAACGACTGACCCGAAAGGGGAAGCTCTCACTTGATTCAGTTTACTGATTGAGGGCAATACGCCGACTCCCGTCACACCAATTCAAGCTATGGTTTACAGAAACCTGTTGCTGAAGACGGGATGAAGATATAGTCTGCACTGTGAGAGATCACAGATAAAAGTACGATGTCGGCTCATCGCATCCTGGGGCTGGAGAAGGTCCCAATGGTTTGGCTGTTCGCCAATTAAAGCGGTACGCGAGCTGGGTTCAGAACGTCGTGAGACAGTTCGGTCTCCTATCTGTTGCGGGCGTAGAAATGTGAGAAGGCTCTTCCCTAGTACGAGAGGACCGGGAAGAACGAATCTCTCGTCGACGAGTTGTCCCACCAGGGGCATTGCTCGGTAGCGACATTCGGTACGGATAAACGCTGAAAGCATATAAGCGTGAAGCCGTCTTCAAGATTACATTTCATTAAGCTTCCTGAAAGATCATCAGGTTGATAGGCTCTACGTGAAAGCTCCGTAAGGAGTGAAGCGGAGGAGTACTAATAGAGCGTGAGTATTTAACCGTATTCAAAGAAGATATACGTCTATATCTTGTTCTTCATGTTACAATTTTTTACAAAGGGTCTCACAACCCTGGTGATACAAGCGAGATGGCCACACCCGTTCCCATTCCGAACACGGTCGTTAAGCATCTCAGCGCCGATGATACTTTCGCTTTGGGCGAATGGGAAAGTAGGCCATCGCCGGGGTTGTGGGACTCTTTTTAGTTACGCTGATGTACCCCCTGAAGCAGTCTGGGAAAGTTGAGGTCCGCCGAAGGCGGACCGAAATCCTGAACTCCGAGCTAAGCGAGGAGGAGGGATCTGCCATCGCTTGAGTCTTCGAAAACCCTGAGCCCGAAATGCAATGAGGGGGAAGGGCGGGGTTGTGGGACTCTTTTTTGTATTCTATACTCATTCCGCCTCCCCCCTTGACATTTTGTTTAATAACCGCTACAGTGCAGTGATTTATTTGTAGCCTCTTCTTTCAATTTTTGCACTTGAATGAGGAGAATACAAATAAAATAACGATCTTACTACAATAGGAGGAAATCGTGAAAGATGTCATGTCGCACCTCGGGATTCCGCTTGAAGGCAACATCATTTCTATTTTGCCGTCAGGCTACCACTCAGACGTCATCCTGCTGACGGACACAGGAAATGGAAAAAAAGAAGTCCTGAAGATCATCTCTAAAGATGACTTCAAAAACGAAGGAATCGCGAAACAGTTGGGTGATGACATCCGACTGTACCACAGTGAACTTTTAAAGGTAGGGATTCCGACATCAGAGAGCCTCACCTACCAGCTGCTTCAACGGGAGTCCATTTGGACGTTGATTGTGAGGATGCCATACCATGGCATAGACTTGCAGCAACAACTTAAGAGAGGCGACCTCTCGGCCACCGCGGCCACACTCCAAATCCTACGGAGTATCAATCCTCTCTTGAAGCTGAATCGATTCCCGATTGGGATTGATACCAAAGCCGCGAATTTCACATCGAACGGCCCGGATGATGAAAAAGCGTGCTACATCGACCTTATGCCGGCTCGGATCCGACGTGATGGCAAACCGGTCGTCGACTGGCCGGATACCCTGACTGGCAAGGCGTACCGCCTCGCACATTGGAGGAGCTTTACTCCGGCAGGTATCATTACCGTTTTCTTGTCGCAGATTTCACGCGTGCGAATTGATTGCCGTGTAGAAATCAAAACAGCATTACGTGAATTTCTGCGGGCTGAGGGACTCACATCGCTCATTGAGTATTTGGAGTCTGCTCCTTGGGAAGGGTTCGCGAACAAGAGCGGACAACAACAACGTCAAATCGTGGACACGCTTAAGTCGCACGACTTATACGTGTTCCGAGAAATAGCCCAAGAACTCGTGTCGGCGAATCGGATGCCGGCTGAAGAGTTGGAAAAAATCTTCCAGAAAACCCACTTCTATGAAGGGTTGATGGAAGACGCCGCCGTTATCGACGTTCAAGAGATATTTCTCCAGTACATCTAAGTACGTGGAGACAAAAACCAAGAGCACCATTTTTTCAAAGGTGCTCTTTTTTTATTTTACTTACGAACAGTCTCCAGGCGGATTTTAAGAATCTCGTATTCACTGACCGTGGATCCGGAAGCGCCAAATACCCTTTCCGGATGGTGAATATCCCCATGCCAATCAGTGCCTCCGGTAATAATGAGCTTGTGCTTACGCGCCATGGAGACAAACGCACGCTCTTCCCTTGGTGAATGTTCAGGAGTGTGACATTCAATGCCGGAGAGTCCCCAACCGATAAACTTTTTTATCAGTTTCGGCATATACACCGCTCCATCAGATTTCTTTTTGGAGTACTTCCTCAAAAATTGTCCCGGATGCGCCATGACACTTATGCCGCCCGAATCGGCAATCAGTCGACAGACTTCTTGTGCAGTCAAGACATCGCCATATGGCACAAAAGCAATCCCTCCCCTGTTCATCAAATGCTGAATATCGCGCTGTTGAGCAATGCCAACTTTTCGTTCAGCGCGCATTGCTTTTGCCACATCATACTTCGTAATAGGATCGTAACGTGGTTTTGACTTACGGATCTCACCAAATGACAGCTCTGTCTCACCGGCAGAACGAAGAAGTGAGAGCACTTTTTTCATTCTCTCGTCATAACTTTTGATATTTTTTTGGAGTCCTTTTCTTAGGATCTTAACGTTAAAACGACGAGAAAATCCAAGGATATGCATCTCTATCCCTTGAACTTTTGTACTTACCTCTATCCCCATAAAAGTATCCATCCCCAGAATTCTGCATTCTCGCGAGAATTCCGCATACCCCTCAACAGTGTTGTGATCAGCGAGCACCACGGCACGCATTCCGGCTTTCTTTGCTTTGCGAGCAACAATACGCGGTGAATAATCACCGTCTGAATGATCTGAGTGTGTATGGACGTCAATCACATATTTCATATGTGTACAGTATACCATGACAAGACGGAGTCTCAAGACTACATGACACGATATAGTTATATTTTGTGCTAAAGTTAGATAAAATATATGTATTTTTTTAATGTGTCAATAAAAATCTTGACAGTTTTCAGGAAAGGGCTATACTTCTTTTTATCACCATGGCTACCCTCTCACTCCTCCGAGAAACCGGCATTAGCGAAAAAGAGGCACGGGTATACCTGTTTCTGCTTGAAACGGGCCCTTCCTCCATTCGTACTATCGCTTCCTCCACCGACATTAATCGGGGAAGTGTTCACGATGCGTTAAAAAGCATGCAAAAGCTTGGGCTCGTCAGCTACTTCCATAAAAGCACCCACCAGTACTTTGTCGCGGAAGATCCCGAAAAAATCGCCCTCCTGATCGATGACCGCGCTCAAAAGCTTCAACAGACCAAAAAGAACATCATCGAGGCGCTCCCCGATTTACGGTCTCGCATGCAATCCGTCGCCAATCAGCCTGTCGTAAAATATTACGAAGGACCGTCCGGGATCAAAACAATCCTCCAGGATGTACTCACCACCATGACCGGATATCCAAAAAAGGAATACTACGCATACTCCTCTGCCGATGTGAGAGAATACCTGTACACCGACTTTCCAAATTTTGCAAAAAAGCGGATACAAAAGGGAATCACCGTCAAAGTGATCGCGCTGGGGTCAGGCGGCAGTTTATGGGGACTGGACGAACGAAGATGGCTGACAAAAACAGAAAGCAGTCCTGCGTATATTATTCTCTATGCAAACAAGATGGCAATGATATCAATCGATCTGGAGAAAAAGTTGCATGGCGTCATTCTTACCGATGAGAATATCGTTTCGACGCAAAAACTTATTTTTGAACAATTATATAGGACATTAACCTAAGCACCCTATGCACGCATTTACATACAATACTTCCGATCCGTGGGAGACAACGAAAGGCCTAAAAAAAACTATCGTCGCCGATCCCGTTCTTGATGAAAAAAACCGTCCTGATGAAAAAGACTGGGTCATCGTCAAATTGAAAACTGCGGGCGTGTGCGGATCGGACCGCGGCATATGGTTTCGAACCGCGTTTCGGGATAATATCTTTGAATCGTTAAAACGCGAACAGAAAAGCCAGCGGATTGTCGGCCATGAATTTTTCGGAGAAATTGTTGAAATAGGATCCGCGGTAGAAAAAAACTTTTCCTATAAAAAAGGCGACTTGGTGAGCGCGGAATCGCACATTACTTGTGGCAAATGCTACCAGTGTGTCCGCGGTGAGAAGCACGTCTGTACTGATGAGATCATCCTCGGCATCGGCATCGACGGCGTATTTGCTGAATATATCAAAGTGCCGGCAAAAATACTTTGGAAAACGGACGTGAATAAAATCCGGCCAGAAATCGCCTGCATGCAGGAGCCGTTTGGCAATGCGGTGCATGCGACAACCCGCGTGGATGTCCGTGACAAAACGCTGACCGTCATGGGATGCGGCCCGATTGGTCTCATGTCTATGCTCATCGCGAAAGCGCTCGGGGTAAAAAAACTCATAGCCGTTGACCCAAATGACAGCAAACTTGAAATTGCACGGTCATTCGGCGCAGATCATACGTTTAAAACCCGGCGTGATCCTGCGGATGGATACGACGCTGAACTGGTCAAAAAAATTCGTGAAGTTACGGATGGCGTCGGCACCGATATCGTCATGGAAATGGCCGGATTTCACGCAAGCGTTAATTCTGCACTGCAAATAGTCCGTCGCGGAGGAGATGTCATCCTGTTTGGCATAAAAAATGGAGATATTGTTTTGCGCCAGTTTGACCGGATGATTGTACGCGGAATAACCCTGCACTCTATCATTGGCCGACAGATATTCCAGACATGGGAAACAACTCAGCGACTGCTTGAAGACCAGTCCAATGGTATTCAAACACACCTGTGGAATGATCTGATGAATCAGGGCAAAGGAACACTCCTCCCCTTCCATGAAGCAACGACAGAAACATTTGAACAGCATCTGCTTGCTCATCCTAAAATCGTCTTAACCTACTAGTATCTATGTACGACCAATTGCGTTCGGTCATCGCGGCAACTATCAAGGAAATAAAGGAAAAGGGCCTGTGGAAAACAGAGCGACAGTTAAGTTCGCCACAGAGTAATAAGATAACCGTCAACGGCAAGGCTGTTCTGAACTTTTGCGCGAATAATTACCTCGGACTTGCAAATGATCCCGCTGTCATTAAAGCTGCTCATGAGGCGCTCGACCGATACGGATACGGCCTCTCCTCAGTACGATTTATAGCCGGAACGCAAGAACAGCATGTTGCACTTGAAAAAACGATTGCCTCATATCTTGGGACGGATGACGCTATTTTATATTCATCCTGCTTTGATGCAAATGCCGGTTTATTTGAAACGCTTTTGACCGCTGATGATGCCATTATTTCTGACGAACTTAATCATGCAAGTATTATTGACGGGGTTCGCCTGTGCAAAGCTGAACGATTCAGATACAAGCATCACGATATGAAAGACCTCGAGGAGCAGTTAAAGGCATCCCAAGGAAAACGCGTCAGGCTTATCGTTACGGACGGCGTATTCAGCATGGACGGTGAGATTGCGAAACTCAAAGACATCTGCGATTTGGCGGACAGATACAGCGCTGCGGTCATGGTTGATGATTCACATGCATCGGGCGTCATCGGCGCCACGGGCAAAGGAACGATGGAAGCGACCGGGACGGAAGGCCGCGTAGATATCATTACATCAACATTCGGCAAAGCATTCGGCGGAGCGTCAGGAGGATTTACCGCCGCACGAAAAGACATTGTCGAATTGCTCCGACAACGCTCACGTCCATACCTTTTTTCTAATTCACTCGCGCCGGTTATCGTTGCGACGACACAATATATTCTTGACCACACTGATACACTAAGCGAAGCGCGTAAACGGCTGATGCATAATACTGAGCGATTTCGTGCGGCAATGACAACCGCCGGTTTTACCATCCGAGGCGACGGACACCCGATCGTCCCAATCATGCTTGGTGACGCGACCGTTGCGGCCGACATGGCCCAGCAACTCATCAGTGCAGGCATCTACGTGATCGGCTTCTGGTATCCGGTCGTCCCGCAAGGGCTCGCACGCATTCGCGTACAACTTTCCGCTGCTCATACTGATGAGCAGATAGACCAAGCTATTGATGCTTTCACCACCATCGGTAAAAAACTAGCCATCATCTAACTATGTGCGGAATCATAGGGTATATCGGCAAAAAAAACACACGAGATATCGTCATTGAAGGCCTACATCGACTCGAGTATCGCGGCTATGACTCCGCGGGTATTGCCATCCCCGCCGACGGCCATCTGACGATAAAAAAGCAGGTAGGCAAAATACATAATCTCGAAGAAGTGACGCACGACCTCCCCGGCGGCGGCATGGTGGCCATCGGCCATACGCGCTGGGCAACGCACGGCGGCGTAACGGAGGAAAACGCACATCCGCACACCGGCTGTCCTTTGGAGAAAAAAATCCAGGTCGCTGTCGCCCACAACGGAATTATTGAAAACTACCGGACGCTCAAAACGATGCTGCAAAAAAAGGGTCATATGTTTTCGAGCGAAACGGACACCGAAGTGATCCCCCATTTGATTGAAGAATACGCAAACGGCAATTTTCTCGAGGCGGTGCGGTCTGCGCTGAATGATCTCGAGGGCGCGTATGCGATTGTCGCAGTGAATACGAATAATCCTGATGAAATAGTTGCCGCACGAAATCAAAGCCCGCTAGTGCTTGGCATTGGGAAGAATGAGTATTTCGTAGCCTCGGATCCTTCCGCATTTGTCCACCACACAAAAGAAATGGTGCATCTCGAGGACGGAGAAATAGCGCATCTGACTCCCAAAGGGTATAAAATCATTTCACTTGCGAATATCCCTATCCATCGCAAGTCCGTCACCGTGGAATGGGACGCTAAACGTATCGAAAAGGGAGGGTACGACCATTTCATGAAAAAAGAAATCGACGAACAGCCGCATGCAATTAGAGACACGATGCGCGGCCGGATCGATTTGGATAAGAATAATGCCCGACTACTCGGATTGACCGAAAATTTAGATAAGCTCAAGGACGTGAAACGTATCATTATTACCGCCTGCGGCACTTCATGGCATGCCGGTCTTGTCGGTGAATATCTCATTGAAGAGTTGGCGCACATCCCCGTCGAAGTCGAATACGCCTCTGAATTCAGATACCGTTCCCCCATTATCGAGCCAGGAACAATCGTTCTCGTCATCAGCCAGTCAGGTGAGACCGCAGATACGCTTGCCGCATTGCGCGAGGCAAAGCGCCGGGGCGCAACCGTTCTGGGCATTTCTAATGTCGTTGGTAGCACCATCGCCCGTGAAACAGACGGCGGCGTATACCTCCACGCCGGACCGGAAATCGGAGTTGCCTCAACAAAGGCGTTTACCGCGCAAATTACCGTCCTCACCCTGTTGAGCATCCTACTTGGAAAAACGCGCGGTATGTCCGAACAACGTGCCCACAATCTCCTTACCGCTCTTCAACACATTCCAAAGCGCATGCAAGATATCATTCAACCTGAGAATGAAAAGAAAATCCAGGAAATCGCAAAACGGTATGCCGAACGGAATCATTTTCTTTTTCTCGGCAGAGGAATCAACTTTCCTGTCGCACTCGAGGGAGCGCTGAAGCTCAAAGAGATTTCATACATACATGCCGAGGGATATCCGGCAGCCGAAATGAAGCATGGCCCGATTGCTTTGATCGATGAAAAAATGCCGTCAGTTGTCATCGCGCTCAACAACGATCCCCTGTACCCAAAAATACTTTCAAACATGGAGGAAATTCTGGCACGAAAAGGAGAAATCATTGTTGTGGCAAATGAGAACGACAGCGCAATTGAGGCGAAGGCTCAGCACATCCTGCGAGTTCCTGAGGTGCCTATCGAACTCTCCCCGCTGGTGACAACAATTCCACTCCAATTACTCGCATATTTTGTCGCGGTAGAACGGGGGTGCGACGTTGACCAGCCTCGAAATTTAGCCAAGAGCGTAACTGTCGAATAATATGGGACTTTTTTCCAAAAAAAAGAAATACCAAATTGAACCTACATTTCTGTGCGTCTTTGAAGACGACACCGTCTCTTCATTTGAACCATTGCACTATTTCCACCCCATATGGGAGCTGCTTCACGGTGCAACCCCCAGGTATCATCGTTTTGCATTATCCTTTTCGACACTTACCGCAACTGTGGCCTGTCGTGAAGACATTGCAACAATCGTTGAACTCGAGGACACTACGCCGATGAATGTGTTTGAGCCCGGAGACTATCTCTTTGTCAACGCGCGTGTGGCGCACCCCGAACGCCTTGCAGAAATTGTGGAACTCCCCGGCAATGCCACTTTTTATATGCAGGATTCGGTCATTGTGGCCGCACGGATAAAATTGACCGAACAGCACACAGGAAATATTTTTGAATACTTAAAAGAAACACGCGGATCAATTCCTAATGACGAAATTTCAATAAAACTGTACAGCCATATCTGGGAACTCATGCAGGATAACGGCGGAGCACTCCAACGGGATGCGGCTATTTTTCCTCTCGGCAAACAGGAGGGTACCCTATATTCAACAACAGTCATGATGAACCCGAAACATATATTCATGGCTCCCGGAAGCGTCGCGGAGCCGGGCGTCGTACTGGATGCTTCAAACGGACCGATTGTCATTGATCATGATGTGACAATTATGGCCAACAGCGTTCTCAAAGGCCCGATCTATGTCGGACACGACACAGTGATTAAAGCGGGCGCGACAATCTACGGCGGCACGACCATCGGTCACACCTGCAAAGTCGGCGGCGAAGTCGAAGACAGCGTCATGCTTCCGTACTCAAATAAACAGCACCACGGCTTCCTCGGCCACAGTTATATTGGCAGTTGGTGCAATCTCGGCGCGGGAACCACGACCAGTGATTTAAAAAATACGTATTCCCCCATCAAGGTACAGTTGAATGAGGCATGCATCGATACACATTCTCTCTTTATCGGCACTCTGATGGGCGATCATGTAAAAACAGGGATTAATAGCATGCTGAACAGTGGAACCATACTGGGTCCTATTAGTAACGTA
>JBAZCI010000015.1:0-28874 GCA_041671025.1 Patescibacteria group bacterium | reverse complement strand
TTCGACCCCCACCCCTGCTATTTAGGCAATACAAAAACACATCCGTACACCCGAGATGCTCGGCTTTGGCATATAGAGAAAAACATACCCAGACCGTCAATGCTTATCCGTCGCGTGTGATATCAGCTGTCGCCTGTTTTCTCAATACATGCAAACGGAAATACAGTACGACAGCTCCAAGCAAAATAGCGACGACGCTCACCATGTGTGTTGCTGTGACCTGACCGAAAAGATACACCGAATCAAGACGTAAAAATTCAAGTCCGAACCTTCCTGTATAATACAACATCATATAGAGAGCGCTCACAACGCCGGGAATTTTTGATAATTTTGTAAAGAGAAAAAATAAACAGAAAAAAATGACCAGGCTCCACAATGACTCATACAACCATGTAGGATGAAAGTACATACTGCCAATGTACTGAACGGGCCGGTGAAATACATCGATCGGTACGCCCCAAGAAACATCAGTCGACGGACCGAATACCTCCTGATTAAAATAATTTCCCCACCTGCCTATCGCATACGCAATTGCCGCGCCCGGAAAAATGACATCAAGCAATGTCCATACGGAAATTTTGCGCATCCGGGCAAAGATAATGGCCGTTAGAATCGCGCCGCCAATTGCCCCGTGAATGGACATGCCACCCTCCCATATCCGCAACGCCGAGGCAAACGACGGATACTGGCCAAGATGGCTCAATACATACGCAAGCCTGCCGCATATGATCAACACAGGGGTCACGATAAGTACAAAATCCCACACCAGCACCGACGCAATATTCTTCACCCGCGCACAGTAAACGGCGACCCATGTTCCCGCACTCGCACCAATCAAAATAAGTATCGCGTACCAATGGATACCAAAAGCGCCTACCCTGAACGCAATCGGATCAGGATAGGCGCCGAATAACATGCCAGAATAATTTAGCTGTTCAGTGCTGCGTCAACCGCTGCGGTGAACTGTGCAAGCGGCACGGCCCCTGAAACCAATGTTCCGTTCACGAATGTCGCGGGTGTTCCCTGCACACCGTACTGCGTGCCTTCGTTGAGATCATCAGTTACCTTTTGCTGATACTTACCTGAGTCAAGACAGGTATCGAACTGGTTCTGATTCAAACTGAGCTCTCCTGCCGCCTTCTTAAAGTTTGCAAGACTCAATGTTCCGGCGGTATTCATGTCAAACAGTTTGTCGTGCATTTCCCAGAACTTGTCCTGCTCTGCGGCGCATTCGGATGCTTCAGCTGCCTTTTGAGCCTGAGGATGGAATGAAAGCGGATAATGACGGTAGATAAGCCGTACATCGTCGCCGTATTGCTCGAGAACCTGATCTATGGTTGGCCGGACCGTTGCGCAAAACGGACACTCAAAATCAGAATATTCGATAAGTGTAACCTTAGCATCTGCATTACCGCGGATGTAATCAGTGTCCTTCACGGCGATATCTACTTTTGTCGGAGCTGCAGTCGGAACGGTTCCCGCGGTGTTCGTCGGTGCCGCGGCAGTATTTGTCGTGCCGGCAGTTTTGTTTGTACCGGTTCCGGACACTTCATTGCGCAACATTGAAAACGTCAGAAAAAAACCGACGATGCTGACAACGGCAATACCCGACATTAAACCGAAATAAAATGTTACTTTGGGCGATGAATTCATCAGTCCTGCTGATGAGCCAGACCCCGATGTTCCGTCATTTCGATGTTCTTTTTCCATAGTGATATGAATTGACACTTAATAATAATGAATTTCTAAAATGTTATAGTCAATACGAATGCTTACGTCCCTTGCTGTTCCGATTCAGAGATGATAACTTGTTCAAAAATATCCCGCGGTATGACGCCTTCCACCTTTTGCCCATTGATGAAAAAAGTAGGTGTTCCCACTACTCCTGCTTCAACCCCGGCGGCATAATCCGCATTGATTTCCGCAAGAACCGATTCATCTGTGATACATCGATCAAACGCCTCCAGTTGAGCGCCCACATTCTGCGCGTATCTCCTCAGCGCCCCCGGCGAAAGATCAGACTGATTGATATAGAGCTGATCATGGTATGACCAAAACTTATCAATACTCTGCGCGGCCACGCATGAGGCGGCTATTGCGGCGGATTCCGCATCCGGGTGAATATCAATAAGCGGAAAATCTCTAATAATAAAGTGCACCTGATCCTGATATTTCGACGTCAGCTCGCGTATGATAGGAAATGCCTCCTGGCAGTACGGACACTGGAAATCTGCAAACTGCACGATGGTAACTTTTGCGTCTTTTGTGCCCAGCGACGGATCATCATCCGTTACCACATCGGCATACGTAATTCCGGTAGTAGCAGCTCCGGGATCCTGCGTAAAACCCCGCTCCACGGTCACCTCACCCGTTTGTATGCCTTTGATGTATTTGTAGAGCAAAATAGAAAAGCTTCCCGCTACCAGCACAACCGCAAAAATAAGGGTAAGAAACCACCAGTGAAAGTACAGCGGTTTGGGAGTTGATTCAAGCGGCGGTATATCATTCATACCGTTTCAGTATACCATACCGATATGAACACATATGCATATCAAGGTTCTACTACCGATTGTAGTAGTTTTACACAAATAGGTCAAGAGACTTATTCACATCACACTCATCCCTTCCACCGCCGAAGAAGCAGTGAATTGGTCACTACGGAAACACTTGATAATGCCATTGCCGCCCCCGCAATTTCGGGTCGCAACTGCCACCCAAAAATGGGATAAAACACCCCCGCCGCAATCGGAATCCCCGCCACATTATACATAAGCGCCCAGAACAGGTTTTGGACAATCGTGCGAAATGTCCTACGGGAAAGCCGTAATGCCCGCTCGACATCCATCAAATCATTCCTGACCAGTACAATCTGTCCGGTTTCCAGTGCGACATCCGTCCCCGACCCTACCGCTATCCCAAGATCCGCTGAAGCTAGCGCCGGTGCATCATTGACGCCGTCTCCGACAAACGCGACTTTTTTACCCCCGGCTTGGAGTTTTTTTACCTGCCGGGCTTTGTCCTGAGGCAGTACTTCACTGATGACCTGCGATATGCCCAGCGTCCGTGCGACCGCTTCTCCGGTGCGGCGAGTATCGCCCGTAATCATCACCACATCCATGCCATGCTTTTGAAGTGACATGATTGCCGATGCCGCGTTTGATTTAGGCATGTCTGCAACGGCAATGATACCTAGTACCTGCGAACGGTCGGCATCTGCATTTCCCAACAACGCAACGAGTACCGTTGTTTTTCCTTCGCGCTCAAATTTCTGCAGGCTCTCTTCCGCTTCAGCGGTCTCGAGTCCCGCGTCCTGCATGGCGAGCCGGTTACCGAGAATAATCGTATAGGACGCAGTGACCCCCTGCGCCGGAGTCAGCGCCGCAGTGACACCTTTACCGGGCTGAGCGGAGAAATTGCTGATGGAAAGCAACGGAATCCCCTGTACCGTAGCCGCCTGGACTATGGCGTCAGCGAGAGGATGTTCTGACGTCGCTTCAACTGATGCCGCAATCTGTAACAACATATGTGAAGGATCGCTCTTGGGAATGCTGTGCGCTGCATACGTCAGCATGTGTTCCGCCGAGGGCATCAGCTGAATATCCGTAACCGCGGGCTTGCCTTGTGTGAGCGTTCCCGTCTTATCAAAAACCACCGTATCAATTTTTCGTGCCGCCTCAAGCGCTTCCCCGCCTTTGATCAACATGCCGCGGGATGCGCCGATGCCCGTTCCGGTAATGATAGCCGTTGGCGTTGCAAGTCCAAGCGCGCACGGACAAGCGATAACAAGGACAGAGACAAACGCCAAGAGACTTTCGACGAACGGCTGCATCGCAAGAAAATACCACGCAATAAATGTGATAAGTGCAATCGCAATCACTGCGGGCACAAAATACGCCGAAACCGTGTCCGCAAAACGCTGGATAGGCGCCTTGGATGCCTGCGCATCTTCCACCAGGCGTATGATGCCTGCAAGCAATGTATCCTTTCCTACTTTTGTAGCCTTGAACAAGAGCGTCCCGTGGACATTGAGGGTACCGCCGATAACCACAGCCCCGGCTATTTTTTCAACCGGTATGCTTTCACCGGTGACCATCGATTCATTCACCGATGAATTGCCGCTGATCACGATCCCGTCAACCGGTATCTGCATCCCCGGCTTTACACGGATGTTGTCTCCGACATGTACTTCTTCAAGCGATATTTCCCGCTCTATACCGTCTCGCAGTACAAGCGCCGTTTTGGGAGCAAGATCCATGAGTTTTTTTATCGCTTCACCTGTCTTACCTTTTGCGCGCGCTTCAAGCCATTTTCCCAACAAAACAAATGCGATAAGGATGCTGGATATTTCAAAATAGACTTCGCCTTCAACAAGTCCTACAACCACAAACACTGAATAGATAAACGCTGCCGACGTACCTATAGCAATCAGCGAATCCATATTTGCAGTACGTGCGCGTAATGCTCCCCAAAATCCACGGTAAAATTGCCACCCCGCCCAAAATTGTATCGGTACGGCAAGTATAAATTGAATCCACTCACGGTATCGGATTTCTTCAATGGCCGGGATCACGCGCATGCCCATACTCAAAACAAGAACAGGAACGGCAAGCAGTGTCGTCATGATAAACCGGTTCCGTATGGCACGGATGCCCGTTTCCCTTTTTTTCTCTTCTTCTTGATGTGAATCCTGGGTTTGGGCATACTCAGACGCCTCATATCCTATTTCACTCACCTTTGTACGCAAAGCGTCGATGCTCACCGCTTCCCGGTCAAATGTTACATGGGCACGCTCTGTCCCATAATTGACGGATACGCTTTCAACACCTTTTACTTTTTTGAGCGTACGCTCAATCAGCTGTGCACAACTCGCACAATGCATGCCCTGTAATGACAGCTGGACCGTGTCGGCCGATGATTGTTTTTCCATATCGGTATTACTCATGAACAATAATCTTCCCCTGATACATCCCCATATCACAGGTGAATCTGATTTCGCCCTTGTGCTTCGGTGTAAATTCTACGTCAGTAATTGCAAAAGCGCCCAAATCTTTACGCATGTTCAGCCCGTCAAATGTCACAAACCGGGAACACTCTGCATCCTCCTGCCGGTTAAAATGAATGCGCACCGGAATCCCCGACTGAACACTAATATGCGACGGGTCATATGCTCCTTTGACCAGTACCGTTACCTCCTGAACACCGCCGTGCGATTCTGCCTTTTGTTGTTTGCGCTGAAACCGGAGCCACAGTAAAAATATGCCGATAATTGCAAAGACAAGAAATATGCCGATGATCTGCCGGATATCCATAAATAAAGGTACTTAGATGACCCGAATAACTCCCTGGAACATCCCCATCGAGCACTGAAACACAAACTGACCCTTTTCTTCTGCGACGAATTCAACTGTATCCGTCCCCGTCGCCTCCAAATTACGGACAATGCCCAACTTGGGAATAGTAAATGCGCGCGCGCACCCGTACGTTTTATTTGTCGTTAACTTAAGCTTAACGCGCTCACCCTGCTTCACGACAACTTCGGTCGGACTGTAGCCGGAGGACGATACGGTAATAGGATACGCACCGGACGCATCGGGCTGATCAATTGACGCTTGCGCCTGCTGATCATCGGCATCTGATCCGACATTTCCTGATGAACCGAGGCGCCATGCGGTCACCGATCCAATGACCACAATGATACCGATAACAATCAATGTATTGCGGAAAAAAGCGGAATCATCTTGGGGTTGTTGTGTTTTCATATATATAGTTTTAGAACCACGACTCAGGTTGAAAATCATTAAAAATGGTATTGATGTATACGTTAGTAAGATACAGCTGATTCGTCACCATCAGGATGCCAATGACGATAAATATAACCCCCCCGATAATTTCAATACCACGCGCATGCATTCTTAAAAACGTACCTACCTGCGCAAAATGACCAATGAGAAGCGCGAGTAGTACCAGCGTGCTCGCAAGGCCCAATGAATACAGGGCGAAGTATCCCATTCCGGCGGCAATATTCCCGCTCACGCCGACGAATGCAATCACACTCAGGAGATACGGTCCGACACACGGCGTCCAGACAAAAGCAAATGTGGCTCCAAAAAAAAGTATACTGACAGCCGAATGCGCCCGGGGCATATATGATACACGGGCATCACGTTGTGTCCATTTCAAAAATGGAAGCGGTTTCAATGCATGGATGCCGAGGAGCAGAATGATGCTTCCGCCGATAATGCCGATGACCGTACGCGCATGTACGATATACTGAGAGGCAAGACCGATCAGAGCGCCAAGGGGAATGAATATAAGAAAAAATCCGGTAACAAATATCAGGGCATTGATAACAATTCTGCGTCGGAGTGTCGGTGACGATTCACTCTGCAGAATATCCCGCGTCCCTATCCCCGTAATAGCGGCAAAATATGCCGGCAAGAGCACAATGACACAGGGCGAAATGATCGATAACACGCCGAAAAAAAATGAAAAGAACGAAGGAATTGCGGTCGCATTCATGACGCTTGATTTTCGATAACCCGCGCGGTATATCCGATATTGCCGATACGCTCAATGATACTCTCTGCGGTTACCTGGTTCGCGTCAAAAGCAAGATCGCCGCGTTCTGTTTCCCGATGAATCACTGCCTGCACGCCCATATCTTCTAATTCCATTGTAATCAGCGTACTGCACGATGCACAGTGCATGCCCGAGATGGCTATGGTCATTTTTTTCTCCATATGTTGAAAAGCGTTCTACTGTAAAAATGCCGCACGAGGACCCGCAACAATCAATATCGTTCCGATGATGACTACACCGGCATTGACAAACGTATACGGCCAAAAAGCGTAGGGTCGCACATCAGGCGTCCGTCCTTTGTTTTCCTTATACACCATATAACTCAGTCCTCCCAAAATAATTAGGCAAGCAATAAAAAATATCGGGAAAAAATAACCGATCCGGTCTGAAATAAGCATAACCGCAAGCATAGGTCCCATTGTTCCTCCCATGAGTCCGGCCATAAGCCCCTCCATCGCGCCCATAACTCCGCAGCACGCGCCAACCCAAGCGCCCACGCCCATCGCTACGGCCATAGTGAAGACGGATCCGACAAACATGCCGTTCGTTGCGCCGATCACGATACCGATCAGCAAACCGGCCATCATCCCTATCGTCATACCGATCATCATCCCGCTCATGCAGGAAACCGCTCCACGATATGCGCGCTGATGTTTAATTGCGCCGCCCAGCGCAACAACCGCGACCGTGAGATACGCGATATACTGACCGTGTTGTATCCAAAAATTTTCCGTATTCCAAAAAAAGATAAAATACATCAGGTATTCAAGCGCGGCAACAACACCTAACGTCGCCAGTGTGCTCCAGAGAATTCGTTTTTCCGTTACATAGGCTTCCCGATCCGACAGCAATGACCGTTTTATGTTGCGAACATGCCCAATAAACGAGAGTGACTTCGTCACGGCAGGCATCGTTTCCGTCGCATCATACCCGACATCATTAATTGCCTTCACGATATCAGTAAACACCAAACGATCATCCGTATACTCTATACGGACACGGGGATCAGTATGACGAATCGACACTACACGCACACCGATACGATCAAGTACTCGCGTAATCGTTTTTTCGCATGCATCGCAATGCATGCCGCTCATATAGATATCCTGGGTGCGCATGGCTATCTTGCGCGCGACTGATTACCGCTACATGCGGCGACAATACCCGTCTCGCACGATTGATTCTTTGATATGCTCATGAGCAGTTCAGGAACAAAACCCGGACATACCTGCGCCTGGGTAGCCATGTGCAGTTCTGTCCCGCTGACGGAAAACTGCGGCGCTGCGGCAATACCCCGCGCAAAAAAGACGGAGAGCGCGACAAAGAGTACGGTGAGGACCGGTACAATGACCATCAGTCGTGTACGCGGTCGGTACGAAGAATCAATGAGCCGTTCAATCCGGTCGTTAACCGCAGAAAAAGCCGGAATAGCGTTATGCTCAATGATCCGGTTTGGCTGACGGAGTATTTTCATCAACGCACTTCCCAATGGGACGCTGTCCTTCTGAGCCAGAATCGCATGATCATCTGCGGCAATTTCAATGCTTTTGCGCACATGATCGGCAAACCGTTTCATGCCCGGCACAAACCAAAAGATCTGCTGCAAAATGGCGGTAACAAATAATCGCGCCGTATCATGACGCATGCAATGATAATGTTCATGGAGCAACACGGAGCGAAGTTCTTCATCGGTGAGCATATCAACAACTGTACGGCTGATCACGACCCGCGGCGAGATGAGTCCGATACTGAATACACGCGTCCCCGAATCCTCGACTGTACCCACCGACTGTAGCCCTATCTCGCGTGCAATGCGGACCACCCGTTCATTTCGTCTGTATACGGCTTTTGACAGCGAGTGCGCACACCGATAGACGCTCCATCCGGTTTTCCCGACCATAACGGCGGTAATCACGAAAAAAAGACTTAAAATGATAAACACCGAAGCTTTTATCGAACTCATCAAAATATCCCTGCCGGCGATCGTCGATACCAGTTGGTTACATGCATTTACAACGCGTGCGATTGAAACTCCCGCAAACGAGTTGAAATGCGGAACAAGCGCAAACGCAACTACTGCCGCACCGGCTATAATTCCTGCTCCGCTACCCGCAAAGAGGAAGAAGGTGCGCTGTGAAATACGATGTGAATTCATGACCGTCGTTGCCGTAATTTTTTCTCGAGTACCGCAAGTTTCGCCGGATCGACATCATCCAGCGCTTCAACAAACTGCGCAAGTGCGACATCACCGCATTCGGCGATAAGTTTACGAATGACCGAACTCGACGCCCGACGGAAAAAGGATTCCCGCGGCTCTGCGGACGAGTACACAAAAGCGCCTGCGTGATCTTTTCGCCGCAGGATATTTTTGTCTGCAAGACGGTTCATTACCGTCATGACCGTCGTATACGCGATTGTACGTTTTTTTCTAAGAACCTCAACGATATCACGAACCGTAGATTCGTCCCGTCGCCACACCACCTCCATTATTTGACGTTCAAGTTCTCCTAACAGCTGAAACGATGGCTTGATCATATGGGATATATATTAGTGCCTACTACACAGGATAGTACACTCACGCTCCCCCTGTCAATCAGGTACTGTGTATAACTATATTTTCCCATCAACCCTGATGTGTATGCTACTGCGCGAGGCGCCCGTGGACGATAGTAAATACTTTTTCTGGCTCGCGTACCGATATAAAACACGCCTTGCGATCCATATGCATTTGAATCCCGACGCCCGAGCGTGTCACCCACGCCGTCGAATGATCAGTCCAATTCCATCGTATTCCCCATCCACCGTACTTCCAGAAATCATACGGCTCGACAGTGATTTTCCGAATATCCTTAAAAAAGATTGTTTTATTGAAAAACCCGTACCTGACCGTGAGCCGATCATCATACACAAAAACTTGCATCCATAAAAAACTCACAAAAATAATTCCCAAAATGACCAGCGCGATAAGCGAAACAATGATGACGTCAAAATCACCCTGAATATATGCATAGACAGATAATCCCGCGCACAACAGGCACTCGATAACAAAAATAATAAAGAAAACCGGATATGTTGACTGACGGTCGTTGTACAGTATAGCGGCCATATTATTTTCCGACAGATTCTGTCTGATTTTTTTTATCAGCTACGTAGACACTTGTGAGGAAAAGTAGAATCAAGGCAAAAGCGGTAAGCGCCATCATCGGTATGGTAATATACCCGAAATGCACTATAACCTTTTCTGTACAGGATACCGGATCAAATGTCGAACAGGGTTTCACAGAATCGGAAAACATCTGTAGATAATAATGATACTTCGCAAATCCGAGACCAATGATGGAAAGAATAGCGGCGTTCATGACAGAGATCCTGCGCTCTTTTTTCCAGAGTGCGACGCCCAAGACAACGATCTGGGGATACATCAGTATACGCTGAAACCAGCACAGACGACAGGGTGTAAAGTGCGCGATTTCCGAAAGAAACAGGCTTCCCACTGTTGCGATGACAGCCACGATGCATGCAAAGGCGATTCCATGCTTGCCTACCCGTACCACCACTCCGCGCATGCGTTGATTACGCATACCCGCAAAGAACACCAGTGCGATAACGATCAACGCATCGCCGACAATGGTAAGAATGGCCAGAAAATCGATTATTGTGGATATCATATGCGGTAGTATACCTACCCCGCTTTAAATCGTACAGTACAGTTCGAGTCCTTTGACTCAAAGAAAAACATGAACGCAGTGAAACTGTTATGCGCAAAATCTGTGTCTAACACAAAGAGCAACACTAACCCAAAAGCGTCCCCCAGCAATACCAGGGAACGCTTTTCTAATGATCGTATTACGATCCAAATACTTCCGAATGAGCAGCTCTGAATTCTTCGATGGTCATCCCTTCAGTAGCGTTTGCACCTTTTTCAACTGAGGTGCCGCTCGCCGGACATGCCGGTGCGGGTCCTCCCGAAAAGATAAACTGAATCAGATAGACAGCGTCAGAAATTGTTACCAAGCCGTTGCCGTCCACATCCGATGCGGCAAGCGGGTCTGAAATAAACGTGCCGTTGAATATGTAGTTGATGAGACTCACGATATCCGAAATGGTCACGATCGCATTTCCGTCAACATCGCCGCATACAAATGTGGCCGAGTGAAAAATCGTCACACCGTGACTCACAGACGTGGTCACATTGCCCGCTCGATCATAGGCTTTGGCCTGTATCGTGTGGGCGCCTGCTGATACCGTTGAACTATCAAGCGCAAAGGCATACGGTGCAGTACTGTCTTCGTTGAGCACGACAGAACTGTCCATAACAAATGCAACTTTTTGAATTGCGTCATTATCCGATGCATCCGCTGTGAGGTCCACAAAACCGCTTAACTGCGCACCCTCTGCAGGAGCAGTCAATACAACTTGCGGAACGGTATCATCAACGAGGAAGGTGACGATTGGCGTCGTAGTCGTCAGGCTTGAGGTATCTGTAGATTTTGCGTACGCGGTATGGAGTCCCGTCGTCAAGGTCAAAGGACCGCCGATATCTACCGTAGTACCGCCAAACAGCATAAACTTTGAAACACCGTCTACGTAGAGTAACGTAGTGGTCAGCGATCCGTTATCACTTGCATGCGCAAGAAATGATACCGGATTATGAGCTGCGCCTCCGTCAACCGGGGTGATCATAGTCACTTCCGGAGGGGTAGTGTCGCCCTCACTCATGATAAAGGTGGTGAATGCGGATGTACCTTTGTTGTCCGTAACACCGTACGGATTTCCGGCATTGTCATACGCAATGGCAAAAAAACCATTGGGACCGACCGGGTAATTACGGCTATCAAGCTGAAATGAATACGGAAATGTCGTATCTGTAGCGATAGCGCTTTTGAGCGTTTGCAGACTGTGCAACTCGACGCGTGAAATTCCCGAAGCATCAGTCGCATCTACTTCAACCGTGAATACGCCACCTACTGTTGCATTGTTTTCAGGCGCGGTAATCGCTACTGCCGGCGAAGTAAAATCAGTCTTGCCGAGTGTAACCTGTACATCAAGCGTCCCGTCCCCTTTTTCAACGGTGGTAACTGCGGTTTGCGTGAGCGGATCTACAAATGTCTGGCCGGGAGTCAGCGCAGAATCATTTACATTGCCCCACCCAGCACCATGTGCGGCATCAAGCAAAAACGAACGGTTTGCCAGTGGTCCTGTAAAATCCTGGAATCCGTGGAAATGCACTAACGCACCGTCATATCCGTTTGTAAAGCCGAAATTGATATCATGTCCGATCGGCTGACGGAATTCAACATACAGGTAATCATCTTCTGCACGCTGGATCTTCAGCGCTTTGAGATTTAACGAGGCAACTTCAAGATGATCAATCGTATATGTCCCATTCTGGGTAACCGTCAGTATATTTGACGGCGTAAACCATCCGAGATAATTTTTTTCGAGAGCATTAAAATACCCGAAATTTAGATTAGCCCCCATAATGCTGAACGGATCACCATATTCTGTTAGATCGCATCCGCTCTCCTGAAACGGTACCCCGGGACAATTGTAAAAACTGGCGTGGTGCAATCCTAATCCGTGTCCGTATTCATGGGCAAGCAAGGTCGTGCCGGCGTAATTGGCAACAGCAAATGACGCGGAAGCTGCTACAACCCCGTCATCAGTAGTGATAGATGTTTTTCCCACGGTGCTGATTCCGCCCCAGGAACACGACGGACCAAACGGAGAAATAACAATCACGCGCTCATATTGAGAAAAATCGACATCGGCGTCAAATGCAACTAGGGCCGCATTCAACATGGCATTCATGTCACAGCTCTGGTTGATCGGTACGGTTTTCCAATTACGCACTTCGCCGACAACGGAAATATTGCCGTATGAATTATTCTGGTAGTAGCCGTTCATGTCGGTAAACACTCGGTAGGAAACCGTGCTTTGACTTAACGAGGGCTGACTGGTATTTTGAAAATTTGCAAGCAGGACAATCGTTTCCTGCGGACCAAGCACGAAATCCTGTGCTTCACGTGCTAAAAGTACATTGTAGCCGGTTGCGGGTTCTGCGGCATTTTCAACCAAGCCATTTTCCGCATTGAAGAATATGTGCTCATCAATGCGGTATCCGTCTACGGCTACTTCGGATCCAACGAGAAGCGCTGCATGCTGTTCTCCCACCGGATGCAGTGTGTATGACTTGCCGGCCGGCGTTTTTACGGTCCATACTTCGATACCCTGTGCCGCACCGTCAACCGGGTCAGCAATGTATTGCTCAAGCGTTCCCTCTACCCGAATCTTTTCTTCAACGCAATTTTTAGTCCACGTACGATACGCAGAAGCCATCTGAGGGGTAAGCAAGGAATTCATGACTGCTTCAGCGTCAGTAAACAATAGGCGTCGTTGAGACTCTTTGCGATCGGAAAGATTTGTCCGTAAAGCTACCTGATTAACAGAAGGATTTGTCGCGCTTCGCAGTGACTGCGTTTGTTCTGCAATACCGCTATCCAGTGATGCACGGTCGCCCGCTTGCGCCGCTGCATTAAGTGACGCAGGCCATCCGAGAGTCGTGCAGGTGTACACCGACGGCGGTACGCTTTTCTTGAGGGAAGGAAACAGCGCTATGCCATTCCCCGCCTGCAATTGCGTCGCCATCGCAAGCCCGTATATAAGAAGTGACGCAGGCAATACAAAAGCTAACAAACCGAACCTTCGGGTTCGGGGGTGTAGAGAAGCTGCTGGACTGAACTGACTGTTTGTTTTTGTTTCCATATTTGTTATTAAATATCCACTTAACATATGTATTTTACCATAAAAATTAGATATTGTCAATGTTTTGTTACTATTTCATCGCATCTTAACACATGTGGGAAAAATAAAAAGACTGACATAGTTTTCGTCTAATGAGAAAGATGATGATTATTTTACGAACGGCTGATGATGCAATACGACCTGCCACATGATTGCCAAAAGAAAAATGATTACAGGCATAATGTAATCTGAAATCCACCGCACTCGCTGCATGTCAGGATGAAAACCGAGCTTGACGAGCAGATAATAATAAAATGTCGGACCGCGCTTCTTCACGCCAAATTGCTTTCGTGTCAGTACACAATCCCCTACGATAATAATTTGGACGACGTATAGCGCAATACCGATAAGAATTCCCAGCCAGTGGAACAAAAATGGAGAAAACCAAATAAGCAGGATGATGAGTCCGTGAATCCAAATAATGCCTGCCTGTTTCAGATGTATATGCAGCATAAGTGAGCCACACTCAGTATATACCCGCTCCGTGTATTTGACACCGTATATCTGAGAGGTATAGTAGATTCAGTAAAATTGACCTTACGAATTCATGAGGAGGGTGTAAAAATGTTAGTTCTGGTTATTGTTCTCCTGATGGTATGGACAGCATATCAATCTGCGCAATATCTCGGCAAGTCGTGGTCTTTATCTGTGGCACTGCAAAAACACCGGCTGTTATGGTACCAATGTTTCGTTGAGTCCGTCGTTCTATTCTACGGCGCGCTCTACTGCGTCGCGGTTTGGGTATTAGCTCATCAAGGGATTCTTATCCCCTTTCCCTCGGAAAAAACAGTCGCCATTTCATGCGCCGCCGCGATGGTTATGTCATGCCACACATACTTCACTTCCATAGCAATCTTGATTTCGGTTGATTCACGGCAATTGCGAATGAATACAGGTGAGCATGTCCGTCTTCATCACGCAAATCAGAAAGCGGCGCTCGAGTGCCGAAGCGTACTGCCGCCCATGATACTGAGACTGCCATTCGCATGTAAAATGCTTGTTACTATCCTCGGAATCGGATATGTACTTACCGCGTCGGTTGCGCAGCATTATCGAACAGCACAAGCACGCATAGCTTTTGCAGGCGAAGCTAAAAGAATGCCGACGGCATAAGATCACTTGTGCCGTTTTTTATTATTGAGAAAATTGTACCGGCACACTGATTGTTTGTGCGCCCGGCAAATCCGCCGGATTATCCTGGGTAAATACCAGGGCGCCCTCCGAAGTCGACGGATCAGTAAACGTAAGCACTCCGGCAAACTGCACAAAATCTTCCGTCATCCAGTCACTTTGCGCCTGTGCGATGCCGTTTCCGATGACGTTGCCCGCATTATCCTTGAGTACGACGGGAAAACTTGCTTCAAAGAACCAGCTACCCCGGGCAGTCCCACTGAAGTGTAGCGGTGACACAACTAGAGCATTATCGACCGGATTGATCACATGGATTGAGACATCCGCTGTATTCGTTACTGATTCCTGATTGGTATAGACCGGCGATGCAGTATTTTTTACGCTGTCAAATGTGTTGCACCAGTCATCATGGCAGTTAAACAAACTAAATATGACGTATACCGAAACGCCAAGCAAAACCAACAGTATTGTCGCACGAATAACTTTGTTGAAAGACATATACCGCAAGTATACACCTTTATCCCGGAGGAATCACCCCGGGAAATGATCTTATTCCCCCACTACATCCGGCGCCGTATCCGGCACTGAAGGCTCAGCAACGCCAACTCCTGTAGCACCTCCGGCCGAAATGATCACATCTTTTACCAGCGGCACAATCACCCTTTTTTTCCACGCAAGTGCGTCAGTATCACCCGGATCAACGTCAAATATGAGCGCGGGGACATACAGCTCCTCATACTCAGTACCGCTATACTGTGCGACCGAAAGATACGCAATACGAGGATCACGGAGAGTGATATCGACGGTTTGGGCCGCCGTCTCTGGCTGATAATCATACATACCTCCGCGCTCCATGATTGCTTGCAGTACTGATCGGTCGGTCTCATTCTGATATGACGAGCTCGCATATGTATGCTCGATTAGCGTTGAAACAGAAACTACACTGCGAGTCCTGGAGCTGACGGCGACCTGCATGCCCATCAGGTCACCGGACGCAGTATAGACAGATACGCCGTTGATGATCAGCGGAAAAACCACCTGGACGGTTTCAGGGACGTACATACGGCTATCAAGCGCCAACAAATCAATGCCCGCATACGGATCGATAACCGCCGGCTCGCCGTATCCCTGCGTTGAAATGGCATGACTCAGCAAAAACTGATTCGCAATCGTCAACGCTTCTTCATCCGGCAATGCATCGACCGCTGACGATGCTGACGCAGATGAATCGCAATTCGCGCCGTCGCAACGAAGAATCGTTTCCTTGCCGCCGTAGAGCGCGGCGCTACTGATCATTGCCGTACCTTCCTGTGCGTTCACGTCGATAGTATATCCGTTGTCCTGCCCGTCGGTAAATTGAATGTTCGCCATGGTCAGATTGGGAAAGGAGGACAAGCCGATCATATTCAGACCGAATTCATTCAGATTGGATACCGAGGGAAACGCTTTGGCGTTCTTAACGCGTTTCACCACATCGCTCGATTGCGTGACGGCAGGAAAATTCCCAGCATATACATACCGGTATCGCGTTTCCGCTATCGGCTCGGGACGCGCGGACGGGCTGGTGGCGATATCCTGAGACAGCGTATTACTTGACACAGAAGTCGGCACTGATCCCCCGGCGGATTCCTTTGATGCCGAATCGCGGCTCCCAGAAATGCCGGCGGATAAATCACCGAATGCATTAGTGCCCAAACGGGTAATTGAATTAGACACGGTAATCGAAAGCGGAGTTCCATTCTGCTGGTTTCTCCACAGCGGGACCGCTACAATAAGAATGACTGCCGCAACACCGGCGCTAAATGCCAGCGGTCTGAGAAAGACGGAAAATCGGGAGGCAGGTTGTGATGTGAATTGTGGCGCTGACAATGTCTGCAGCTGCTCACGAAGCTGTTTCCGGAATCGGTCATTAATCACCGCGTCAGGCTTTGCCTGCAAGAGCACGCTCACGATATGTCTGACCTGCGGCTCCTGATGGTGAAGCTTCGGGTCGTTAACCAGCAGTTCAGATACCAGACTGTCGATTTTTTCCTGAAGGGTCATACGCATAAAAAAATTAATAGTATAGCTATCGCCGTAGCGATTAAAGGAAATGCTTTGCGAATTTTGTGTAACGAACGGGACACGATCATCTTGCAATTACCTTCAGACTTCCCCGTCAGTTCAGCAATCCGCGCATACGGCAGATCGTCCCATAATCGCATCATAACAATATCGCGGTGATCTTGCGCAAGCGCGCCGAGAATCTGTTGTGCTTGTTTGAGCAGGAGCGTTCGATCAGCATCGACATCAGGAGCATCCGTACTCACCGCATCATGCAGATCATCATACGGCGATACTTTTTTCGCCGTGCGATAATGATCGATAACGGTATTTCGAGCGATACGGTACAGCCATGATGAGAATGACCCTGTACTGAATTTTTTGATGTGCTCGAATGCTTTAATAAATGTAGCGCTGGTCAGATCCTCCGCAGTCTGCCGGTGATTCGTGCGAAAATAGATGAACCGGTATATCTTTTCAATATATGCGTCATACAGTTCAGCGAACCGGGCGCTATCTCCCCGATGACATGCGGCGATGACCTCCTGCTCTTTTGTTGCGTCCATAGACTTCTGCATACTCTATGAAATACGGCTACTCGTATACATACAACGAATCATGCTTACAAAGGTAACAACACGTATGTTAAAAAAATACTGTATACCACAATTATTTTACCCTTTTTTCTTCTTTTACGTAAGTTAGCATCGAGACATAAAAAAAACGCCCGGCTCTGAGTGAGCGGGCTAGAAGTAGACGGAAAATTATATTCCAACAGCAATAGCGCTGAAACCGACGAGTGCGCCGGTTAACGACATTGGCGTGATGATCGGGATGTCCCGCGCGGGTTCGTGACCATCAAAAAAGGTATCAAGCAACCCTCTCACTTCTTTCCAGTGATCAAGCGACGTAAGAAATACACTTACCTTGACGATGCTTTTGACAGGAACGCCCACGTCCGTGAGCACGGCTTCCAAATTCTGGAGTGCTTTCGCCGTTTGCTCGACAATCCCATCGCCGACCAACTTGCCGGCAACGTCCACGCCAAGTTGAGTACTTACGTAATACGTATGCGACGCTTTTGTAAAAACGACGTGAGATATTGCCGGGACCCGGAATACGCTTGTGGTAACGACTTTGTTCAACTGATCCTCCGAGGATAGTGTGATACGATATTGTTTTCGGTTTTCCGTTACACTACCATACCGGCGCACAGTGTCAAGATATATCTACGCAACCGATAAAAAAACACGACCAAAATCGTGTTAATGCTACATATGTTCCTGCAACCCACGATAGACTCGTGACCGGATGATCAAACCAAGCTGATTAACTTCAAGTACTTCAGCCATGACGGCTTGCGGCTCTCCTTTAACAAGACGCCGATATTCGATAGTCATCGCACTTTGAGCATCATCAATCCACAGGTGCATCAAAATATACCGTAGCGTTTGATGCTTCTCAAATGCCGTTGTCCACCAGACCCTCATTTGGGACTGACCCTGTATCAGACCCTGAGTTGCGGAGTTCGCCACGTTGAGCGCTTGACTCGTATGCGTAGCGTTCTCATCGTATAACTTGAGCAACGCATCAATATCACGGTCATTGAATGCATCCAGCCATGCAACCGCTATAGCTCGTAATCCTTCCGGAGTCATGTTGACCCTCCATTTCTTGATGTGAATGGTGAACGAAAATTGCAATTTTTATACACGCACTGTACACAGAATTTTTGAACATGTCAAAAAAGCATTCTCCCATTAGTTACAACTGATAATTAATTTCTTATTCCATTTCGACCCGAGGTCGCCAATAGGCGACCGAGGAGGAGAAATCTTCATACAGCATATTACAAGACCTGATCGCTTACATCTTTCCACTTCGGATTCATTGATGTAATAAGCCTGTTCTTTTTTTCGCGAGAATATTTCTTGATTTGCTTTTCTCGTTCGAGGACTCCCTCCCTATCTTCTCCAGTTTCATAGTAGACAAGTTTAGTAAGATGATACCGCGCAGTAAACCCTTTTTTTACTAGCTTCTTTTTATGTTCCATGACTCTCCGAGGAAGATCACTCGTCATGCCAACGTAAATCGTTGTATTGTATATATTGGCCATGATATAGACGGCATGGAGTTTAAACTCGGTCATAGGCACGAACTATCTTGTATGAAGATTTCTCACCCTCCCGTTGGTCGGTCTCGAAATGGGGTAAAATAAGAAAGATTTCAGGAAGATCATACGTATCAAATCCCGGAGTGTAAGATTAATTAAGATTACCAAAAGAGACTACCGCTAATAGGCACCAGCTTATTTTGCCGATAGGAATATTCTACGTATGCACAATCACAGATACCCACTTTTGCGCCCGTTCCTCCTCGCCTTCCTGCAACGGACCTTCCTTGCCCGTTACGATAAATCCCTCGGCGGGAGCCGCAAGCTGACCGCCTTTTTCCAAAAGAATTTTTTCGATTTTACTCGCGGCATACCCGATCGTTTTCATCAGCAGACGCAGAGCGATATTCTGATCTTTTTCCAAAAACCGGGTATCAAATGCCGCCACACGAACGTCCTTCAATGTGCCCGCGGGAATCTCATGGAGAAATTTTTGCAGTCCCGCAGTCGGCATGCCTCCCTGCGTGGGAGAACCGACGATAAGTACGCGTGCCGTTTGCACTTCAGATACTTCGATCTCGCCAAGCCGGACTACGCGCGCATCACCGCCGATACCAGTACCCATCGCTTGGGCAATCTTTTCGGTATTACCAAATCGGGAGTCGTAGATGACCAGTGATTTCATAAACGCATTTAATTTTCGTACTTGCTCAACGACCCGTGTAGACGCTCGCGTCCCCGCTGTATCCATACGTAGAGAATCGGCAGGACAATAAGCGAGAGGAAGCCGGAGAGCGCAATACCGCCAATAATGACGACCGCTAACCCACGCCAAAATTCCGATTCAATCGCAAGCGGTAACAGTCCGCCGATCACCACTAACTTGGTCAGCACAATCGGCCGAAACCGGACGCCGGTGGCCTGTACGATCGCCTCTTTTGGCGTGTAGCCGCGTTCCTTCACCAGCTGGTTTGCATAATCCATCAGGAAGATGCCGACGCTCACAACAATACCGACGAGAATCGTCACGCCGAGCAGTTCGAGAAAACCAAGGTCTGAACCCGTGAGCAAAAGTGCCGGGAATACACCGGTCAGCGAGAGCGGAACGGTAATCAACATGACAAGCGGTTGGGAAAACGATTTAAACTGCAGGGCCAAAAAGATATAGGTCAGGATAATCGCCGCAGCAAGCGCCATACCCAACTCCTGGAATGACTGCGCAATATCATCAAACTCTCCGCGGGAATCCCGACTGTCGATACCTAACGATTCCAGTTTGTCATCCGTCAAATACTCATTGAATTTCTGCTGGACAGCAACGAGATTTTTGCTGTCATCGATCCGGGCGCGGACACTGACAAACCGCAGGCCGTCAAAGCGTTGGATGGCACTGACGGTTGAAGCCTCTTCGACAGAAGCAACATCGCGAACGCGGACCGTCTGGCCGGTTTGGCCGCTGACCAAAGGCAAATTGCGAATAGCATCAAGATTGCCCGGCACAGCACCGTTCTTCAGAATAACGTCTGCGGAACCGCCTTCCCCGGTATATTTCGTCACGGTCGTCTCACCAATCACCGACTTTAACTGCTGGCCGATTTCAAAACTGGATAGCCCCGCCAACTGTACTTTAACCCGATCAAGCGTCACACGAACTTCTGATTCGCCTTTTCCGGTAAAACCGTCATCAACACGGGTGACATGCTCCAGTGAACGGAGGTGATTACCAATCTCGACTGCGGCCGTTTCAAGTACCTGCGGGTCATTATCATTCAACTGTACCTGGATTTGATAATCTTCCACGGGCGGCCCGATACCGAGCTCGCCGACCAGAACATCGTCAAGATTGGGAATATTCTTTGTTTCCGCCTGAAGGCGTTTCACAATTTCTTTACTTGCCTGCGTCTCGTCACGATCAGTTTTAGGTTTTAATTCCGCAAAGACGAACAGGCTGTCACGGCTCTGTTGGTAATAGAAAAATTTGGCGACACCCTGCTCTTTAAGGAAGAGCTGTTCGATCTGTTCACCGACTTTTGAACGGTCGGCAAACGTCAGTCCTTTTGTAAACCGTGCGTCTACGGACACATACGGATTATCCTGGGGTGTGGAAAATTGCACAATCTGCACCTGTCCGGTTCCTACAATCGCCAAAGATCCGGCAACAAGTACTAACGCGACAACGACGGTGGTTATTTGCTTCCATGTCGATCCGAGGAGATTTCCGCTCACGGACATAAACCACCGTGCAGCACGCCACAACCCCTCGTCTTCATGGGTAAGCTCTGCTTCACCCGCTTTCATCGTCCGTTTCCGCATGACCCACTTAGATAACATGGGTAAAATAGCAATAGGAATAAGATACGACGCAATCAATGCGGGCACGACTGTCAGCGGAATGTACTTAATGATTTCTCCAAAAATACCGGACACCACACCAAACGGGACAAACACGATGATCGAGGCGAGGACAGCCATGAATAATGACGCGCCATACCGACGCCCTGACTCGAGTACCGCGTCTTCCGGAGAATATTTCATATCACGGTAGCGCTGGATGGACTCAATCATAATGATCGCCGGATCGACGATGAGCCCGAGCACCAAAATCATGGAAAAAAGGACTATCGTATTCAACTCTGCCCCCGTGATGGCAAGCGAACCGAATGTGAACAGTACGGACAGCGGGATAGCCAGCGCCGCAACTATCGCCGCGCGCCAGTTCACAAACAGCAGCATGACAATAAAAAGCAGTTGAATGCCGCCGAGTAAAAAGAAATTCTTTTTTGTACCCACTGCACCATTTACGATCTCACCGATTTGATCCTCGGTATCGCGGGCAACATTGCTTAATTCCGCCACGGTGACTCCGTTGATCTTGCCGTCCGCTTTCATCTCATCGAGATGTTCGTCAATTGCCTTTTTGGTTTTGATCACATCCGCTTCACTCGTCACTTCAATATTCACGAGCACTCCGGGTCGGCTGACCAGCTGGCCGTTCTCAATATACCCGAAACGGTCGATACGCTGGCCGTCTTCAAATCCCCTGCGCACTTCCGCGATATCCTGCACGCGGATCGGCTGACGCGTCTGCGGATTCACACCGACAAACAGATTGGCAATATCATCAAGCTTGGTAAACGCGCCGATCGACACGATTGACTGGGTCTTGTTATCAAGATCAAGCGAGCCCGCAGGAAAGTTAACATTCGCTCCCTGGAGCGCGAGCTGCAGCACCTGCAGATTAACACCCGCCTGCGCCATCTTGGCCGGATCAAAGGTAATGACAATCCGTTCGGGCGCTTCGGCCGCGAGTGACACTGATTTAACCCCCTCGACATCCGACAATCCGTCTATAACATCATCGGCATTCCCGCGAATTGTGTCCAGATTCTGGCTTTCATGCGTGATGCCAAAAATAAATGACGGGCCGGTTGTTGAAAACGTCTGTACCTTCGGTGTTTCCGCGTCACTCGGCAAATCCCCCTGCACCGCCTGCACTTTTGACTGCACATCCTGTACGGCAGTATCCAGGTTCACCGACTCGTCGAGGGTCACCACAACATTTGAAAAGCTGTTTGCCGATGTGGATGACGTCTCTTTTAACCCTTTCACGTCTTTCACTGCGGCTTCGATAACGCCGGTCACTTGCCGTTCAATTTCTTCCGCTGTCGCTCCGGGATACAGTGTTTGCACCACGACAAGTTTCACCGCTACCTGTGGAAATCCCTGCCGTTGAAAATTCATAAGTGCAAAGATGCCTCCAATAACAATAGCGGCAATAATTACCCACACGAGCCGGGAATTATGCAAAAAATACCGGACAAGTTTTGCATTCCAATCGTACGGATGCTCTTTGATCTGCTGATTTTGGGAATTTTGAATTTCCATAAAAAATGTAAATTATCGGATAAATACTAGTGCAAAAGGCATTAAGCGCAGTTGCTTATGGATTGAGTATAGCATAACATAGGCCGACTCTGCATAATAACACCCGCGAGATTGCTTCGGTCGGTAGCTATGAGCGACACTCCCTCGCAATGACAAGAAAAAAACAGTGTTTGTTATTGCAAGAAATCTGCCCATGGACAGAGATCGAAGCAATTTCAATAAAAAATTTTATAAAAATCTTTATACGAAAACCCCTGCAGCATGATACCTAATAAAAATCCGTACACGATCGGGTGCCAAAATTGTACTAAAATTAACACGGCGACAATTGCCAACGACCACATCCAGTGATGGATGTGTACATAGTAGTCGCCTACGGGAATGCGCAACGAAGGAATCCGTCCCCGCGCTCCTTCTTTTTTTCCTGACGTATATGATACTAGCGCGTACCCAACTATCCCCGCACAAGCTCCTAAAATGAGTTCCCATGTATACATATCACTTGCAGTTTATAAAGATACAACGTACAATTCTAAAAATTTTTTGATCGCTGCGATCGTCTGATCTTTCAGCTTGGGATTACTTGCGGCAACCCACTTAGAAAAATTATAGAGTTCCCGATTATCAACGCGTATCCACTTTTTATTTTTCCAAAGAAAAAGTATGAGCGCCGTGATAGCAATGCGCTTATTTCCATTTTCAAAGGGATGATTTTTATTCATTAAATAAAAAAGTATCGCTCCCTTATCTTCGAGCGTAGGATAGGGATCATGTTCTTTAAAACGGATAAAGGGTGTCGCAAGACAACTTTCAAGCGCATGAGGAAAGCGTGTATCAAAATCTGGAATTGGTTCATCCCATGACATGAGCTCCTTCGCAAGCGCATGTGCGACCGCTTTAACCTCTCCGATCGTGAGAAACTTCACAGTCATGCGCGTTTTTATTCTTTTCCCAATAGTCTCAACGTTTCCCCATACTCGCGCACTACCCGCTTGACCCCTTTTTCGATCGATTTCCGCTCGGCATCTGTCACGGATTCATTGGCACTCCCCTGGATATACGAGCCAGGAATAACATAACTACGACCGACTTTTTGGGCAGGGATGTGTCCTTTTTGAATTTTCTTAAAAACGGCAATTCGGCTAATCCCCAGTATTTTTGCTACCTCAGCAGTTTAGAAAAAATTTTCGTTAACCATATATACTTATGTTAACATACGTTAACCATATTGTCAATACGAACCATCCCCCACTAATAAAAAGGGGGGGCACTTCACAACCGATATGCCAGAGATATTCTCCCTACACCTTTTCCAGATCAATGACCGTGTCTACCCGGATTTGCGAAACAAAATCCGGAATGTGCGAAACCATAATAAGCGCACCCTCGTATTGATCAAGTGCCTCCGCAATCACGGGCAGATGTCTGAAATTAATATGATTCGTCGGCTCATCCATAATCAGCAGGCCGGGTTTCTGCAATACGAGCC
Source organism: Patescibacteria group bacterium (assembly GCA_041671025.1). Taxonomy (GTDB): domain Bacteria; phylum Patescibacteriota; class Patescibacteriia; order UBA10025; family UBA10025; genus JBAZCI01. The sequence continues at coordinate 4,830 of JBAZCI010000015.1, read as the reverse complement.
GCGCGTACGTGAGCAACCCTTTTTGACCTTCTGACAATGCATGAATGGGACGAGCAAGCAGCGGACCATCCAGGAGAAATCCCGCCGCAGTTGAACGGAGCTGATGTTCATCATATTCCTTCATCACCGCTTTCAGTGCGTCGAAGGCAATCTGATCGCCGTCTAAGTTTCCGAAATCCTGTTGATAATATCCGATGACCACTTCCGGCGGAATAGTCGCCTGATCGGATGTGCCCGCGGCGAGCTTTGCAAGCAGCGTGCTCTTGCCGATACCGTTCGGACCGGCGACAACAATATGTGTTTTCTTGCGGACAACGAGATCCATCTTTTTTTCCGATACTTTATGGTCGCGCATGGACGTCACACTGTGCACGTGCAAAATCTTGCCGTCAAAGTAGCTGTCAAATTCCTGTACCGGTATGGTAAATGAACGGATCGACTTGTCTTCCTTACGGACGCTCACGATATTTTCCTCGGCGGTCTCCGCAGCCTCACGCATCCGTTTGGCAACGAACCGGAGTTTGCCGCCTTTATGGGCGAACACTTCCGCCTGTTCCCTTTTTTCCCTGATCTGTCTCTGCATGCGCGCATTGAGCAAATTCTCCCGTTCGATCCGCTGACTGATCTCCTCCACCACGTCCGTATAATTGCCCGTGTACTGCTCTACTTTTTGCGTATGCACATCGAGATACAATACCCCGTCGGAAAAAGCGTTCAAAAAATCGGCATCGTGGGAAATGACAATGCACGTTTTTTCATACATCACCAAGAAACCCGTCAGGTGGTCAATGCCGTATTGGTCAAGATTATTCGTCGGTTCATCAAGCAACAGAATGTCGGGCTTCTGAATAAGCGCATGCGCTAACAATAACCGCGCCTGTTGTCCGCCGGAGAGCTCCCTGACCTGCTTAGTAATGGGTATGGACAGATGCACAATATCAAATACTTCCTGGATCAGCTTGTCCAGCTTGAATTCTGTTTTTGAAAATGCGGTGGCAAAATAATCGCGCACGGTCAATTCAAGGGCTTCCTTGGGCATCACCTGACGGGCTATCGCGACCGTCGCGTCCCCCGGCGAACGGGATACCTGACCCTCGGTCGGCTTGGCTTCACCGGTAATGAGTTTAAAAATTGTGCTTTTACCGGCGCCGTTCTGTCCCATGAGCGTAATCCGGCTCCCGGAGCGTACGGAAAACGAAACCTCGTCCAGCAGTTTTTTGTGACTGCTGTACTCGAAACTGACATCTGAAAATCGCAGGACTACGTTCTCGGTACTCATGAATCGGTATGGTAGCAGATACTACGGAGGCTGTCACCCCCGGAATCGGATACCCCTTGACAATCCACGTGAAAACTGATACTTTGTGCGGATATTGTACACGGTGTACGATATGTTTTTTACAACTCAATCAGGAGGATTTTGTAATGAGGCAAAGAAAGAAGTCCGCAGGAGAGGTCACACCTTTCCTCAACTTTTTCGAGGGAGCTGATTTTGATAACGACGGCACGCCGCAAACTGGCACAGTCACGGAATACGGCTTCACCGAGACCGGACAGTTGAGGCGGTTGCGGTATGGCACTGCGATCGATCGCAAGTCATTCGCGGATTATGACTTCTCACGGGAACTCCTCACCGCTTGCGAGGAATTCGGGAGAGTAGCGCTCGACATCGCCGACAAACGGCACGATCTGAAAGATCTCAAGGCGAAGGTCGCGGAACTCCAGAAATCCGTCGACCAGCGCAGTGTCGCATTACGATTCGCCATCTCCGATCAGATGCCGGATAAGATGAAAGCCGATTTCTATGCTGACGCGAAACTGCATCTCCTTATGAGTGATGGAGATGTGATAGCTACGCACACGGACAATGCCAAGGACGGATTCACCCTTAATAATGAGCCCGGCTTTGAATTGCTGAACACTCAAACGGTGATCGTAGCGGACCGGACCGAAATCGATTGTTTGCGCCGCAAAATCTCGATCCTTACCCGTCAGCTGCAGACGCTCCCTACGCTCGCCAACAGCCTGTATAAAAAGGCGAACGAACTTTTCGAAGAAGAAATCGATTCGATTCCGGATGCCGACGACCCGCTGGTCGAGAATGTCAATTGGGCAATCGACCGTGACGGCGACATGTTCGTCCTCCTTAACAAAATCGTGAACGAGGAGGAATCCGATCCTACTCCCAATGAGCTTCTCCTCATCTTCGCAACCGATCGGGTCGCGACAGCGCAGGGACAGAATTCAGTTCTGCCGACCAATGTCCGGAATACCCTCCTCGAATCCCTCAATTTCAAAGAGTTGTTGGGAATTACGGGCACTACCGTCAAACTGCAGGCTGAACCTGCCAGCACCAACGAGTAACCGCTCTTTCCCGTCTTTCAGTAGAAAGACATCCCCGGTACAATCATACGATTGGCCGGTTTTTTTATTGCTTAGTAAGTAAATGAACTTAAAAAAAAGTTCGTGAGTATTTAACCACCTAATAAATTGTCATTCTGAGGAAGTGTCGCTCATTGCGACCGACCGAAGAATCTCGCCCGCCTCGGGCGGACGGGATCCTTCGCTTACGCTCAGGATGACAGAAAAAAATACATCTTTTTTTGTACAGGCAGAACCGGCTGACCTAGCCGGGCGAATGAGTGAACTGAAAATACTAGCTTTTTCATTTCACAACGAGCGACGACAACAAAATGTCTAACCCTCTTGTTCACATATAAGCAGTACGAGCTGTAGAGCTATACGGCTTCATTGTTTCTAAGGGTTTACGGCTCCCTCTGGGATTAACATCATTTATTTAGGGTATTTTAATGCAAAAAATCATGGTACACTACCTAGAGAAAAACAAAATCACGTTAGGAGGTAAGATGATAAAACTGTGGCTTCACAATGCGTACACCGCCTGGATACACAAGACGCAAACATCAAGGCCAGTGCTTTATGCGAGTGTCCTCGGATGTTCCATAATTGCCAGCATTTTTTTGTATCCGATATTCGTCAAAATTTTCGGACCCCTGTTTGTGCTGGCAGGCCTGCCGTCGTTTATTCTGGAGATTCCGACAGACGCGCTTCTGCGTTCGGGAGCGGCGCAAGGCATATTGTTTGGTGCGACACTCATTTTTGTTCACTACATAGAACGCCGACAACAATCACATTAACCGGCTTACCGTGACATTTGTCGCGGTTTTTTTATACCCATTATCAACTGACTCCTAAACGATACCTTTGCAATTCTCTTCGTATCTCCTTATACTCCGGCACAAAACTTCTAACCAACTCCCAAAACGCCCGTGAATGATTAAACTGCTTCAGATGACATAATTCATGGACCACAATATATTCCGCAAGCCGAACGGGTAAAAATACAATACGGTAATTGAAGCTGATATTCCCCTTCCGTGAACAACTGCCCCAGCGGGTTTTCTGATTTCTGATGCTTACGCCCCTGACAGTAAATGTATTCTGCCCACGATAACGCCCTATTCGCTCTGTAACAAATGCGCGCGCGACTTCTTTATGCTTCATATAGTCCGCCCTGCTGTTTCGCGGTAGCGGCTGGACGTTCAACTTTTTAAACCGGGCAATTTGTCGAGATATCCATTCACTCTTTTGACGGATAAACTGTTCGGCGACACTTTGGTGTACGCCAAAAGGAGATGTGATAATGACCGTCCCGTCATGATGAACGGAGAGACGCATGTGCCGCGCCCGCCGGCTTATTCGCAGGGTATATGTAATATTTCCTAGCTCCCGGACAGTATTTTTTTCCACAATCTACTCTGATCCTCCGCGTGGAAAATTCCGGTCAACCTGTTGTGCAATTTTTGTTCCCCAGTACAAATATTTTGCGAGTGACTCTCGTGTAGGTGGATAGAGTGTATGATACAGAACTACACTTTGGTCAGAAAACTCAATTGCAGAAATATCCGCTCCCTGGATCAGCTCCATCATCACCGGATCAAGCAGTTGCAGAGCGATTCCGTCCCGTTTGACACTGATGTTGTATGCTTTTTCAAATGAATTACTTTCGGTGTCAAGTGTGTCATGATGCCCCAAAAATTTCTTTGTCACAGCAGCGGTCAATGGAATGCGGTGCGTGGATATCTCGAAACACCATCCGCAAAAATACCTATTGGACATCACAGACGCCAGGGACAGAGATCCCGAAATAGGCCACACCCACACATCGCGCCCACCTATGGTTCCCTGAATAACGGGGATGGTATTAATCACCGGACGCGATTCACTATCCAACGGAGCTGTAAAAGAAAATGTTCGACCGGGATGGGGTCGGTGTTGAAAAAAAGTACGTGCATTAAAAAAAGTTTTCGTCGGACTCGCCCGAAACCGGTCTTCAATGATTGTAGCGCAATCTGTGTTGAGATATGTAAGTCCTTGTTCTTGCGCCCACGAAGCTGCACCAGACTTACGTGAAAGATACGCATATGCAATAAAAATGACTATGAGCGTAAAAACAAACGTAGACACCCATTGAATCGTGTCTGACCATGATTGCACTTGAATAGTTCCGACTATGAATGCAAGCAGGATCAATCCGAAGATGACCCACCCCGTATGTTTTGATGTCAGTGACTGCAGTCGAAGAAAAAAATTACTGTTCATATATGTGCTAACCTGTCATCTAATAGTAATCACTGTGTACTGCGTATGTGTCTTACCCTGTTCAAAATGTACTGTATCCCCTGCGCGCCTTCCCATCAATGCCTTTCCTAGCGGCGACTGATACGAGATGATGCCTTTTTCAGGATTTGTTTCCGTCGGACCAAGTACGGTATACGTGACATTCTTGCCTTCCCGGGTAATTGTCAC